>NZ_CP022603.1:330833-661666 GCF_002278035.1 Ochrobactrum quorumnocens | reverse complement strand
TTTGTTCGGACCAATTGGAAACAAAGCCTCCATTATACGTCACAGGAGGCTTTATTGTATTAAGGTGGCAATTATACGTTTCGGCAGACGCGATTGCGAGCCTGCTCATATTCCTGAGCCAGGCGGCTAACCAGCTGTGCTGCGGGTGCGATTTCCTTAATTGCACCAATGCCTTGTCCGCATCCCCAAATGTCCTTCCAGGCTTTCGTGCCTTCCTGGTGAGCTTTGTCGAAGTCCATCTTTGATGGATCAGCCTCCGGCAAGTGATCAGGGTCGAGGCCGGATTTAGCGATGGATGGTTTGAGGTAATTGCCTGCAATTCCAGTGAAGTAGTTGGAATAGACGATATCAGCAGCGTTGGATTCGACGATCATCCGTTTGTAATCGTCAGAAGCGCGAGCTTCTTTTGTCGCAATGAATGGTGAGCCGATATAGGCAAGGTTTGCGCCCATGGCTTGGGCTGCGAGAATTGCCCCACCATTGGCAATCGCACCAGAAAGGAGCAGGGGGCCATCAAACCATTCGCGAATTTCTTGAACGAGCGCAAAAGGTGAGAGCGCGCCTGCGTGACCACCAGCGCCTGCGGCAACGGCGATGAGACCGTCCGCGCCTTTGCGGATCGCTGAGTTGGCATGACGGTTGTTGATGACGTCGTGCAATACTATCCCTCCGTATGAATGGATAGCTGCATTGACTTCAGGAACTGCGCCCAGCGAGGAAATGACGATGGGGACTTTGTATTTCACACATAGACCAAGGTCATGTTCGAGACGCTTGTTGGAGCGGTGCACGATCTGGTTAACTGCGAACGGTGCGGCTGGGCGGTCAGGGTTCGCGGCATTGTAGGCAGCGAGATCTTCGGTGATTTCGGCGAGCCATTCGTCAAGTTGCGCTTTAGGGCGCGCATTGAGCGCTGGAAATGAGCCGACCACGCCTGCCTTGCATTGCGCCAGCACCAAAGCCGGATTGGAAATGATAAACAGTGGCGCTCCGACCACGGGAATGCGCAGCTTGTTTTTCAAAATATCCGGCAATGCCATTTCATCCTCCAAAAAATTGACGTTTCCGTAAACGTAATATGTCTAGCACGGCTTTTGCCAAGGGCAACCTGAAAAATTAGAGAAGGGCCTGCGCAATATTAGTGCTCGCCATAAGGCTGTTTCGCTAAAGGTTGGGGGAAAATCATGCTTAAAGTTAATATTTGGTATCTTTGACAGTTCTCGCGGGTAGCCAAAATGGGTCTAGAATAGGTAAATGCCTTGATTCAGACGTTAATTTCGCTGAGGCTCATTTAACCGGCTGTGCCCGACGGACCCAGCCAACAGACGCAACCAAGGAAGAGCAGCCCTTTGGAAAGTATCGAACGCGCAATCAGAAATGCATTCGCAAAGTCGGACGCTCATAATCCGGCCACTCGTCAGCGCATTTACGAAGCGGCCTGGGGGGCACACGAGCGCGCCTTGACGGCAAATGCTGCCCTTAGCGAAGATCAGAAACAGCAGCGACGTCAGAAGATCAAGGATGCCATTTCAGAGATCGAGGCTGAGTTTAAATCTGTTTCTGTAGCGAATGCCAAGCGAGAGCCGTCGCTGGGTGCACCAGATTTGTCCGACCCTGTTTTGGGCGAGGGTGCTTACGAAGCTGGTCCTGCGCTTGATAACGCAGATATCCGCTCAACTTCGAAAAAGAAAAAGCGTGGATCAGCCGATTTAGGTTACGAAGCGGGCGTCTCCCGCAAAGATCGCAAGAAAAAGCGCCGCTCACCACTTATCAGTGTCGGCATCCCGGTAATGGTCATCGTTATTCTGGGGTTGATTGGCTTCTCGCTTTACAACAGTTTTGCGGATTTCACGCGCGGTAATGGTTCCAGCCCACTTTTGACCGATAATCGCATGGCGCCGATAAAGGAAGGCGAAGATCCGGAAGGACGCACATGGATCAACATTTTCACGCCTACCGAAGCAACGCGCATGTCAGTGCAGGGTGGTGCAACGGCCGAAATCATGCGCGAAGGCACCAACAGCTTCGCACGGGTTCTGTCGAAGGGCCCTAATGACAGTGTCACATTTGACGTAGGTGAAGGTGTGCTGAACCAGCTTATCGGCAAAAAGGCGACCTTTGACATTGTGGCCCGCAGCGATGATGGCAAGCCAACGCAGATGTCGGTTAATTGTGATTTCGCAGGTCTGGGTGATTGCGGACGCAGACGCTATGACGTGCGCGATTCTGTGAGTGATTTCCTGTTTGATCAGGATTTCCAGGCAGGCCATTCCGCTGGTCGTGCAGGCAAGATTACGATCAATTCTGATCTCAGTGGCGCAGGCAAGCCTGTCGATATTTTTGCAATTCGCGTCACCACAGCTGCTGAGTAAAAGCATACTCAGCTCAGCAGTGTCTCCAATGTTTCAAGTCGATCCGCTTCGCGGGGCGGCTTGTCCCAGCGGAGACGTGAAAAGCGCGGAAAGCGCATAGCAACGCCCGACTTGTGTCGGGTGGAACGGTTCAGCCCTTCAAAAGCAACTTCAACCACCAGCCCATGATCTGGTTCCGCGCGGACTGAGCGAACGGGACCAAAGCGCTCAATCGTGTTTTCGCGAACAAACTTGTCGAGAAGCTTTAACTCCTCATCAGTAAAGCCAAAATAGGCTTTTCCTACTGGCACCAGAACAGGTTCATCTTCTGCTCCGGTCCAAACGGCGAATGTGAAATCGGAGTAGTAGCTGGATCGTTTGCCGTGCCCGCGTTGTGCATAAACAACTACAGCATCAACGGTGAATGGATCGCGTTTCCATTTGAACCACGGCCCTTTGGGGCGCCCCGGCACATAGGCGCTGTCATGGCGCTTTAGCATCACACCCTCAATCACCGGATGGGGCGGGTTTAGGCGCAGGTTTGCCAGTTCGCTGAAATTGTTGAACTGCAATACGGGCGATAGATCGAACCGGCGCTTGTCGAGCTTTTCAATGAAGCGCGTAAGTCGCGCGCGCCGTTCAGAGAAAGGCAATGGACGCAGGTCTTCGCCTGTTTGCTGCGTGCCCTCCTGCAAAAGATCATAGGCGCGTATGAAGGCGGGATACTCCTTTAATTGCTTCGCTGAGACGGTCTTGCGGTTTAATCTCTGCTGCAAATCGGAAAACGTTGCGGTTTCAATGCCAGTTTCACCGTGATAGCCAACGAGCAATTCGCCGTCAATCGAGCCTTCAAAATCCATGGCTTCTAACACATCGGGAAAAGCACCTGAAATGTCGTCACCAGTGCGCGAATAAAGCCGTCGAACACCATTTTCCGATACCGCCTGAACGCGAATGCCATCCCATTTCCACTCAGCACTATAGGCAGATGGATCGAGTGCTGGAATTTCGGCTTCATCAAAGGCTGTTGCCAGCATGACTGGCCGGAAGGGCGCATCGGCAGTGGCTGCAGGTTTTGAACCATGCCCTTCAAGCCATGCGAACAGCGCTGAAAAGGGTGGTGCCTGTCCGTGCCAAAGTTCTTCAATTTCGACGACCTCCACGCCGCCAAAATCCGCCAGCGCCTGTTTGGCAAGACGAGCGGAAACACCGATACGCAAACCACCTGTGACAAGCTTAAGCAGCGCGTATCGTTCTGAAATGCCTAGCAGATCGAGCCAGCCTGCCACAAGCAGCGGCCCCTCGCGGCGCGAGGCGTTTTGCAATTCATGCACGACCACACTGAGCGGCAAATTGGCACCCGCTGGCGTTTCATTTGGACCGGGCCAGATCAGTGAAATCGTTTCGGCAAGATCGCCAACATAATCATAGGAATAGGCGAAAAGCGTAGGATCGCTGCGCTCGGCTATCAATGCGCGCAGCATCGCGGGTTTGACACTCTGCAATTCCAGATCGAGCGTGATGGCTGCGAGTGCCAGACCGCGGTCAGGATCGGGCGTGGTGCGAAAATAGTCGACCAGCAGCCGCAATTTGCCATTGCGCTGAGGTGTGAGGACAAGCCGGTCGAGGAGTTCTGCGAAAGCGCGCATCAATCCCCCTCGTCTTCATAGCCGATGAGATGAAGGGGGCGTGCGGGGATGCTTTGTAATTCACACCAGCGAACGAGGGCTTCTTCGCGCCCATGTGTGACCCAGACTTCTGCAGGCTTTATCTCGCTGATGGTTGCCGTCAACTCGTTCCAATCACAATGATCAGAAATAATAAGCGGCAATTCTACGCCGCGTTGCTTGGCGCGCTGGCGGATACGCATCCAGCCCGATGCGAAGGCAGGCAACGGATCGGGAAAACGCCGCGCCCAGCGGTCAGAAAAAGCAGATGGCGGGCCGACCACGATTTTTCCTGCAAAGTCGGGCGAGGCTTCGCCTCGTTCAAGTGTTGCAGATTCCAGTTGACCAAGCTCAATGCCTTGCGATTGATAATAATCGCAGAGCTTTTGCAGGCCGCCGTGAATATAGATTGGCTCGTCATAACCAGCATTGCGAATAAGCTTGATTACCCGTTGTGCTTTGCCGAGCGAATATGCGCCCACAAGATGTGCGCGTTCAGGAAACTGCACGAGTGACTTCAGCAAAGCCGCGATTTCGTGTGAAGCTTCGGGATGACGAAAAACCGGAAGCGCAAAGGTTGCCTCCGTGATGAAAACATCGCAGACAATTGGTTCAAACGGCGCACAGGTTGGATCAGCGGCGCGTTTATAGTCGCCCGATGCGACGATGCGTGTGCCATCTTTTTCGACGGCAATTTGTGCAGAGCCAAGCACATGGCCAGCACCTTGAAAGCTCACCCGAACACCATTGATGGTCAGTGTTTCGCCAAGCTGCGCTCGCTGTGTGCTGCCCGCAAAATCGGCGCCATAGCGGATCGCCATGATGTCGAGTGTTTCTTGCGTCGCAAGTACATGAGAATGTCCGGCGCGCGCGTGATCGGAATGCCCGTGCGTGATCAGCGCGCGGTCTACCGGACGCACCGGATCGATATAAAAATCGCCGGGGGGGCAATAAAGACCTTTTGGTGTGGAACGCAATAGTTCGTCAAAACGCATGATTGATTAGATAGGTCAGTCACTTCTCCCTGGAAAGAGGGTGGAAACCGGACTGCTGACAAAATGAGAACAAAAGTGAACAAACATCTTGGCGGAAAGCGTTGCGAGCATTAGATTGGGGAAGTGACGCTGAACCTGACCCCGACTTCTGAGACTGCAGCTTTCCATCTGCCAGACCGTTTTGTGAAATGGTTTGCGGAGAAGGGCTGGTCGCCGCGCGCCCATCAGTTGGAGCTGCTTTCGCGTGCAGAACAAGGGCAATCCACGTTGCTGATCGCCCCCACTGGCGCAGGTAAAACGCTGGCTGGTTTTCTGCCTGCATTGGTTGATCTGGAACGGAGTGGCCGCAAAAAGCCGGGTATGGCGAAGCGTGGTGTTCACACGCTTTATATTTCGCCGCTCAAGGCACTTGCTGTCGATATTCATCGCAATTTGACAGTGCCGGTTGAGGAAATGGGTCTCGACATCACCATCGAGACGCGGACAGGCGACACGCCTACACATAAGCGCCAGCGACAGAAGCTGGCACCGCCTGACATTTTACTCACCACGCCGGAACAGCTTGCACTCTTGATCGCATCCAAAGGGGCCGAGCAGTTTTTCAAAGGTCTGCGCTATGTGGTGCTCGATGAGCTGCATTCACTAGTCATTTCCAAGCGCGGTCATTTGCTGGCGCTGGGCCTTGCGCGCCTGCGCCGTCTGCAACCGCAGCTGCAGACCATTGGTCTTTCGGCAACGGTGGCCCAGCCGGACGAATTGCGCCGCTGGTTGGTGGAGCAAGATGGAACAGAGCCAAAATCCGGTGTTGTGACTGTGCATGGCGGTGCCAAGCCTGAAATCACCATTCTTGATTCCGAAGAGCGTGTCCCCTGGGCGGGGCATTCTTCGCGCTATGCCATTCCGGATATCTACGAGGCCGTTCGCGCACACCGAACGACATTGCTCTTCGTCAATACGCGCAGTCAGGCTGAAATGCTGTTTCAGGAACTCTGGCGCGTCAACGAGGATACGTTGCCGATTGCGCTTCATCATGGATCTCTCGATGCCAGCCAGCGCCGCAAAGTGGAACAGGCCATGGCAGCCAACACCTTACGAGCTGTGGTTGCCACCTCGACGCTTGATCTTGGTATCGACTGGGGCGATGTCGATCTGGTCATTCATGTTGGTGCGCCAAAGGGGGCAAGCCGCCTTGCGCAGCGTATCGGTCGCGCCAACCACCGTATGGATGAGCCAAGTCGCGCCATTCTGGTGCCTGCCAATCGTTTCGAAGTGATGGAATGCCGTGCAGCGCTCGACGCCAACTATCTTGGCGCGCAGGATACGCCGCCGCTGATCGATGGTGCGCTTGATGTGTTGGCGCAACATGTGTTGGGCATGGCCTGCGCCGAGCCGTTCAACGCCGATCAGCTTTATAGAGAGATTCAGAGCGCGGCCCCATATTCGAACCTTTCGCGAGAAATTTTTGATCGTATTCTCGATTTTGTGGCCACTGGAGGTTATGCGCTCAAAACCTACGAGCGCTTCGCCAAAATCCGCAAGACTGTTGATGATACATGGAGGGTTTCCAATCCGCGCATTGCGCAGCAATATCGTCTGAACATTGGCACGATTGTTGAAGCACCGGAACTGAATGTGCGCCTCACACGTGGTGGCAAGGGTGCCAATGCCCGTGCTGTTGGAAGAGGCGGTCGCGTTCTGGGGCGGATTGAGGAATATTTTCTCGAAACGCTGACACCGGGCGACACATTTCTGTTTGCAGGCAAGGTGCTGCGATTTGAGGGCATTCGTGAGAATGAATGCATGGCTTCTAATGCCGCAGGACAGGATGCCAAAATCCCAGTTTATGCCGGCGGAAAATTCCCGCTTTCCACCTACCTCGCCTCGCAGGTACGCGCGATGCTGGCGGATCGTTCGCGCTGGCAGTTCCTGCCGGAGCAGGTACGGGAATGGCTAGAAATGCAACAATTCAAATCCGTTCTGCCACGCACAGATGAGTTGCTGATTGAGACTTTTCCAAAAGGCGGGCGCTTTTACATGGTGGCCTATCCTTTCGAGGGACGGCTCGCACATCAGACGCTCGGCATGTTGCTGACGCGTCGTCTGGAGCGCATGGGCGCCCATCCTTTAGGTTTTGTTGCTACCGATTATTCGCTGGGGCTGTGGGGCCTCAAAGACATGGGTACTATGATTGGCGCGGGTAAGCTTAATCTTACGCGTCTGTTCGATGAAGATATGCTGGGCGATGATCTCGAAGCATGGCTTGATGAAAGCTATCTTCTCAAGCGAACATTTCGTAGTTGCGCCGTGATTTCGGGGCTTATCGAACGACGACATCCGGGACAGGAGAAAACAGGCCGTCAGGTGACGGTCTCGACCGACCTGATCTATGATGTGTTGAGAACCCACGAACCGGACCATATTTTGCTACAGGCAACGCGCGCCGATGCTGCGACCGGGCTTCTGGATATCAAGCGTCTTGGTGACATGCTGGCGCGAGTGAAGGGGCATCTCCTGCACAAGCCGCTTGATCGTATTTCGCCGCTGGCGCTGCCCGTCATGCTTGAAATCGGACGGGAACGTGTTGCAGGTGAGGGCGATGAGTTGCTGCTTGAAGAAGCGGCGGATGACTTGATCAGAGAAGCAATAGGATGAGCACAGCAGTCTGGGGAAATGGCGAAGCTTACAGTCTGGCGCATGCGGAAGTGCGCGGGGTCGCGACCATTTATGATCCCTGCGGTGCGCTCTTTCTGCCTGACCTGCACATGCTGGTGGTCTCTGATCTGCACCTCGAAAAAGGCTCATCCTTTGCCCGACGCGGACAGCTCATTCCGCCTTATGATACAGCAGCAACACTCGACATGCTGGCAGCAGTCATAGCGCGCTATCAACCCCGCACGGTTATCAGCCTCGGCGACAGCTTTCACGATGCGAAGGCCAGTGAACGACTGCCATCGCTTTATGCTATGCGGCTCAAATCACTGATGGAACATCGCGAGTGGTTCTGGATCACTGGCAATCATGATCCTGAGCGCCCAGCGGACCTGCCTGGTGATTGCGTTGAAGAACTTGCTGTTGGGCCGCTTACTTTCCGGCATGAGCCATCGCGGACACAGGCGCAAGGCGAGGTGGCTGGTCATCTTCATCCCGCAGCACGGATTGTTCGGCGCGGGCGCTCGGTGCGGCGTCCGTGTTTTGCAAGCGATGGCGAGCGGCTTATTATGCCTGCATTCGGTGCATATACGGGCGCGCTCAACGTGCTCGACCGAGCGTTTCGCGGGTTGTTTGTCGATGCAAGCTTACGCGCCTATATGCTGGGGCAGGGCAAGATTTACCCGATTGCACACGGCACGCTGGTGGGTGGCTAATCTTTCTTGAACAAAATACGACCAACCCAGCCGGTGAAAACAGCCAGAAACACCGCGAACAAACCATAATAGAAGCTGTATTTGTGCGCGGCATCATAGATGCTTTGTTCGACGCCGGCCTTCACGATTTCAAGGCTGGCATTGGCTTCGCGCAGGAAAACACCATTACGAAACAAAAGCGCGCGAGCGCGATGGCGTCCGACTGGTACGTTTACTGACAGGTTCAGCGTTGCGCGGAACAATGTGCGCGAAATAAATTCCACACCGCCAACGCGTTGGCTATAAAGCCCTTGCCGCAGTTTCATCTCACGCAATTCATCGCCGAACTTCGGAATGTTGCCCGACAGGCTCGCAGGGTCTTCCGGCCTCAGATAAAAATTGCGGACACCAACCGAAAGCTGGCGGTAGATCTTGTCATCCGCGATATCCTGCAAGTTGCGTGTCGAAGCCAAGGAGTAGGAAAGCGGGACACCAAGGAAGGTTTCAGAATCTGCATTTACCCAGACACCCAGATAGCGTTGTTTTTTGCGCACGACCAGATCGCGCGCTGGTCCTTGCAGAACGACGATAATGTCGTAGCGTCCCTGCCGTTGGATCATCGGATCGGCATTATCAAGCGCACCAAAGATCGTGAGATCCGTACCACCAAAATTAGAGGTAATGGCGATCGTTTCGGTTGAAAGGCCAATCTCGATGGTTTCTTCAGCCGGGTTTTGAAGTTGCGGCACACCATTGCCATCACCGATGGAGTTGATCTGCGCTGATACTGGCGTTGCTGCAAAGCCGAGTAGCAAAGTGGATATGAGGCTGAGTTTCCTCATGTCACATATCCGCAATGGTGATCGAGAATAGATTATCTGGCCGCACAAAAAGGCCGAATGCAAGACGCAGGCCTACAGCGAGAACCAACAAGGCCAGCAATAGGCGCAGCTGTTCGCCGCGCAGTTTCTGGCCGGCGCGCGCGCCATATTGCGCACCAATCACGCCGCCGAGCATCAGGAGAAACGCCAACACAATGTCGATGGACTGGTTGGTTGTCGCCTGCATCACGGTGGTGAATGCTGTGACAAAGGTGATCTGAAACAGCGATGTACCAACCACAACATTGGTGGGGACATGCAGCAGATAGATCAGCGCAGGCACCATGATGAAGCCGCCGCCGACACCCATCACCGATGACAAAAGGCCGATAAAAAAGCCGATGCCGAGTACAGGAATGATGCTGACATAAATGGTTGATGCACGAAACCGCATCTTGAACGGCAGCTTATGTATCCACGTGTGCTGACCCGGACGGCGGATTGCGCCTGCCTGTCCTTTTTTTACACGGCGAAGCGCACGCACGCTTTCAACCAGCATCAGTCCGCCAACCGTGCCGAGGAAGAAGACGTAAAGGATCGAAACGATCAGATCGAGCTGTCCTAAGTCTCGCAACCACGAGAACACGAAAATGCCGAGTAGTGACCCGACTATACCCCCCGCGACCAGAAAAAGGCCGAGCTTGATGTCGAGCGTTCGCCGCTTGAAATGCGCAAGTGCTCCAGACACCGATGAAGCAATGACCTGATTGGCGCCTGTCGCCACGGCAATTGCCGGTGGAATGTTATAAAAGATCAGCAAAGGTGTGATCAGAAATCCACCGCCAACACCGAACAATCCCGAAAGAAAACCAACGGCAGCGCCCATGCCGAGCAAAACCAGCATGTTGACCGATAATTCCGCAATGGGAAGGTAAATACCCAATTCCGAACCCGGTTTTTACAACGCACAACACGCAGCCCGTTGCGGTCGCGCCATGCCGCAAGGTCTGTCTTAAAGCCCCAGAGCAGATTTCGATCTCACTGAATTGATCGACGCTCTAATCGCTTGTTTTAACGCGCATCTTAGTCGTGAAATCGTTTTTGCACGTTTAAGGATGCGTTCTAAAGGTCTTGCTCTCTCAAACAGGGGAAGTCAAACCCCGATTGAGAATAGAGTTACTTTGAACGATAATGAGAAAAGAAAATGGCACATTGTTGTTTGTGAACAACATTATGCCTCTCCGTGCTCCATAAAAACGTCATATTCTGACGGCGCGACTTGGAATGCGTACCTTGTCCGGAAGGCCGTTTTCCCTTTTCGGGATGTGCTGATTATTCGTATGAGTCTTGCCGGTTGCTCAGTACAATATTGATGTGTTCTTTCGGGTAATAATTGAATGCGTCGAAGACGGATAGAATTGCGCTTTGATTGCAATTGGGTCCGATATTTTATTATCGATGAGGCTGCCGTTGTTTATCACATAAAGATATGGATTGGTGATGCTTGCACTGTAGGCTCCTGCAAACTTACTCCCGGATGTGATGCCGAACGAGGTCGCTGCATCAGAATAATAATGCCCATTCGTGACAGCCCAGTCTTCTGTCGGAACGGAGCGCGCCATCGAGGTTTTTTTGCCGTCCGGCGTTGAGAAATTGAGATTGAACGAAAGTGCCATATAGATGTTTTTAGTTCTGAATTTCCGGAAAGAACTTTGAACAGCGACTTATATGGGTGGATTTCTTCAGCCGGAATGAAACGGCCGTCCAATGACGATATCTGGAAAACAATCGCATCCCCCTGGAAGCCTTTGACATCCTTGTCCAGTGCAAGGGGTATTTTAGCAATTATGCCATTTTCCATCTCGTTATTTACATGCAAAAGCATCACATGTCCCCCTTGTTCTAATGATTAAATAATGAGTGGCGGCAATTGGATTCAAGCTGTTACTTCTGGCAGAAAGTAAATCCGTCGATGGACCGTTTTGCAGCGGTTGGCGACGTTGACACTGTGGAAAATCTTTGCAATTCGCAAAGGTTCAGCGAGGCGGGAGGGATGTGCCATGATGAAATACGGTATTCTGGCTCTTACGGCATTTATCCCGTTACCAGCGATGGCGAATTGTATTCCGCCTTGGCAGACGCAATTTGCGTGCAATATTCCTGAGCGTAACGCGCGCGCAGAGTTCTGTCGCATCGCCGACCCAAAGGCCCATCCGGATAAAAAAGAAGCCTATTATAATTATGTGATCGGAACCAAGCCGTCGGAACTCTATTTCGAAACCAATTCCACTTGGTTTTCGACAAAAGACACGAATATCGATCACCCAACCGATATGACGATGGCAATGGGCTATGCGCGCGGCGACTATGTCTATGCGTTTGTTGTGACTGAAGACAAGCGTGAAGCGAACGGCATCAGAGATGCCGAAGTGCGCGTTTATTCATCGACGGATAAATTCACTAACGACACCAAAGACAACGAGACCGCAAAATTATACTGCGATCCCGCGTCGATTATCGCCGATCAAGACAGCATCAGACCTTGATCTGACGTTTACTTGTTCTTCTCGAGCAGGAGTTGCACGAGCTGCTGATTGACCTCGCCAGTTGGCTCTTGCCCATGGGCCTTCTGAATTTCAGCGATGGCGTTGCGGGTCTTATTGCCCATCAGCCCGTCTGCTGTCCCTACATCATAGCCATTCTTCTGGAGGATGAGCTGGATGTTTCGAACGGCTTTCTTCATATCGACCGAGGCAGTTGTAACAGGCTTCTCATCGGACCAGCCCTCGGGCATATCGACTGAATTGGCTTCCTGATTAAGCGGCTTAGCCTTCCAGAGTTCAACGCTGCCCTTTGCACGTTCAAGCTGCTGGGGCTTCATTGCTTCGCCGATCTGGTCGCGCTTGTCGGCTGCATCCTTGTCGCCAGCTTTGGCCGCAAGCGCAAACCATTTATAGCTCTCTTCGAGATTAACCTGCATTCCAAGACCCTTGGCGGCTAGAATGCCGAGATTATACTGGCTATCCTTGACGCCGAGTTCTGCGGCTTCGGTAAACCAGCGCACGGCAGATGCATTGTCGGGTGTACCATTGGCGCCTGATGCAAAAAGCACAGCGAGATTATGCATAGCGCTGGCATTACCCTGCTTGGCTGCCTGCTGATACCAGTCGACCGCTTTGGTAAGGTCACGGGGCATGCCGAGCCCCTTCTCATTGAAATTGCCCATGCGATAGAGCGCTGGCGCAAAGCCATTTTGGGCCGACTGTTCATACCACTTTGCAGCTTCGGCCAGGTCTTCCTTAACGCCACGGCCTTCCATATAGCGATTGCCGATTTCAAACAGCGCACGAGAGTCACCGGTCATTGCTGCTTCACGCAATGCTGCGGGGCCAGCTTCAACAGGTACTTCGGTTACAGTAACTTCCGGTTCTTCAGCCGGTGTCGTATCGGCACTTGCCGGCTCTAGAGGTGCGGGAGCTGGCATTGGTGCATTCAGATTGCTTTCCTGTTGCGGCTTGGCAATCTCTGTCTCAGGCACAACCACTTCTGGCATTGGCTGCGCTTTAGGTGCAGGCAAAGCTTCATCTGCGGGAGCGATGGAAGCAGTCGTTTCTTTGTCGATTGCGGGGGCTTCTGTCTTTGCGGAAAGCTCTGCCTGTTGATTGGCTTCGAGGAAAGCCGAACCTGCCTGCAAGCCAGCAATTGCTAGCATCACAGCACCAATCGCCAGCAGAATAGGTTTGCGCTGACGATTGAAAAGATCGCTGATCGATCCCTTCTTCTTCTGCGAAGCTTTTTCAGATTGCTGTTCGAGCCTGGTAGATTCCTCTGCTGCCTGCTGAGCAGTACGACGTGCTACGCTGATCAGGTCGGCTTTGCTAGCTGCTTCAGCCTTCGTACCTTCTTGCTGACTGCGTTCTTCGCGCACCCGCTTCATGATCGTGTTGAGGTCAAGCACGCTGTCATTGTCGGGCTGAACTGAATCCAGAGACGCACTCAGTTCTGGTTCCAGCCGCGTCTTCGGTGTCAGCTTTGAGAGTTTCTCATCTGCGTTCTGCGCATCGACAACCGGCTTCGGATGGTTCTCGGCGGCCTGATTTGCCAAGGTCTTAGGAGCAAGGTTCGAAAACGCTTGCGGTGCGGCAGAGTAAGGGTTTGCGACCGGCTTGGCTTGTGAGTTTATCTGCGGGTGATGTGGTTGCGCATCGATCTGCTGTTCGAGGCTTGCAAGTCGATCAACGACTTTAACGAGTGTCTCGTGGACAGCCTCAAATGTCTTGCCGTTCCGCTCATCAGCATTACGGGCAAGCGCCTCAAGCGATTTCATATCGTTGGCGAGCTGTAGTGCAATCGCAGTGTCATGTTGCGAGCCATGCTTCAATACATGGGCAACAGCAGTTTCAGCGGCTTCGCGAGCTGCATCCAGAACCGTTTCGCGATTGTCTGAAATCGAACGCTCGATTGCATCAAGGCGTGGCTTGATTTCTGCAAATTCGGCTGAAGGCTTGGCCAGTTGACGCGCGAGATTTGCGATCTGGCTTTCGAGGCCGCGAATAGCTTCGCTTTCTGCAAGCGCGATTTCTTCCGCCTGAGGCGTTTGCAACAAGCTAAGCGATATATGTTGCGAAATATCGTCCAGACGACCTTCAAGCGTATGGAGCATGCCACCTTCGGCGTAATGGCTTGCATATTGCGCATCGAGGCGCTTGGTCAGTTCCTTGAACCGATTATCGACCTTTTCCAGAAGTACTGGATTTGGCTCAAGAGACCATTTTTCCGCAGAAGCGAGCTTTTGGTCAATTGCTTCCAAACGAGCATTGACGTTGTGGTAATCGGACTGGCTCAGGTTTTCCATAACCTTGCCAACCTGATGGGCAAGGAGATTGATTTGCAGTGCCAGCTGATCGATTGCCTGTTCAGGCAAACGCGATCCTTCGCTTAAGGCATCAATGCGCTGTGAAAGTTCACCGAGGCGGCGAAAGAGCGTGTCGGCATTTTGTTCAGCAACAGAGCTGTCGAGTTGCTGCGTTAGTTCATTAAGGCGACGTTCGATGCGTTGCAGACGAGGTGCTTCTTCGTGATCTGAGTTCTGATGGCGGTTGGCTGCGATTACGGCACGGCTGATTTCATCCAGACGGCTATCAATCTGGCGCAATACGCCGTCGTCAGAAAACGAGGTGTCCGGCGCTTGGCGCTGTTCCGCAAAACGTGGTGCAAAAGCCGGGGCTGGTCGCGTGTTATGCTGTTCGGCCTTATTCTGCTCATCGCTCAGACGGTGCAGATGCTCAGCAATTTCTGCGAGCCCTTCAATACGCCTATCGGTTTGCTGTGGCTCAATAGCGCGGGGACGAGGTGCCGCACTGCCAAGGTGACCTAAGCGCTTTTCCAATTCTGCCAATGTGTTGTGCAGCTCGTTCATAGCGCTCGACTTCGGTGCCGCAGGCGTATGGCGCTCACGCAGGGCGTTGAGTTCATCTATGATAGAGCGTGAACCGGATGCCTTATGAGTATTTGCCATGTGAAATTCACTTTTCCAAAAATAGAAGCTAGCCGAAAGCCGAATTCACGAACGAGTCGAAGCCATGATTGCTGAGGCTATATTCTTACAATCGTGGTAAATAAGTCGTTAAAATCTATTGCTGATTGCATAAAAACGGCCTCCTTTGGGGAGGCCGTTTTGGTGTTAAGTTTTGGAAAAGCTGGTATTATTCGGTTGCGAGCATTACACGTGGACGCAAAGTTAGGGCAAGGGCTAAGAAGACCAGGCAGGCAATCGTAACGAATACCGGCAGGCCGTGGGTCAAATATTGCTGAGCGATGCCGGCAAAGAGTGGTCCGATCAATGCGCCGACACCCCACATGAGGCCCATACTGGCATAAATGCCGACAAGTTGCGCGCCTTTGAACTGGCTCCCCACGACACTCAACATTATGGTATAAATACCAACGAAAGCACCACCCCACACAAACAGCAGCGTATAGGTGAGCCATGGCATAGTAAGAGCCCATGGCCAGACGGCTGCGCCTGCGGCTGAAAGGGCTGCGAGAATGATGAGCAGGCTCTGACGGCTCATTCGATCACCCAGAAAACCAATAGGAATTTGGAGGACGATTGCACCGAACATCATGACGGACATGAGCTGCGTTGCCTGATTTTCGTTCCAGCCGAGATCGACGGCATAGAGCGGCAGAAACGATAGGCCAGCCGATTCAATGGCAGCATTCAACACTGTTGCTGCGAGTGCGACGGGCGCAAGTGCCAAATAATGCAGCGGGCTTCCATGTGGTTTGTCGGTAATCGGCGGCGCGCTGACTTTTGGACTGGCAATCAACAGAGCCGCTACAATCGCAAGTGCAGAGCCGATCAGATAGGGCAGGAACCCACTTGATCCCACCAATGAAAGGATTAAAGGCCCAAGCGCAAACCCTAGTGACAGGGCAGCTGTGTAAATGCCCATCGTCTTGGAGCGATTTTCGTCCGTACTCAGCGAATTGAGCCAGGTTTCTGAAACGACGAATAATGTTTCTGATGCTGCTCCCAGCAATATGCGCAGTGGGAACCAAAGCCAAATCAGTGGTATTGCGGGAAATAGGCCGAGAAGCAGGGCCGCAGCGGCGAGGGCTACGATAACCAACAAGCGCATGCCGAGCAATGCACTAAGGCGCGGAAGCAAAAAGGCCATGCAAAGTACGCCGACCGCATGCATTGCGGCGTTGGCACCGATAATGGCTTCGCTGAACCCCATTTCATCGAGGTCGAGTGCAATGAGCGCGGCACTAAGACTATATGTCAGGCCGAATATCATTGCAGTACTTGTGACCGCAGTGCGGGAGAATACGACATTGGAAGGGGTTTGTTCAGTAGTCACAGCGATGATCCGAAGAGCTTGATATTAGAAATACTTAGATATCAAGCGGGACGAGCAATCAACTGGTTATGACAATTCTTTTCTGGTTGTACTTGAAGTGTTAAACCAGTTTTCGAGACGTTTAGTCATCGTGACGAAACAAAGAGGAATGCCGAATGAATCCGCCCGCCTATTCGACTTTCGCGCGTACGCCGTCTGTTGAGGAGTATTTGCATCTTCGCGCGGTGGCCGGATTAAGCCCGTTTTCGAAAGAGGCGGCAATACAAGGACTTAAAGGCACTGCTTTTGCCGTTGTGATTGTGCACGAGGATAAAGCGATTGGAATGGGGCGGTTGATTGGAGACGGAGGCTGCTTTTTTCAGGTGGTAGATATTGCAGTCGATCCACAACATCAGGGGCGAGGTCTTGGTAAGGCGATTATGGACGCCATTATGCAACATGTGAATGCGGAGCTTCCTGATTCAGCCTATGTGAGCCTGATCGCCGATGTGCCAGCTAACAAGCTTTATGAAAAATTCGGCTTTCAGGAAACTGCACCAAGATCGCTTGGGATGGCATATCGGGTAAAGAAAACGGCTTAGATGCTGCCGATGGTCTATAAATTACAGCCTTTCTGTTAGTGCAAACTTTCTAAATTATCTGTAACTTTCAGTAGCATGTTGCTGATGTTACGCTGGATTTGCGTTCCGACTTCTGGGTAGGGGCATCGGTTCGCAGTCGCTCCAGCAGCCCTCGCTGCGGAGCGACTTTTGTTAGTGGTTGCTGCACTAACCATTTGCAACTGCAACAAACTGTCATTTTTGTTTTTCACGATCGTATTTATTTATGGGGTGCACCCTGTTTGCAGGAAGGCACCCGTATCGCGCACCCCAAGCCCCCCGCCCAAATGCGCGATGCGGGCCTTTGTATTTGATGAGGCTGCTATCTCTTCAGTTGCTTGCAAGTTTAGCTATAATCATACAGAATTAGTATGATTATATACTTGCTCATTTGATTTGCTTTATTCAAACAATACTGTTATCAAGCCGCCTCTTGGGAGGATTAAACCGCCTGCGCGCGCTCAGTCGCTGCCGGGCGGTTTTCCATTTCAGGTCGCTTCGAAAGCTGTTTAGCACTTTTCAAGCTGCGCATTTAAGATGCGTGTCGTAGCCAAGTTCTTGGGCTCGCATATCAGCTATGCATATTTGCATCTTGTAATCATCATGGTTGCTGCCTATTTTTGGGATGTTCAGTTTCACTCCTCCTCCCAGAAACTGAACTCGAAGCGCGGCACTCCTCCTCCCAGTCGCGCTTTCCAGATCAGCCCGCTTCGCACTCCTCCTCCCAGCGAAGCGGGCTTTCTTGTCTTCAGCGCCGAATTTGGTTTTTATAATTTCACCACAGCTGGTGATCTGTTTTCACGCGCGCTTCTCCAGCATTTTTCAATTTGGCACAGCACTTATTATGCAGTCGCCGCTTGTTTAATCGTTATTGAATTCAGCTCGAAAGTTGAAACCGTAGCCCGCTGATTGTCGGGCTTTAAGCAAAGTGATCCTGATTGCGCCCGTAAGAAATGTCCCGGAAAAACACATAAGTCATTGAAATATAACAATCCACTATAAAAAAGGGTAGCTAAAAACGATAGATGGTCGCTAAGCTTTGACCAAAAATAATCGGGGCAAAAAAATAAGCCCGCAAGGCTGTGAACTTATGAAATTCTTTTTGGGGAAGGATGGCAGATCAACCAGCTGGAATTGAGTTGCTAGAAAAATGCATCTCGGGAATAAAACGATGTAGCCTTCGGGGTTACCTTCGAGCCGAACCGCTACAGCGTGCCTGCATCATTTGCAAACCGACCCGTCAGCCTGCGGATATATCCCGAGCGCCTGGTCGTTGCGGCCGAGGGAAAAATTCTGTGTGAACACGCGCGGGTCATCGAGCGCAGCCACAGGCTACCCCGGACAATCTATGATTGGCGACATTACCTGACGGTCATCCAGCGCAAGCCCGGTGCCCTGCGCAATGGTGCTCCCTTCCTGGAATTGCCGTTTGCCTTTCGAACTACAGGACCAGATGCTTCGCCGCCCGGTGGTGATCGTGAGATGGCCGATATCCTTGCCCTCGTCCTTCATCACGACGAACAGGTTGTCGTGAGGGCTGTAGAACTGGCTTTGGATCAAGGCGTGGCAACCAAAACGCATGTGCTGAATCTTCTGCACCGTCTGATCGACGGCAAGACGAACGACGCTCCCGACGTCGATACGCCACAGGCATTGACCTTGCTGCGTGAACCCAAGGCCAATGTAGAACGCTACGATGGCTTGCGCGTCCGGATCGCGGGAGGTCGCCATGCGTCATGATCCTGCCAGCGCCGCCGTCGTCATCATGCTCCGTAGCCTGAAGATGTATGGCATGGCGCAAGCCGTCACAGACTTGATCGAGCAAGGTGCTCCAGCTTTTGACGCAGCCGTGCCGATCCTGTCCCAGTTGTTGAAAGCCGAGATGGCCGAGCGCGAGGTCCGCGCCATCGCCTATCATATGAAGGCTGCACGCTTCCCTGCCTACAAGGACATCTCTGGATACGACTTTGCCGCCAGCGAGATCAACGAAGCGACGGTGCGCCAGTTGCACAGATGCGAGTTCATTGACGGAGCGCAGAATATTGTGCTCGTCGGCGGACCGGGCACAGGCAAAACCCACGTGGCGACGGCCCTTGGCGTCCAGGCTATCGAACATCACCGTCGAAAGGTCCGCTTCTTCTCAACCATCGAATTGGTCAACGCACTTGAGCAGGAGAAGGCCAAAGGCAAGGCAGGCCAGATTGCTGAGACCCTGGTCCGCCTTGATCTGCTGATCCTTGATGAGCTCGGATATCTGCCATTCAGTGCATCAGGTGGCGCTCTTTTATTCCATCTGCTCAGCAAACTTTACGAGCGCACGAGCGTCATAATCACAACCAATCTTAGCTTCAGTGAATGGGCAAGCGTGTTTGGCGACGCCAAAATGACGACTGCATTGCTCGACAGGCTCACCCATCACTGCCACATCCTAGAAACTGGAAATGACAGCTTCAGGTTCAAAAACAGTTCCGCTCAGGAACCAAAACGAGCAAAGGAATACACGAAACTTGACCGTGAATAAAAACCCGAACATTAATTAAAAGGCGGGTCAATTCTCGGCTCTGACTCATATTTGCTGTTGTTGGTATGCAGACTCTGGCTGGTTCACTGGAGGGATCAGCAATGCAACATCGATTTCAACGCACGGGTCTCGCGCCGGACGGTTTTTTGGTAGATTCAGTGCAGGTCGCCGGCGAGAGCGTGCAAATCCTGTTACGATCACGTTCTCCCTCAGGGCTTTACCCCAATTGTGGGCGGTCGAGCCGCCGCGTTCAAAGCCGATATCAGAGAAGGCCAGCGGATTTGCCCCTTTGTGGTCGGCGAGTGGAGCTGACGATCGTGGCGCGTCGGTTCTGGTGTGATGCCGTTTTATGTGGGCGGCGCATCTTCTGCGAACAGTTCGATGACGGTGTTCTGGCACGCTATGGTCGGCGAACCCAACGTCTGGAAACAATTGTCCACCACCTCGGTCTCGCGCTTGGCGGCAGGCCTGGGGCGGCCTTTGCCGAGCGCCTGATGGTACCGGTAAGCAACGACACGTTGCTACGGGTGGTTCGCCGCCGCACGGCTGATCAGAACGATGAGCTAACGGTCATCGGCATCGACGATTTTGCCTTCCGACGCGGCCAGACATATGGAACGATCATTTGCGATCTGAAGCGTCGGCGGCCAGTCACCCTTCTGCCGGATCGTGCGTTGGATACGTCTCGAGCATGGCTTGCCGGACACCAGTCAATATCGATTGTCGCCCGCGATCGGGGCGGTGGCTATGGTGAGGCCATCGCGAAAGCTTTACCTGACGCTGAACAGATCGCCGATCGATGGCACCTTATGGAAAACTCGAGCCGGGCGTTTCTGGATGCGGTTGGCAAGTCGATGCGCCAAATCAGGCAAGCGGTCGGCAGCAACCTCGTTGATCCCAAGCTTCTAACTTACGCGGAAAGGCTACAGTATGAAGGATATCTGCGCCGCCAGGAGACCAAGGAGGCGATACAAGGATTGGCCAAAAAGGGAATATCAATTCGGCAGATTGTCCGGCAAACCGGTCATAGTCGAAAACTGGTTCGCGATGTCCTGCGTGGTCAACGCCTCGATGTATTCCGAACGAAGCCGAGTTCGCTGGATAACTGGCTGCCATGGCTTAACAACCGTTGGGAAGAAGGGGCGCGAAACGCCTTGGCGCTGTGGCGCGAGATGAAAGCAAAAGGCTTCCCAGGGCAGAGTGGTGTGGTCTCGCAATGGGCACAACGTCGACGTTTGGCTGAGAAGGCAGGCCAGAGCGGACTTGCGCGCACGCCATCGTCGCGGGTTATTGCTCGACTTATGACCGCCGCACGCGATGACCTGGCAAAATCCGAGGCTATCCTTGTTGCGGCAATCGAAGTGAACGTTCCGGAGCTGGTTGCTGCCCGCAAGGCCATTGGGGACTTTCAATCTATGATCCGTTCAAAGTCAGCGGCGAAACTTGATGGCTGGCTAGAAACCGCCAGGGACAGTCTGATTGGGTCCTTTGTAGGCGGCGTTGAGAAGGACCTCGATGCAGTCCGAAACGCTATTGTCTCTCCTTGGTCGAACGGGCAAACAGAAGGCCAAATTACCCGCCTGAAACTGAGCAAACGCCAGATGTACGGGCGCGCAAAACTCGACCTTCTGCAAGCACGGCTGATTGGGACATCATAGGGCTTCTACTTCAGCAAATCTGCGTCAGAGCCCAAAAATAACCCAGCTTTCGTTGCTGCAGCGCAGCTTTCCAAAAAAATCGCCGATCTGATGCGCAATCGCGACCCGGTCGGATTTGATACGTGGCTCGAACAGGCAAAAGGAAGCCTGTTGGCTTCATTCGCCTCTGGACTTCAGCGCGACGGAGATTCAATTCGAGCAGCATTTGAAGAAATCTGGAGCACTGGCCCGGTGGAGGGACAAATCAATAAACTCAAGCTCATCAAAGGCGTATGTATGGGCGGGCCAAACAAGATCTGCTGCGACAGATGGTACTCGCCCAATAACCAAAGCACGATGACGACACAAAGATTGGCGCGCCGCTAACTGCACCAAATGTGCGCAAGAACCTGAAACAACTGTCCGGGAATTACTGAAACACGCACTTATGCGGCTGTTCGTATTGCTGATTGGATTTTCAGGGGTGGGAAAACTGCGCTATTCGGCAGCAACTGCCACCAACTAAATGGTTCTCTGTTCGATGGCGCTTGCTTTTTTGTCTTATATTGTCTTAGGCAATGACAGGGAGCCCGCCAATGTCCCAAACCGTTACCGGATCAGTCACTCTTCGAGTTCCTGAAGTTGTATTGTCGGGTATTGATATCATTGCAGACGCTACCGAACGCTCCAGAAGCTACATCATTTTAAGAGCGCTCAGAACATACCTGTTGAATGAGGGCCGATATTTTGTCTTCAATCAAAGGGCGGAATCATATTGCTGCTGGAGAATCCGAGGATATTGACAGTATTTTATCGCTGTTTTGGATCGGATTATCGCTGGGAAGGCTGGATGGCCCCGGTAAAATTCCAAGCTTGCAACAGATTATGTTCTTAGAGACGGCGCGTAACTGTTCAATCGAATCCTAGAGTTTAAATGTTCATATATCTTTCGAAAACACCTTGCCTTGCTCGAAAAATGTGCTATTAAAGTAGCACAAACTGGAGTTAATTGGATGAGCAACACTGCAAAGATTCGCCGTCAGGGTGGTGCGACCGTATTTAGCATTCCTCCCGCGCTTTTGAAGATGCTTGGCGTCGAAGTCGGCGCAGAGTTGACCTTGGTTGTCAATAATGGGTCTCTTGTGGCGACCCCGAAACAGGGGAAGAAAAGATACACGATGGCTGAGATGCTAGAAGGAGCCAATGAATTAGTAGCGCTCAATAAAGAAGCCGCATCCTGGAATGTTAGTGCGCCCGTCGGTAACGAAGTGTTCTGATGGTTCGGAGTAACATTCCAAAGCGTGGTGACGTCTTTCTCGTCGACCTTAATCCTGTTGTAGGCAATGAAATGAGGGATGCTCATCGCTGTGTCGTAATCACGCCTCATGAAATCAATATGGTCGGCATGTGCCTTACGGTTCCCATTACAACGGGCGGCGCATTCACCCGCAAAGTCGGTCTTGCCGTTAATATCTCAGGACACAAAACGACTGGTGTGGCTCTCTGCAATCAGGTGAGAGCACTCGACATCTTGGAGCGGATGAAGCAAAAGACTGCCAAGCATATCGACACGTTGGACGCCTCCACCACTGACGAAATTGTTGCCAGAGTGGTCAGCATGATCGACCCTGCTTAGGCGTCAAACACATGTTGCCGCTTAATTCATCCTCAATACCGACCGTTTGCTACTCCATATAAGCAAATGGATATTAGACCGTCATCCTGATGGAGTCTGGTGGCAGTTGCTGCCGAATAGCGAGAACCTGGCTATTGGAGCCGAACAAAGAGCTATTGATGCCCAATGAAAAGGTTGGATTGACGATTTCCTGTGCCACTGGAAAACCGTTGCCCAATGGCGCTTCGTAGTCGCTCCTTCACTGTCGGTTTGGCTGAGAGTTTATCCCTGTGGGAACCCGCCGCGTAACGATTGTTAAAAATTGTCTGGTGACTGCCAATCAACATTGTAGATACCACGCGCCGCGAGAATACGGTCGGTTGTTTGGATTGGGCGCACACTGATGAGTTCCCATGCCAGCCATCCATCTTCAAAATTAGAAGCGCAAGCCGCTTCCGTATCTGAAAGCGTGAACGGACGAACAGCTTTCACCTTAGGCTCAGGACTCATTCCCTGCCGAGCCAGAATATAACGGCTGCTGCGAGATCTATTGCTGCGCGGAACACGATCGGGCAGCGATCATAACGGGCGGCAATTCTTCGCCAGTCTTTCAGTCTGCCAAACATGATTTCGATACGATTGCGCCGCTTGTATCGACGTTTGTCATACTTGATATCCTTCTTGCGGTTTTGCGCCCCGGGATGCGGCTTTATCTCTTTGTCTTTTAACTGTTTTCTGAACCAGTCAGCATCATAGCCTCTGTCAGCAAGAAGCCAGTCGACCTCTGGTAGCGTCGCGATTAAGGCTGCAGCTCCGGTATAGTCGCTGATTTGTCCTGTCGTGATGTGTAACCTGATGGGGCGACCCTGTGCATCGGTGACGGCGTGCAATTTGGTATTCATGCCACCCTTCGCCCGACCGATCAGTCGTCCATCGCCCCCTTTTTTAACCGTAGGCTTGAAGCCGTGCGGTGAGCTTTCAAATAGGTCGCATCCATCATGACAGTCTTTCCAACCGACGATTTGGAAGACAGACCTTCTAATATCTGAGCAAATATCCTCTTGTGACACCAACGGTTCCAACGATTATAGAGCGTTTTACAGGACCCGTATTCCCGAGGAGCATCACACCACCGTAACCCATTGCGAAGAATGAAGATAATTCCACTCAAGACACGCCTATCATCAACGCGTGGACGTCCATGGCTCTAGGGAAAAAAGAGACGAAGGCGTGCCATTTGTCCTTCACTCAGCCAGTAAAGATTACTCATCGATCAGTCTGCTCAAGCGAAACTGAATCAGTTCATAACTCTAAAATCAATGGGTCCTGAGCCTAACCCAGAGTCGCTATCGCCATCGCTCAGGATTTTTCGGCCAGTATTGCCGCTTACGGTATTGTTCCCAGTTATAACTGCTTTTCCATTCATCGGACGAATTCGCGGGATGGACAAATCAAACGCAGCGAAATGACCATGCCAGGCTGCAGGAGGACAAACCAAGGCGGCATTTACATTTCCTGAAAAACAGCGGTGCACGAATAAGTGTAATTTTTGACGTTTACGGAAACGTCAAAGTGCGCTAGTTTTGCCCTAGATTTGGACTCTGCCTTTCAAAAAATGGGAAAGTAGATATCCGAAAGTGGTAAAAATGGCTGGTTTTTTGAGTTTTAGAACCCATTTTTGTCAGCAAGGACATGCTGTCATGCATTCGAGTACTTGATGTGACAGACATGCCAAACACAGGTGGGAGCCTGTTCCGCTTCATGCGGGACTGAGCGGGTTATTGATTTGGAGGATTTCGATGCCGAGCTATCGCGCGCCAGTTGAGGATACAAATTTCGTTCTCAATGACGTTCTGAATTACCAGCGTTATAACAATCTGCCGGGCTTTGCCGATGCGACGCCTGATGTCGTCGAGGCAATCCTGTCTGAAGGCGCAAAGCTTGCCGAAGGCACGCTGTTTCCGGTCAATCATTCCGGTGACCAGGAAGGTTGCGTTCGTGCATCCGATGGTTCGGTGAAGACGCCGAAGGGTTTCAAGCAAGCCTATGACCAGTATCGCGAGGGCGGCTGGCTTGGTCTTGCCGTGCCCGAGCAATATGGCGGGCAGGGGCTTCCTTATCTGCTGCATACGGCGGTCGGCGAATATATGTCGTCGGCCAATATGGCGCTCACCATGTATCCGGGCCTGACGCAGGGCGCGATTGCCGCGATCCTCACCCATGGCACCGATGAGCAGAAGGACACCTATCTGCCAAAGATGGTGGAAGGCACATGGACCGGCACGATGAACCTGACCGAGCCGCATTGCGGCACGGATCTGGGTTTGCTGCGTTCGACGGCGATACCGCAAAAAGACGGTTCCTATAAAATTTCCGGCCAGAAGATTTTCATCTCGGCTGGTGAGCATGACATGTCGGAAAACATCATCCATCTGGTGCTTGCCCGTATTGACGGCGCACCGGAAGGCGTGAAGGGCATTTCGCTGTTTATCGTGCCTAAGTTCATTCTGGATGCCGATGGCAATCCGGGCGAGCGCAATGGCGTTTCCTGCGGTTCCATCGAAGAAAAGATGGGCATTCACGGCAACTCCACCTGCGTCATGAATTATGATGACGCGGCCGGTTATCTGATTGGTGAGGCGCATAAGGGCCTGCGCGCCATGTTCACCATGATGAATGAAGCGCGTCTGGGTGTGGCGCTTCAGGGGCTTTCGATCGCCGAAACCGCTTACCAGAATGCCGCGATCTATGCGCGTGAGCGTATTCAGGGCCGAGCCCTTTCTGGTGCCGCTGCTCCTGACAAGAAGGCCGATCCGATCATCGTGCATCCGGATATCCGCCGCAACCTGATGAATATCCGCGCTTATAATGAAGCCGGGCGTGCGCTGATCCTCTGGACCGCACTTAATTCCGATATTGCGCATCGTGCGGGTGACGAAGCAGAACGTCAGGCGGCTGACGATCTCGTTGGTCTGCTCACACCAGTGCTGAAAGGTGTTCTGACCGATAAGGGTTTTGAACATGCTGTCATGGCACAGCAGGTGTTCGGCGGTCACGGCTATATCGAAGAACATGGCATGAGCCAGTATGTGCGCGATGCGCGTATTGCCATGATCTATGAAGGTGCCAACGGCATTCAGGCGCTTGATCTGGTTGGTCGTAAGCTGGCGCTGAATGGTGGGCGTGCGATCACTGCTTTCTTCAAGGAAGTGGGAGAATTCTGTGAAGTCAATCGCGAGAATGAAAAACTCTCCTTCTTCACCAAGCATTTGAAGAAGGGTGTCAACGACCTTCAGGCCGCGACCATGTGGCTGATGCAGAACGCGATGGCAAAGCCGGATAATGCCGGTGCTGCATCGAATGATTACATGCATCTCTTTGGTCTGGTGGCGCTTGGTTACATGTGGGCGCGCATGGCAAAAGTTGCGGAAGAAAAGCTCGCATCGGGTGAAGGCAACAAGGACTATCTTGAAGCCAAGCTGATTACTGCGCGCTATTATTTCGAGCGGATCATGCCGGAAAGTGTCGCCCATCTTGCCCGTATCCAATCGGGTGCGGATAGCATGATGGCACTCAACGCCGACGCATTCTGATTAAGAATCCGGGCTAATTTTGAGATTAGGCTAAGTTTTCGAACTTAGCGGGAAGGAGATAAAATGGCTGAGGCTTATATTTACGATCACGTGCGCACCCCGCGCGGACGTGGCAAGAAGGACGGCAGTCTACATGAAGTGCCTGCCGTTCGTCTGGGCGCGAAGGTTCTGGAATCCTTGCGCGACCGTAACGGCATCGATACGGCCAAGGTTGACGACATCATATTCGGCTGTGTTGATCCAGTCGGTGAAGCAGGTGCTGTCATTCCGCGTTCATCAGCTTTTGAAGCCGGTTACGATTTCAAAGCGCCGGGTATTCAGATTTCGCGCTTCTGTGCGTCGGGGCTGGATGCGGTCAATCTCGCCGCTGCAAAAGTGGCGTTTGGTTCCGACGATTTGGTGATCGCGGGTGGCGTTGAAAGCATGTCACGCGTTGGCATGGGTATGTCGGGGGGAGCCTGGTACATGGACCCATCGGTCGGCTTTCCGGGCTATTTCATGCCGCAGGGCGTTTCCGCCGATCTGATTGCCACGAAATACGGCTTCTCGCGTGATGACGTTGATGCCTATGCCGTTGAAAGCCAGAAGCGCGCCGCAAAGTCGTGGGAAAAGGGCTATTTCAAGAATTCGGTCATTCCGATCAAGGATCAGAACGGCCTAACCATTCTCAACCATGACGAGCATATGCGTCCAGGCACTGATATGCAGGCGCTCGGCCAGTTGAACCCATCCTTCGTGATGCCTGGTGAAATGGGCGGCTTCAATGCTGTTGGCATTCAGGCGCATCCAGAAGTCGAAACCATCAATCATGTTCACCATGCCGGTAACTCGTCTGGTATTGTTGATGGTGCAGCAGGCGTTCTCGTTGGCTCGAAGAAGGCTGGCAAAGCCTTTGATATCAAGCCGCGTGCGCGTATCCGTGCGTTTGCCAATATCGGTTCTGAACCAGCCCTCATGCTGACTGGCCCGGTCGATGTGACGGAAAAGCTTCTCAAGCAGGCCAAGATGAAAATCTCGGATATCGATCTGTTTGAGTTGAACGAAGCCTTTGCTGCCGTGGTTCTGCGTTACATGCAGGCCTTTGACATTCCGCACGACAAGATCAACGTCAATGGCGGCGCGATTGCACTGGGCCATCCGCTCGGTGCGACTGGCGCGATGATCCTCGGCACGGTGCTGGATGAGCTGGAACGCCGCGACCTTAATATCGCACTGGTCACTTTGTGCATCGGTGCGGGCATGGGTACAGCAACGATCATCGAGCGCGTTTAGAGCGTTTTTGATCTGATAAATCAGATCACGCTCTAATTTTTTAGCCTAGCGCGCATCTTATCCGAAAACCGCTTTGCACTTTTCGGGATGCGCTTTGAGGAGGTTTAAACAATGGCTTATGTAAATTTCAAAGTTGAAACCGACGCTGATGGCATTGCTCTCGTCACATGGGACATGCCTGAAAAGTCGATGAATGTTTTCACCGTCGATGCGATGCAGGAATTGAGCGCCATCATCGACACGACGACGAGCGACGACAAGGTCAAGGGCGTTGTTATTACGTCTGGCAAGGAAACGTTCTCCGGTGGTGCGGACCTGACCATGCTGGAAGGCATGTTCAAAGAGTTTCAGAAGCAGAAGGCCAAGGATCATCAGGCCGCTGTTCAGTCGCTGTTTGATAATGTTGGCCGTATGGGTGGGTTGTTCCGCAAGCTGGAAACCTCTGGCAAGCCATGGGTTTCCGCAATTAACGGTACCTGCATGGGCGGCGCGTTTGAAATGTCGCTCGCTTGCCATGCGCGTGTTGCATCCGATGCGCCGGGCGTGAAAATGGGTTTGCCGGAAGTAAAAGTCGGTTTGTTTCCGGGGGCCGGTGGTACGCAGCGCGTTCCGCGCCTTGCCAACCAGCAGGACGCTTTGCAGATGATGACGACTGGCTCAAGCCTGACGGCGCAGCGCGCCAAGGCGATGGGTCTTGTTACCGAAGTAGCACCTGCCAAGAAGCTCGTTGAAACCGCCAAGAAGCTCATCAAGGGTGGCCTCAAGCCAGTTCAGCCATGGGATGAAAAAGGCTTTAAGCTGCCGGGTGGTGCGATTTATTCGGCCGCTGGTGCAAATCTCTGGCCTGCGGCAACCGCCATTCTGCGCCGCGAAACCTCCGGCAATTATCCGGCAGCACTCGCTATCCTGAAATCGGTTTATGAAGGCCTTCTGGTGCCTTTCGACACCGGTCTGAAGATCGAGCAGCGCTATTTCACCGAAATTCTCCAGACGACCGAAGCGGGCATGATGATCCGCTCGCTTTTCGTGTCGTTGCAGGAGTTGAACAAAGGCGCACGTCGCCCCGTCGATGAAAAGCCAACCAGGTTCAAGAAGATCGGCGTGATCGGCGCTGGCTTTATGGGCGCTGGCATTGCCTATGTGACGGCAAAAGCTGGCATTCCGGTTGTGCTGATCGACCGCGATCAGGAATCTGCCGACAAGGGCAAAGCCCATGCCGCAGATCTAATTACCAAGGAAATGCAGAAGGGCCGCGCTACGGAAGCCGACAAGGAAAAGCTTCTATCGCTCATCACAGCAACGCCTGACTATGCTTTGCTCGAAGGCGCTGATCTGGTGATCGAAGCCGTGTTCGAGGACCGTGAAGTCAAGCGGGTGGCAACTGAGAAGGCCGAGGAAGTTCTCAAGACCTCTGTGGTTTTCGCTTCCAACACCTCGACCTTGCCTATCACTGGCCTTGCCAAAGTCTCCAAGCGTCCGAAGAACTTCATCGGCATTCATTTCTTCTCGCCAGTTGATAAGATGATGCTGGTGGAAGTGATCCTCGGCAAGAAGACGTCCGAGAAAGCTCTAGCTGTAGCGCTCGATTATGTCCGCGCAATCAAGAAGACGCCGATTGTCGTCAACGACACACGCGGTTTCTACGTCAATCGTTGCGTGTTGCGTTATATGTCGGAAGCCTACAACATGCTTGTTGAGGGTGTGCCTGCTGCAATGATCGAAAATGCCGCCCGTATGGCCGGTATGCCGGTTGGTCCGCTTGCGCTCAACGATGAAACGGCAATCGATCTTTCGCAGAAGATCCTCAAGGCAACATTGGCTGATCTTGGCGAGAAGGCTGTCGATCCGCGCCATGTGGAACTGGTGGACAAACTCGTTAACGAGTTTGACCGTAAGGGCCGCAAGAATGGCAAGGGCTTTTATGAATATCCGGCGAAGCCTGCCAAGAAGCACCTCTGGGCCGGTCTGAAAGACCTCTATCCACAGCAGAATCCGGATAAAATTGACGTGAAGGAGCTGAAAGAGCGCTTCCTCGTGACGATTGCTCTGGAAGCTGCACGCGTGATGGAAGAAAGCATTGTCACCGATCCGCGTGAAGCGGACGTCGGTTCTATTCTGGCCTTCGGCTTTGCGCCTTATACCGGCGGTACGCTTTCCTATATCGATGGCATGGGCGCGAAGAAATTCGTCAAACTTGCCAAGGAGTTGCAGCGCAAATACGGCCAACAGTTCAAGGCACCCAAGCTGCTTGTTGACATGGCCGATAATGGCGAAAGCTTCTATCAACGTTTCAACCCATATAAGGGCCAAGCGAAGAAAGCAGCCTGATCGGGCATTGAGCTAAAATATTACAAAACGCGCGGCATCGTTATGTCGCGCGTTTTTTTGTTTGCGAATAAGAAAATTTTCCCCGTAATATCGCAGATCTTGCGTAAAATAGGGATTTCGGGTAGGTTGGGTACAATATATGATAGGTGTTTAGGTTTAAAATCCTCTTTGGCGGGTCATAGCAATGTTTTCTCATGATAGCGTCTGGGCTGCGATAGATGCATTGGCAGAACGCAGTTCGTTAAGTGCGTCCGGCCTCGCACGTCGCGCTGGGCTGGATCCAACGACCTTCAACAAGTCGAAGCGTTATGCCTCTGATGGACGCGCGCGCTGGCCATCGACTGAATCGCTTGCCAAGGTCATGGAAGCAACCGGCGCAACGTTTGACGAGTTTACCCGGTTGATCCGCGGTGAAATCGGAACCCCCAACTATGGCGATTATTTGCAGGAGCCGAGTGCTATTCCGTTGCTTGGTATGGCAGAAGCAGGGACGGGGGGCTTTTTCGATGATGCCGGGTTCCCTGCCGGACAGGGGTGGGATGTTGTGCAGTTTCCTGCGGCGCCAACTGATAATGTCTATGCGCTGGAAGTTTCAGGTGACTCCATGTTGCCACTCTATCGCGACGGCGATACGTTGGTCGTGGCACCCAATGCACCGGTTCGCCGAGGTGATCGTGTGGTCGTTCGTACCAAAGACGGAGAGGTTATGGCTAAAATCCTGCATCGCCAGACACCGCGCACAATTGAATTGCATTCCTTTAATCCTGAATTTCCAAATCGTTCCTTTGAGACAAAAGATGTCGAGTGGATTGCCCGTATTTTGTGGGCGAGCCAGTAATGGCTAAACCGCAGAGTAAGAGCCATGCCCGTATTGTTTTCGGTGGTTTTGCTGGGCTAACCGGGGCGATTCTTGTGGCGGCTTTTGTCGCGCCGTTCTATGGCGCGCTTGATCGTCCGGTAACGGTTGTCGAAAGCGGAGAGGGCAAGAATCAGCCTGAAACTGCAGCCGGCAATGGAATTGTGGTTGAGCAGTTCGATTACAATGAGCCGGGGACAGGTGCTGGAACAGATCAATCGCCATCGGAGGATGTTACGCACACGCCAGAGACAACACCGGACGGTGAAGGTCAGAACACGAATAGCCAGACAGACCAGAATCCGCATGAGCGTGAACCTGCCCGTCCGCCTTTGAGCGATCTTGGGCTTGCATCAACGCCGAAGCCCCCAGAACCTCCGGCACCGAGCGCGCCGGTCGATGAGGGCGAGCCGATGCAGTTGCTGCAGCGACCGGTTGCTTTGGCTGCAGGAAAACTCGAAAGTCAGGGTCGTATCGTTGACCTGCAAGGCATCGAGACTGTGCCGCTTGAGCAGACCTGTCAATCAACATCGGGTGAAACCTGGCCTTGTGGGATGCAGGCACGAACTGCCTTCCGCCAATGGCTGCGTTCGCGCGCAATTATGTGCCGTCTGCCACAAAACGACAGCGGAGCGGCTGTTGCAACACAATGCAGTGTCGGCAATGATGATGCAGCACTCTGGCTTGCGGCGAACGGTTGGGCGAAAGCTACGCCCGGTGGCGCCTATGTAGAGGCCGGACTGAAGGCAGAAGAGGCAAAGCTTGGCGTGTATGGTGATAAGCCAGATACATCACTGCCCAACCTTGGTTCCGATATCGGAGGTCCGCTGCAAAATCCTTCGCCTCTGGCTTCGGAAATTGAACCGCAGCCATCTTCACCATCGCCCCAACAAGGGGAGTTTCCGCCGGCCCCGACACCTATGGTGCCAGCACCCGCAAATTAAAGCATATCTCCCAAAAGTGGGAACCGGTTTTCGGAACAAGATGTGCGTAAAAACAAATAGATAGAGCATCTCCGACGTTTCATCTTAAACAGGAAATGCTCTAAGTGTGCTCCGCAGGTTAACGAGCGGCTTTATTCAGCCGTTCGTTCCTGATTCTGGCGTGATAAGCCGTCGCGCGGCAGCGTTATGACCACGAGACAGGAGATAATTAGTGCCACGCCCAGCCAACCCATCGGGGCGAGGCGTTCTCCTACAATGACAACGGCCAGCAGTGCGGCGACTACGGGTTCTATCAGGGTGATCGTCGTTGCCATGCTTGCTGAAATTCGCGCAAGGCCCATACCAAAGCAAAGATAACCGATGAACATCGGCACTATGGCCATGTAGAGACCGACGGCTGCATTATTCCATGAAGCTACAAAGGGTGCACCGGTCATAAGCAAAACCGGCATCAGCAACAGTCCGCCAATTCCAAATGTTGCCCCCATTGCGACGGAGGATTGTATTCCGCGTAACATAAGGCCGCGTGCGGTCCAGGAATAAAGAGCGTAGGTCAGGCCTCCAAGAAGGCCGAGGCAGATACCGATCAGAACCGAGCTGCCTGTCTGGGTGCCGTTATGCATGGAGCCTTCCGCGATGCATAGCAGGATCATTCCAATCAGGCCGATAAGTGCACCCCACAGCCATTGCTTTGATAAGCGCGCACCATCAAACAGATATTCGATGAGAGCCGAGAGCAGCGGCGCGGAACCGATGGTCACAACCGTTCCGATGGTAACACCTGCCATCCGCATGGAGGCGTAAAATGCAAGTGGATAGATAGCGACCGCCAGCCCACCCAGAACCAGATTGCGCCAGTGTTTTGAGAGATGCGGCAGGGTGCGCAGTATTCCACGCCCGGCAAGCGAGGCTTGCAACAATCCGCCGATCCCCATTGCGGCAGCGCCGATAGCAACAGCACTGACTTCGGGTGCAAAAGTCGCGGCTGTGCCAGTAGTTCCCCAGACAATGGCTGAAACGAGAACGGCCGCAACACCGATTGTAGATTCACGGGATGAATTGCTCACAGAAGCTCCATCAAGTCATACGCCATTGCGCGCGCGACCTGAACATACTCGCTATTGCCTTCAAGCCCCGCTCGCGACATCGCTCCCTCCAGTAGAAAAGCCATGTGCCTGGCGAGTGCCGTGGCACGAGCAGGGTCATGTGGCCAAAGTTCTGTCAGATGGGTAGCAAGCACCGCTTCGACTTCGCGCTTGTGATGCTTTACAGCCTGTCGCCCAATATCATCGGCAGAGAGTTCAGCGGCCGCATTCAACAAGCCGCAACCGCGAAAACCACGCTCATATTCATGCTCAGCGTGATCTTGATAAGCATCAAAGACCGCAAGAACCCTATCTGCAGGCGTGGGCGCATGTTGCAGCCGCACCTGATAGAGGTCCAACCACTCGGCATGACGTGCTTCGAGATATTGATTTACCAGATCAGCCTTTGAAGCGAAGTTGTTATAGAGGCTCTTCTTGGCGACGCCCGCTTTTTCAACAATGGCATCAATGCCCGTGCCACCAATTCCATTATTGTAAAACAGAACGGCAGCGGCTTTGAGCAGCTTGTCGCGCGCACTTTCTGCTGGCGGAGGTTTCCCGGTATCCATAGCTTTGCCTCAATAGTAGGTAGGACGTACTACCTACTATTGAGGTGTGAGTCAATCTGAAGGGCTTCGCTACCGGCAAATGCGGTAAGTGCGGCTTGCATTTCATTCGTGGAGAAAGGACCTCCATGCCCTTCGGTTTCTATGATGCGCAATTGACTGGCAGGCCATGCTTTATGCAGTCGCCAGCCAGTTATCGCGGGTCCGCTAAAATCTCTGCGCCCACAGATCAGAACTGCTGGAATATGCGAAATCCTCTCCATGCTGTTGAGGATTTCGCGGCCATCGCGCATAAAGCCGTCATTGGCCCAGTAGTGGGTGACAAGCGTTGCGAAAGCGAGCCCAACCATCTCGTCGAAACGGCTATCGATTGGTGTCCAGTTGGGGTCGAGCGAAATATGTGTCGATTCCCATTGGTTCCAATCTCGTGCAGCCTGTAGACGATCCCTCAGACTACCGCTTGCCAGGCGTCTGGCATAGGCTTCCACAACACGTTCGCCGTCATGTTTGAGGGAGGACATGTCAAAGCGCCCCCATGCCTCCGGAAACAATGAACCAATACCTTCAGTGATCCAGTTCACTTCCTCTCGGCAGGTGGTTGTTACCGCAACGAGCACCATTTCTGAGACATGTTCTGGATGTGCCTGCGCATAGGCGAGTGCGAGTGTTGCGCCCCACGATGAGCCTGCAACCAGCCACCGATCAATACCCAGATGTTTACGAACTGCTTCGATATCTTCAATCAGGGTTTTCGTATTATTGAGATGAAGCTGATCGAGATCGTCTATCGCCAGAGGGCGGCTGCGCCCGCAACCTCTCTGATCAATACCGATAACGCGGTATTTTTCTGGGGCGAAGCGCTGCCGATAGTTGCCAGATCGCAAGCCGCTTCCCGGACCGCCGTGCAAGTAAAGCGCCGGTTTTCCATCGGAATTGCCAGATGCTTCCCAGTAAATCTCATTGCTGTGCGATACGGCAAGAAGGCCGCTGTCGAAGGGGTGGTATTGGGGATAGGACATCGGCGCTCCGGCTATAAAACCGGGCATAAAAAACCTCACCCGGTGGGATTCCGGGTGAGGCTTCTCATAAAAATATCAATTGCTTATGACAGCGTCCCGGCAAGTGCCTTCTGGATCAGAGCGCGGGTTTCGTCGATGCCATAAAGAGCGACGAAAGAACCAAAGCGAGGGCCGCGTTCCTGGCCGATCAGCACTTCATAGAGCATCTGGAAGAAGGAAACCGATACGCCGGGACCACCTTCAGGGCTCTTCTTGGTGTGATCCTGATATCGTTCGATTGCGCGAGCCACGTCCAGAATAGCATTCTGAATGTCATTGCCATCGGTGCCAGCGGGAAGAGTTGAGAGTTTCTCATCCAGCGCTGCAAGTGCTGCTCGTTCCACATCGTCCGGTGCGCGGAACTGCTTGGTCGGCTTGACGAAATCGTTGAAGTAACGGATCGCATAGCCAACGAGCGCGTCGAGTTCCGGATTGTTTTCAGGTGTAACACCCGGTACATGACGCGAGATGAAGCCCCAGAGAACAGCCGGATTTTCGGCATTCGATGCGCTCACCAAGTTGAGCATCAGCGCGAATGTAATCGGCAGGTTCACCTTCGGCGGGTTGCCATAATGAATATGCCAGACCGGATTGTTCAGACGGTCTTTCCACTCCTGACGCTCATAAGCAGCGAGATAGGTGAAATACTCGTCCACGGCCTTCGGGATCACGTCGAAATAGAGCTTCTTCGCGGTCTTAGGCTTCTGGAAATTGTAGAGCGCAAGGCTTTCGGTCGGCGCATAGGCCAGCCATTCGTCGATGGCAATACCGTTGCCCTTCGACTTGGAAATCTTCTGGCCAATTTGGTCGAGGAACAGCTCATAGACGAAATGTTCTGGCGCACGACCGCCCAGAATTTCGCAAATGCGGTCGTAAATGCCCGCATTGGTCTGGTGATCCTTGCCGAACATTTCGAAGTCCACACCAAGAGCTGCCCAGCGCATGCCGAAGTCTGGCTTCCATTGCAGTTTCACATTGCCGCCAGTGACAGACAGGGTGGTTTCAACGCCATCTTCATCGTCAAAAGTAACGGTGCCGGCCTTGGCGTCCACGCTTTTCATCGGCACGTAAAGCACGCGACCAGACTTTGGCGAAATCGGCAGGAATGGGCTGTAAGTCGCCTGTCGCTCTTCACCAAGCGTTGGCAGCATGACTTTCATGATGTCGTCGTAACGTTCGACGGCCTTCAGCAGTACCGCATCGAACTTGCCTGACTTGTAATATTCGGTAGCACTTGCAAACTCGTAATCGAAACCGAAGGTATCGAGGAAGCGGCAGAGCATGGCATTGTTATGTTCTGCAAAGCTATTGTATTCACCACCAAATGGGTTTGGCACAGCGGAAAGCGGTAATTGCAGATAAGGCTCAAGTGCGGACTTGTCTGGCACATTGTCCGGGATCTTACGCATGCCGTCGAGATCGTCGGAGAAGCAGATAAGGCGCGTCTTGACCTTGTCTTCCGTCAAAATGCGAAATGCATGACGCACCATCGAAGTGCGGGCCACTTCGCCAAAGGTGCCAATATGCGGCAGACCCGATGGGCCGTAACCGGTCTCAAAGATCACCGTTTCCGGCATGCCGGTCTTTGCATAACGCTTCAGGATTTTTTTAGCCTCTTCAAAAGGCCATGCTTTCGCTTCCGCGGCCGCCGCGGTCAGTTCCGGGGTCAGCGTAATGTCGGGAAGGCGATGCGAAGTCATGGTTTTATCCTGATATCCTGTGAAGGGCTTTATTCGTTGAAAACGGTGTATGTGTACACGCTTATGCTCTATGGCGCGCCCCGGCGCGCGCGTCAATCTTTGCTAACCTTATTGCTACCGAATTTCCTTGCGCAAGTGTGATAGGCTTCCTACGTTTCCCGTCGATTGACCTTAAGTTTTGATTCCGATCGCCTGGTGCAGGAGCATTTGATGAACAAGATTTCACCGCAGGACGCTCTCGTCTACATCATGGTGACGACATCCGCAGCCGATACGGCGATGACTGACGCAGAGCTTGCTTCCATCGGCAATACGGTTTCGCGCTTGCCAGTATTCCAGGGGTTTGACTCCAAACACCTGCCGAAACTTGCAAGTGATTGCTACGCGCTTTTGGCCGATGAAGACGGCTTGGAAAAAATTCTCGATCTTGCGCATGAGGTACTGCCTGAAAGGCTTTATGAGACGGCTTATGCATTAGCCGTTGAGGTGGCCGCCGCCGATCTTCATGTGGAGCAGGAAGAACTGGAGTTTCTTCAGATGCTGCGTGATCGCTGGGATCTTGACGAATTGACGGTTGCGGCAATTGAACGTTCTGCGCGTGTGCGTTTCCGCAAACTCGATCCGGCAGTCTAACTCAGGCTCTATGCGCCGCCGATTTGTGTGGCGAAGCGCTTGCGATATTCAGCGGGCGTGACGCCGACATGGCGGACAAAGGCGCGGCGAAATGTGTCCGCGTCTGAAAATCCGCAATGGGCCGCAACCCGTTTTGGGGCTTCATGTCCCAGTTCCAGAAGCCTTCTTGCTGTGTTCACGCGAGCCTCTTCAACCCATGTTGTGGGTGTAACACCAACTTCGCTGCGAAACAGTCGCGAGAAATGGCGGGGGCTTAGGTCCATTCGCCCTGCAAGGCTGGCGACACTATGATCAAGCGCCGGATTGGCGGCGACCCAGCGCTGAAGCTCTTGCAACGCGCCGCGACCCGCCGGAACCGCTTCGCCTTTCCGGCTGAATTGCATCTGACCGCCAGGGCGCTTGAAAAACATCACCAACTGGCCTGCAACACGCATGGCAATCTCTCGACCAAGATCCTCTTCGACGAGCGCCAGTGCCAGATCAAGGCCTGCTGTCACGCCTGCCGCCGTGCGTACGGGGCCGTCACTTATCTGTATGGAATCTTCATCGACATGGACTTGCGGATACTGGCTTGCAAGCGTTTGTGCAACGGCCCAGTGCGTGGTGACGCGCCGTCCGTCGAGAAGGTCGGCCGCTGCCAGAAAGAAAGCGCCGCTGCAAACTGAACCATAGCGCCGAGTTTTCGGTGCGTTGAGGCGCAACCAGTCTAAAATGGACTTGTTTACCGGACGCTCAGTCATATTGGGGCAGCCGGCGACAAGAAGTGTATCTATGGGTTCGTTTGGCGCGTCATCGATTACCCAATCCGGTAATAGTTTTACCCCTGATGAACTGCGCAGTGGGCCGGGCGTACTTGCTGCGACCGCAAGTTTATAAACCTCTCGTCCTGCCTGCGTATTGGCTTCCGCAAAGACGTCGAGCGGACCGGATACATCGAGCAATTGGACACCAGGCAGTGCAATCATAACGATGCTTTTTTGTCTTAGCTGGCGCTGGCGTCCGCATTTATCTCTATTTGTCCGAATTTAAAGTGTAACGACGATTGCGGACAAAATAGACCAATTCTATCCTCCTGACCAGTAACAACCCTCAAGACAACAGGAGAAACCAATGTCCTCTATCGGTAAAGGCGCAGCGATCCCGGATAGTACGCTGGCGAGGGCGATCACAGATTACATCCGTGACACTGAAACAGACCTTCTGTTTAATCATTCCAGCCGTGTCTATCATTTTGGTGCACTGGCTGGCCTCCAGCGCGGACTGAAGTTCGACCGTGAATTGCTCTATGCCGGGGCGATGTTCCACGATATCGGCCTCATGCCGAGCCACAGCAGTGACCATGAGCGTTTTGAGGTTGATGGCGCTCATGCTGCGCGTGATTTCCTGCGTAGTCACGGCATTTCAGATGAAGATGCCTATACCGTCTGGACGGCCATCGCGCTTCACACGACACCGGGCGTGCCGCAGCATATGCACCCAGTCGTGGCGCTTGTAACCGCTGGCGTTGAGATGGATGTGTTGGGACTGACCTATGACCAATACACGGATGCCGAACGTGAGGCCGTGGTCACAGCGTTTCCGCGCTCGCCGAAGTTCAAGGAAGATATCATTCAAGCCTTCTATGACGGCATAAAGCACAAGCCGGATACGACTTTCGGCAACGTCAAGGCTGATGTCATCGCCGATAAAGAACCGCATTTCCATCGCGGAAATTTCTGTAGCGTTATCCGCTGCTCACACTGGCACGGTTAGCCTATCAGCCAATAAGCAAGAGCGCCCCCATTGGGAGGCGCTCTGTTTGTTTTAGAGTGCTGTGCACCCTCTTGGGCGCATAAAGGTCGCTCTAACACTTTATATTTACAGCATAATTTTAACTTAAACTGATTCAAGTTTAAGGAATTATGCTGTAGCCGAATTTTCAGCAAAGGACGGGAAGCCGTCGAGCTTTGCGCCATTCGATTGCCGTCCGCATCAGGTGGGCAGCATCCGCGAATGTTGCGTTTTCCTTCCAACGCTCCGTGTGGATAAGATTGGACGGAATGATGTCCTTCAATGCTTCAAGCGTATGACGAGGCACTGTGTCGGTACAGCTCCACAAACGTCGGAAAACGACACTTATACGCGTGACCTTACCGTTGATTGCTACGACTGGTTCTGCTGTTTCCAGGTTCCAGTGCTCATAAGCATCGACTGCGTCCTGAAATGCGTGATGCAAATAGATCGGTGCGTGACCGTCATGAAGTGGGGGCAGCAAACTAGACATTTCTGTTTCCTCTCTTCCAATGGTGGTTCAGCTTCAGGCATTTACGGAAACTTCGATACAGGACTCCGCAAATGCGGTTCAAGAAGAGCTGATATTGGCTCTTCATGCATGTGCCGTATCAGTATTCTCCTCACGAAATACGACAACACATAATTAACTATGATCTATGGAAGAGTGGGTGTTTGGCAAGGAGAAAATTTCTTTAGATGCGCTGAACGGGAAAAAACAGTTCAGCTGCAAGCGAGGTATTTCAGCTGCTTATACGCACAAACTTTAGTGATTTTTTGCGGCTTCCAAATTAGGTTCATTCTGAAAAAGAGGAACAGTTTTCGATATTTATTGCCACGGTGACAGAATTTGCCCTGCAATTAATTCAAGGCCAGTGTAGACAAGAAAAACGGGAATTGAATTTCAGAGGCAGTGGCATGGCTCGGTTTATTGCATCGCGCAGAGCATTTCTGGTTGGCTCAACTTCGCTGGTGGCTCTGCCGCTTTTACCGCGATGGGCGGCGGCGGAAGACAAGGCGCAAAAGGGTGGGCGGCTGGTTGTTGCTGCGGATTCTGAACCGCGTAATCTCAACCCGGCTATCGTCGCTTCGAACGGTGTCTTTTTCGTTGCAAGCAAAGTGATAGAGCCACTCGCCGAAGCTTCTTTCGATGGTGAGAATGGTCTTGAGCCACGCCTCGCAACCAGCTGGAAAGGTTCTGACGATGGGCTGACCGCCACCTTCCATTTACGCGAAGGTGTAAAGTGGCATGATGATACGCCTTTCACATCCGCAGACGTCGCTTTTTCTGCGATGGAAGTCTGGAAGCCGTTACAAAACCTCGGACGTGTTGTGTTCAAGACGCTCGAAAAAGTTGAAACACCGGACGAGCATACGGCTGTTTTCCATTTCAGTGAGCCAACCCCCTTCCAGCTTATCCGCAATGCGCTGCCTGCGCTGACTGCCGTTCTACCGAAACATGTTTTTGAGGGCACTGACATTGCTGCAAACCCGGCCAATGAAAAACTCATCGGCACTGGACCTTTCAAATATGCCGAACACAAGACCGGTGAATATTATCGGCTTGCGAAGAATGAGAATTATTGGGCTGAGGGTGAGCCTTATCTTGATGAAATCATCTATCGTGTGCTGCCGGACCGTGCAGCAGCAGCTGGAGCGCTGGAAGCGGAAGAGATCGACCTGGCAGCATTTTCTGCTGTCCCTCTCGCTGACCACGACCGTATCTCAAAAGTACCGGGGCTGACGGTTGTTTCCAAAGGTTATGAGGCGCTTACCTATCAGCTGGTGGTGGAGATCAATCATCGACGCAAAGAACTGGCAGACTTCAAGGTACGGCAGGCAATAGCCCATGCCATTGATCGCGATTTTGTGGTGAAGACCATTTTCCTTGGCTATGCCAAGTCTTCGACCGGACCCGTTCCGCAATACGACAGCCAGTTTTATACTGACGATGTCGCTGCTTATCCCTTCGATGTGGAAAAGGCGAACAAGCTTCTGGACGAGGCTGGCTACAAGCGCGGTAATGATGGCATGCGCTTTGAGCTGAAACTGCTGCCAGCACCTTATTTCAATGAAACCAAGCAGTTTGGCGATTATCTGCGGCAAGCGCTTGCGGTTATCGGAATTGATGCGCGTATCGTCAACAATGATTCCGCTGCACATCAGAAGGCGGTTTATACGGATCATGATTTTGATCTCGCAATCGCGCCAACTGTTTATCGCGGTGATCCTGCTATTTCGACCACCATTCTGGTTGAAAGTGGAATTCCTGCGGGCGTTCCGTTCTCCAATCAGGGTGGCTACGCCAATGCAGAACTGGACGCGGTGATTGCCAAAGCCGCGCATGAAATCGATGAAAAGAAGCGCACTGCGCTTTATCATCAATTCCAGCAATTGGTTGAAGGCGATCTCCCGCTCATCAACGTGGCCGAATGGGGCTTTATAACGGTCGCTAACGAGCGCGTGAAAAACGTCTCCAACAATCCACGCTGGGCAGTCTCTAACTGGGCGAATATCTGGATTGCACAGTGACGAACTGTAAGGTTGATAGTATCGTCGGCTCGTGACGCAGATTCTTGCTCTTTTCAGGAAACGATTGATCGGCAGCATAATCGTGCTGCTGATTGTTATCATTGGTTGTTTTCTGTTGCTGGAAACAGCTCCCGGCGACGCTGTGGATGCCTATGCCGTCAGTTTTGGCGGCGATGCTGCAGCTATTGCCGAAATGCGCGCCCGCTGGGGGCTGGATCAGTCAATCTGGCACCGGCTTGGCGCTTATCTTGCCTCCCTTTTTCAAGGCAATCTTGGGTGGTCCGTCAGTTTTAATCGCCCCATTCTCGATGTGATCTTTGAGCGTCTGCCCAACACATTGTTGCTTATGGGTACTGCGACTGCGCTGTCTTTTGCCGTCGGGTCAGCTTTGGGTATTGTGGCCGGTGCAAAGCCCGGCAGCTTCCGCGACCGTTTTCTGTCTGTCGCCTCGCTTGTGCTTTATGCCATTCCCGGTTTCTGGTTGGCGCTGGTCCTGGTGATCCTTTTTTCGATCCGGTTGCGCTGGCTGCCGTCGAGCGGGATCGAAACCATTGCCTCCGGTAAAGAAGGATGGGCTCGCGCCATCGATATAGCGCGCCATTTGGTGCTGCCGGTTGTGTCGCTGGCGCTGATCTATCTGGCGCTTTATCTCCGTGTCATGCGTGCTTCAATGGCCGATATCTGGCGCATGGATTTTGTCCGTGCATTGAAAGCGCGCGGTATCTCGCGCCCGCGCATTGTGTTGCGGCACGTGGCGCGCAATGCATTGCTTCCGCTTGTGACTATGCTGGGGCTGCAAGCAGCTTCCATGCTTGGCGGGAGCGTCGTGATCGAAAGCGTCTTTGCCGTGCCGGGTCTCGGACGACTGGCGCAGGAAGCAGTCGCAAGCCGTGACACACCGTTGTTGCTTGGTGTCATTCTGACGAGCGCAATCATGGTGATCGGGGTCAATTTCCTCGTCGATCTTCTTTATCTCTGGCTCGATCCGCGCATTGCTGCAGGAAAGGCCGGGTCATGAGCGGGTTCAAACGCTATTTCGGAACCGGTGAGGGCATTGCGGGTGCGATTATTCTGCTTGTGTTGATCTCTGCAGCTCTCATCGCGCCCACGCTCTTTCCTGGCGATCCACTGCGCATTGTTGCATCACCTTTGCTTGCGCCTTTCGACAATGCGTCTTTTCCGCTTGGAACAGATCGGCTGGGTCGCGATGTGCTGGCCGAGCTCTTTCATGCAAGTCGCACATCGCTGATCGTGGGTCTTACTGCCGCCGCCGCTTCCATCTTGATAGGAAGCATCGTCGGAACGTTGGCGGGGTTCGCTGGCGGACTTGCCGATGAAGTGCTGATGCGAATAACGGAAGCTTTTCAGACCGTACCGGGCTTTCTCCTGGCGCTTGCTTTGGTCAGCATTGCCGGACCGTCGCTTCCAGTATTGGTTGCTGCAATCGCCCTGTCGAGCTGGACGCAGGCGGCACGCCTAACACGGGGGCAAGTGCTGTCTATCCGCGAGCGCGACTATGTGGCGTCTGCCCGCGTTATTGGAATGCATCCGCTGGAGATTGCTTTCCGGCAGATATTGCCCAATGCATTGCCGCCAGTTTTGGCGCTTGTGCCGGTGATTGTTGCGTCCGCTATTCTGATTGAAGCCGCATTGTCATTTCTCGGATTGGGTGATCCCAATCGCGTGACATGGGGCGGCATGATCGCTGAAGGGCGCACAGTCCTGCGTTCTGCGCCGTGGCTGTCGATCTTGCCGGGGTTGGCACTGGCGCTTACTGTTGTCGGTGTTTACCTCGCAGGCGAGGGGATTACCACAGCATCGGCCCAAAAATCGCAATCGATTATTGGAAAGCACGATGCATAGGTTCAATAGTTCAGAGCGTCCTTTGTGCGCCGAAGAGGGCGCACGGCGCTCTAGTACGGCTGCACGACGAGTGGTGCAATCATGACCCCCCTGGTGCGACTTGACAATCTTGGCATTCGTTATGGTCAGGATGCGGCTTTGCGAGGTGTTTCTGTCGATATCGAGGCTGGTGAAATCCTCGCTATTATTGGTGAAAGCGGCTCCGGCAAGAGCACTCTGGCGCTGGCAATAGCCGATCTTCTGCCTGTCAATGCTACGGTGTCAGGCTACATCAATTGGCGAGATGGGCAGCCGAAGCCGGGCCGCGATATCGGGTTTGTATTTCAAGACCCAGCTTCGAGCTTCGATCCGCTGATGCGTGTTGGCGCGCAACTGGTTGAGACAATCCGCGCTCACGAAAAGGTCGACGGCAAAGCGGCAAAACGCAAAGCGATCAGGCTTTTAGAACGGGTTCATATTCTCGAACCGGAAGACAGTTTCTTGCGATATCCGCACCAGTTTTCTGGTGGTCAGAAGCAGCGCATCGCCATAGCTCTTGCCATCGCTGCAAATCCGCGTGTGTTGATTGCCGATGAGCCGACAAGTGCGCTCGATACAATCGTGCAGAAGGAAATCGTGACGCTCCTGCGCGAACTGGTGCGCGCAGATGGCATGACGTTGATTTTCATCACGCATGACATTGCACTGGCCTCAAATTTGGCAGATTGCATTGCCGTATTTCATCGTGGTGAGCTTTTGGAAAGCAGCACCGCGCGCGAGATTATTGGCAATCCACAAAGCGACTATACGAAGGCGCTCATCAGTGCCGTTCCCCCGCTGGAGTCAACTCATGGATAAGGCTCTGCTGCAGGCAAGCGAACTCAGCGTGCGCTACGGCGATAAGCTCGCACTTGAACGGGTAAGCCTTGAAATCTTCCAAGGCGAAACGTTGGCGCTCGTTGGTCCTTCGGGCAGCGGAAAATCTACGCTTGCGTGCGCATTGTTGCGACTACATACGCTTGATACAGGATCAATCCATTTCGAGGGCGAAGATTGGCTCAGACCACAAGGTTCGGTTCTTCGCAGGCGTCGCGCACGCTTACAGATGGTATTTCAGGATCCGCTTTCCGCATTCAATCCGCGTGCGACTGTGCATGAAGTGCTTCGGGAGCCGCTGCGTATTCACGGGCTGAAACGCGATATTGCCGAGCTTATGCAGAAGGTCGGCCTTGATCCCAAACTGGCGACACGCGGTGTGCATGAGATTTCCGGCGGTCAGCGTCAGCGGGTGGCAATTGCACGTGCGCTTGCCACATCGCCATCGCTCATCGTTCTGGATGAAGCTGTCTCGGCACTTGATGTGACGGTGCGTGGTGCAATTCTGAAATTGTTGCAGGAGATACAGAAGGCCGAAGGCACGGCCTATCTGTTCATCACGCATGATCTGGCGGTTGCTGCACAAATGGCGGACCGCATTGCGGTGATGGAGCGCGGGCGGATTGTTGAATGTCGCCCGACGCAGGAGCTGATCGCAGCGCCGCAAGCGCCTGTTACAAAGGCGCTTATCGAAGCTGTTCCGAGGATTCTGGTTTAGACCTTCCCAAGCTCGATCGAACGCTTGCGCGCGGCGTCAACGGCCTCGGCAACCAGATTCTTGAGGCGATCTTCTCCCATCAAAATGTCCAGTGCAGCTGCAGTGGTACCCTTGGGGCTTGTCACCTGTTCGCGCAGTTTTGTCGGGCTGTCGTTGCTTGCTGCTGCAAGTGCACCGGCGCCCATAACAGTTTGCATGGCAAGAAGTGCCGCGGTTTCACGCGGAAGACCAGCGGTGACGCCGGCATCGGTCAATGCTTCGATGAAATGGAACACATAAGCAGGGCCGGAGCCGGAAACAGCGGTCACCGCATCCATCTGCGCTTCATCATCGATGCTTGTCACCTTGCCGGATGTCTTGAGAAGGCTTTTTACAAAAGCCGCATCATCCTCACTCACATTGGCGTTCTTGTAGGTCACAAGCATGCCCTTGCCGATTGCAGCCGGTGTATTGGGCATGCAGCGCATGATCCGGGCGTCACTGCCAAGATGCTGTTCAAAAAATGAAACAGGAATACCTGCTGCCACGCTGACAAAGGTCGCGTTCGGTGCAAAACGCTTATAAGCAGGCAAAACGTCGCCCATGACCTGTGGTTTGACCGCGATGAGGATCATGCGCGGGTTGAGATCATCGGACAGGGAGTCCGCACTCGAGCAGGCATTAACTCCAGCGCCAGCCGCGCGGCTCTGAAGTGCCTCTGATGGTTCGACGACATGCACATTCTCGGATTGCAAAATGCCGCTGTCGAGCCAGCCTTTCAGCATGGCGAAACCCATATTGCCGCAACCAACGAGAATAACTGTATCTTGCATGAGAATGTTCCGCCTTCATGAATCGAGTGTTGAAGCACTGTCGTTTATTGTGTCCGGTATAGCCTTCCGTAGACACAAATCGCAAGGCTGGATGGTAAAAAGTCCGAAGGGTGATACGGCTTTATCAGTCCAAACTTGGGAGAAATTCGTTGTTGAATAAAAGTGGTTTTATAGATAACTCTCGTTTCTGAGATTGAACATTGACTGATAATTCTATTGTAAAACATCGCTTTAAAAGGTGAAGCAAATGCTTGGAAGAGCTTTCCATATCGTGCGTGTCGCTGCGATTGCGGCAGGTGTCATGGTTGCCGGTATCATGGCTGCAGGTGCAGCGGCTGCTGAAAAACCTACCGGTCCCAAATGGGGTGTTGAAGAAATCAGCAAACTGTCTGATGCCGATCTTGTGGTTTCGTCACCTGCGGGAAAAGCCTTTATGGACAAGCTGGCTCCAGACCACGACAAGGCTTGCGGCGTACCGGACGAAAACCGCCCGGATTTCGATGAGTATTGCTCCTGGGCATTCAACAACGATGAGGCTGACTTTGATATCCTAGTCGGCATCAAAGACAATAAGATCGTCAGCTTCGTAGCCTCCTACACACCGGAAAAAAGCGACGTCTGGGTATGTGAAGCAACGAAGAAGGACATTCCTGAAAGCGATTTGCAGACCTGTAATGTTCGCTCTGCCGATGAAAAGAGCCGCACGCATTGGTCAGCAAGCTGGGAAAGCTTCCTGAATTCGATCAACTAAACCCTTGGGGCGTTGATGGTTATATTGAGCGACGCTGACGCAAGTTAGCGTCGCTCTCAATTTATAATTTTGCTGTGATTTATTGATTGCTTACTTTTTTTGTTCCAAGATGCTGAGCAAATAGCATTGAGGGGAACAATGGATCCGGCCTTAACGACTGGCGTGCCGCCTGCGGAAGCATTCACCCATGTCCGCATCATCATCGGCATCATTCTTGGTCTTTGCGTATCACGCCTTCTGACGGGCTTTGCGCGGTTTATCCAGCATCCGGGGAAGCAGAAAATCTATCCGGTTCATCTGGCGTGGGTGGCCTTCATTCTGCTTTCGGTCATCCATTTCTGGTGGTTCGAGTTCAGTCTGAGAACCATTCATCTTTGGACATTCGAGAAATATTTCTTCGTGATCTTCTATGCGGGGCTTTATTTCCTGCTGTGCACGCTGCTCTTCCCGGACAGTATGGAGGAATATACAGGCTATCGGGATTATTTTATTTCTCGGCGCAAATGGTTCTTCGGCATTCTCGCAATGGTTTATGTCGCCGACGTCGTCGACACCCTTCTTAAGGGAATGGAACATTATCAGCTTTACGGGATCGAGTATCCTATTCGCGTGGGTGCGCTGATTGCGGGAAGTCTTATCGCGATGTTCACCGATAATCGGCGCTATCATGCGATATTCGTGACCGTCGCACTCCTATATGAAATAGCCTTCACACTCAGGCATTTTGCGACTTTATCCTGAAACTTCAGCTTTCGAGATTGTCATATCCATTCATGACGCTTATTGGCATGTCTGCTGGATAAAGGCGATGTATCCCAAGGCATCGCCTGTTTAAAATGGAGCATTCGATATGGCCCAATTGATCGACGGCAAGAAGCTCGCCGAGGATGTTGTTTCCACGGTGAAGCGTGAGACCGAAAAGCTCGTTAGTGCGACCGGGGTTGTGCCCGGCATTGCAGTGGTGATTGTCGGCGAAGATCCGGCAAGCCAGGTGTATGTTGCCTCGAAGGGCAAAAAGGCCAAGGAATGTGGCTTTGTATCCGTTCAGCACGACTTGGCTGAAGATGCAACTGAAGCCGAACTTCTCGATCTGATCGACAGCCTCAACAACGATCCGGCCATCCACGGTATTCTGGTACAGCTTCCGCTGCCAAAGCATATCGATTCAGGTCGTGTGATCCAGACTATTTCGCCGGAAAAGGACGTCGATGGCTTCCATTTCATCAATGTAGGCAAGCTTGGCACAGGTGAGCTGGATACGGCATTTGTTCCATGCACTCCGGCTGGCGCAATGATCATGATCGAGCGTGTTCATGGCCGCGATTTGTCGGGCCTGAATGCCGTGGTGATTGGTCGTTCCAACATCGTCGGCAAGCCTATGTTCAATCTGCTTCTTGCAGCAAATGCGACCGTGACCGTTGCGCATAGCCGCACCAAGGACCTGCCTGCGATTGCACGCACTGCCGATATTCTGGTTGCCGCTGTCGGTCGCCCGCAAATGGTAAAAGGCGATTGGGTCAAGCCCGGTGCAACCGTAATTGATGTGGGTATCAACCGCATTCCTGCGCCTGAAAAGGGTGAAGGAAAAACACGTCTGGTTGGCGATGTTGATTTTGCAGATGCGGAAAAAGTGGCCAGTGCCATCACGCCGGTTCCCGGCGGCGTCGGTCCGATGACCATTGCCATGCTTATGGCAAATACGCTGACAGCTGCCTGCCGCAGTGTTGACTTCGAAAAGCCAGTATTTTGACGCAATTTAAAGGTGTTTTTCACGCCTTTTCTTAAATGATTGTCCAGTTTGAAAGGCGAAGCGGCTTAAAAACCGCTTTGCCTTATTTCATTGGCGTCGTCTTTCAGAAGACGGAAGCACCTTCATCGGCACGGCCAGCAATCTGACGGAAGGCGCGAAAAAGTTCACGCCCCATTCCGTGCTCATTGCCCGAAAGGTCGGGGCGCGGTTCGCTGCGCTCAGCAAGAAGAGCATCATTGATAAGCACTTCCAGCGTTCCATTCATCGCATCAAGCCGCACAATATCCCCATTGCGGATTTTACCGATTGCACCGCCGTCGAGTGCTTCAGGGGTCACGTGGATTGCGGAAGGCACTTTGCCGGATGCGCCGGAAAGACGCCCATCAGTAACGAGCGCTACCCGCTGGCCACGATCCTGCAAAATGCCAAGCACAGTCATCAACTTGTGCAGTTCTGGCATTCCATTGGCTTTCGGTCCCTGATAGCGGACAACTGCGATGAAATCACCAGTGAGATCGCCCGCCTTGAATGCGGCCTGCAATTCCGACTGATCATTGAAGACTTTTGCAGGTGCTTCAATAACATGGCGTTCAGGCTTCACGGCTGAAACCTTGATGATCGCGTTGCCGATATTGCCAGTCAAAACCTTGATGCCGCCTGAAGGTTGGAACGGCGAATGGACCTTCGCCAGAACCTTGTCGTCTCCGCTTTTTTCAGGCACCGGCTCGCGCACGACATTGCCATCGACACCGAGCTTGGGTTCGATTGCGTATGGTCGCAACCCTTCGCCCCAGACTGTGCGGACATCTTCATGCAGAATGCCGCCGTCAAGCAGTTCACGGATCAGGAAGCCCATGCCGCCTGCAGCATGGAAATGGTTCACATCGGCAAGTCCATTTGGATAGACGCGTGCCAAAAGTGGAACGACATCCGAAATTTCTGAAATATCCTGCCATGTGAGCTTAATGCCTGCCGCAGCCGCCATGGCGATCAGGTGAATCGTATGATTGGTCGAGCCGCCTGTGGCGTTCAACCCAATGATACCGTTCACAAAAGAGCGCTCATCGAGCATCTCACCGACAGGTGTATATTCGTTGCCGCATGCGGTAATCGCCAGGGCGCGTTTGGCCGCTTCGCGGGTGAGGGCGTCACGCAAAGGTGTGCCCGGATTGATGAAGGATGAACCGGGCAAATGCAGCCCCATGATTTCCATCAGCATCTGGTTGGAGTTTGCCGTGCCATAGAATGTGCAGGTGCCCGGACCGTGGTAGGATTTCGATTCAGAGATCAGCAATTCCGTACGCCCAACCTTGCCTTCGGCATAAAGCTGACGGGTCTTGGCTTTCTCATCGTTCGGCAAGCCGCTCGTCATGGGACCAGCCGGAATGAACACCGCAGGCAGATGCCCGAACGTCAGGGCGCCGATGATTAGTCCCGGCACTATCTTGTCGCAGACGCCGAGGTAGACGGCAGCATCGAACATATCGTGCGAGAGGCCAACGGCTGCGGCCATGGCGATCACTTCGCGTGAGAACAGCGAAAGTTCCATGCCAGCGAAACCTTGTGTGACGCCGTCGCACATTGCTGGCACACCACCTGCGACCTGTGCCACACCGCCAGCTTCACGGGCAGCCTTGCGGATCAGCTCAGGGTAGGTCTCAAACGGCTGATGCGCCGAGAGCATGTCATTATAAGCGGTGATAATGCCCAAATTGGGCACCACATCGGCGGTGAGTGCCGCCTTGTCATTCGGGCCGCAGGCTGCAAAACCATGAGCGAGATTGGCACATCCAAGCACAGCGCGATGCGGTTTCTTGGACGCAGCCTCGTGGACGCGTCCAAGATATGCCTCGCGGCTTGGTTTCGAGCGCTCAACGATGCGCTCGGTAATTTCCTTGATGCGGATATGTGCGGTCTGCGTCGTCATGGGTATCACCTGCTAAAATAGTGCGAGGTTTGCCTGTAGTTTATTCCAATAGAGCGCTGTGCGCCTTCTTGGGCGCACAAAGGTCACTCTAACACTCTATATTTACAGCATAATTTTACCTTAAACTGATTCAGGTTTAAGGAATTATGCTGTAGCCCGAACGCAAACTGCTGCGTTCTTAATTGGAACTGCTCTAACTGGTCCAGTAAAGCTGGATCGGTTTGCGGGCATGGCGGAAGACCGCACGCACTGGCATTTCAGTCTCGTCATCGCCAGCCAATGCTTGCTCAAGTGTCGCCTGCTTGGCCGCACCTTCGATGTGCAGAACCAGCATATCAGCTTCAGCGAGCAATGGCAGCGTAAGGGTCAGGCGCTTCTCGCCAGCACCTTCGGCATGGATTGGCAGAACAACGGCCTTTGTTGTCGGATCAATCGCCTGATCGAGCCTGTCGGCATTAGGGAAGAACGATGCCGTGTGGCCATCATTGCCCATGCCGAGCACAACGACGTCAAAAGGACGGCGCAGTGCATCGATACGATTGGCGGCAGCAAGAGCTGCAGTTTCAGCTGTTGCGGCCGGATTATAAAGACCGACGAACTTCGCAACACCTGCATGATCGCGCAATAGATGATCGCGCACCAGCTTTTCGTTTGAACGTTCGTTTGTTGGGGGTACGAAACGCTCATCGACAAGCGTGATTGTGACGAGCGTCCAGTCGATCATCTTGCGCGATAGGATGTCAAACAGCTTGAGCGGCGTCGTGCCGCCGGAAACAGCGAGTGTCGCTTGCCCCCGCTCAGCGATAGCGGCAGCCAGCTTGTTCGCAATCGCTTCAGAAAGCGACTGTGCCAGTTCCGTTCCGCTGGTGAAATCGTGCCGTTCGATGCTCATGCCATACCTTTCAAAGTCAGGACAGTCCAGAGCGAGCACCCCTTGTCGGGTATTCGCGCTCGCTCTTTCTTTTTTGGCACAAAGACTGATCCGGAATTTTCTGTCAACGTTTCTTCCGGGTCTGGGGGTCTCGTGCGTAGAACGGTTCCAGTTAAGATTGAATCGTTGGAACCGCTCTAACTATTGGCTTTGACGCATTATCCAGCGCTAGAGACTTTCGTGCCAGGTCCGTCCGTCGCGCTCGATAAGAGCGATGGAAGACGATGGGCCCCATGTACCTGACGTGTAACCGTGAACCTGCTGGTTGTTCAATTCCCATCCCTGAAGGATCGGATCAACCCAGCGCCATGCAGCTTCCACTTCATCGCGGCGCATGAACAGTGTCTGATTGCCTCGGACAACGTCCATGATCAGGCGTTCATAAGCATCCGGGTTGCGTTCGCTGAACGATTCCGCAAAGCTCATGTCCAATGGAACGTGACGCAGGCGCATTCCGCCCGGACCTGGATCCTTAATCATCAGCCACTGCTTCACGCCTTCATCAGGCTGCAAACGAATGACGAGCTGGTTGGCCACAACCTTACCAGCATTTTCACCGAAGATCGAATGCGGGATCGGCTTAAAAGTGACGACGATTTCCGACACGCGGGTGGCAAGACGCTTGCCGGTGCGCAGGTAGAAAGGAACACCTGCCCAACGCCAGTTGTCGATTTCTGCCTTGAGCGCCACGAAGGTTTCCGTGTTGCTGGTGTCGCTGCCGAGATCTTCCAGATAACCCTTGACCGGGCCGCCTGCCGACGCGCCTGCGCGATACTGACCACGAACGGTAACATCTTCAACATTGGCGGTCGTGATTGGCTTCAGCGAGCGAAGCACCTTGACCTTTTCGTCATGCACTGCATCGGCTTCGAGTGACGAAGGCGGTTCCATAGCGACGAGGCAAAGCAACTGGAGAATATGGTTCTGCACCATATCGCGCAGCGCGCCAGCGGTATTGTAATAACCGGCACGACCTTCAAGGCCGACAGCTTCAGCAACTGTGATCTGCACGTGGTCGATATGCGCTGAATTCCAGAGCGGCTCATAGAGTGCATTGGCAAAGCGCAGAGCCATAAGGTTCTGAACGGTTTCCTTGCCGAGATAATGATCGATACGGAAAATCTGATCTTCGCGGAAAACGCTGCCGATCGTGTCGTTAAGCGCATTGGCGGATTCAAGATCGCGACCAATTGGCTTTTCAACGATAATGCGCGTGTCACGAGTGATCAGGCCGTGCGTCTTGAGGCGGCTGGCAATGTCACCGAACAGAGTCGGGCTTACGGCAAGATAGAAAGCGCGGATCTTCTCTGGCTTTTTGCCAATGGCTTCCTTGAGAGCGGCCCAACCATCTTCAGACTTCGCATCGACTGCAACATAGGTAAGACGCGCAATAAATGCTTCGACTTCCTTGGCGTCGATTTCCGAAGCCTTCACGTGCTCGTTGATCGCATCCCGTGCAAACTTGCGATATTCCTCATCTGTCATAGCGCTACGCGAAGCGCCGATGATGCGTGTCGGCTCACTGAGCTGACCTGCACGCTGACGCTGATACAGCGCAGGAATCAGTTTGCGTTCGGCAAGATCGCCGGAACCGCCGAAAACGATGCAATCGAAGGGCTCTACCGGTATTATCTGGCTGGTCATATATTGCTCTCTTCCACTTCTAACGCAAATCAGTCTGCTACAGCATCGGCCCAAAAATCGGAATCGATTTTTGGAAAGTACGATGCGTAGATTTAATAGTTCAGAGCGTCCTTTATGCGCCCAAGAGGGCGCACGGCGCACTAATAGCAGAATGCGATTTTCGTACAGCCTCTGTCTATAATCTAATCGATTTAAATTCAACCATCCAATGTAACATTCTCGCGAATGTTGCCAATTACAGCTGTCTTTGCATCTCGGTTAACCGCATATGCATAGATGACATGTTCAACATAGAGCCATATTCAGGCATGAACACAGCAGTGCTGAACAAAGTTTTTACTGATTTGACGGGCGGATCATATCCTACATCCGCAAAAGGAGAATGACATGAAGAGGCTGCAGGACAAGGTTGCGATTATCACAGGTGCTGGATCTGGTTTCGGTTCTGCCATAGCGCGCCGCTTTGCAGCTGAGGGCGCCAAGGTTGTGCTGGCCGATGTGAATGTGAAACGCCTGGAAGACGAACTTGCCGATATCGGCAAAGATGCGTTGTCCGTGCAGGCTGATGTGTCACGCAAGGATGATATGGAACGGCTGGCACGTGCGGCTTTTGATAAGTTCGGTCGCATCGATATCATGGTCAACAATGCGGGTTTCACGCATCGCAATATGCCTTTGACGGAAGTGGATGAGCACGCGTTTGATCTCATCAATGCGGTCAACATGAAGGCGATCTACCATTCGACGCTGCTGGTCGTGCCAATCATGGAGCATCAGGGCAGCGGCGTGATCATCAACACTGCATCTGCAATGGCCAATCGTCCGCGCAAAGGTCTTACGTGGTTTGCGGCGTCCAAAGGCTGGGTTGTAAGCGCGACCAAGGCGATGGCGCTGGAACTCGCCGAAAAAAATATTCGCGTCAACTGTATTTGCCCCGCTGAAAGCGACGGCGAAGCTTTAGGGATGTTTCTCGCAGAAGACACCCCCGCGGCACGCGAGAGCCTGAAAGGCACGATCCCGTTTGGCCGTTTCTCCAAACCTGGAGACATTGCGGAAGCAGCGCTTTTCCTGGCGTCGGATGCATCATCGATGATTACGGGAACAGCACTCAGCGTTGATGGCGGTTATTCGATTTAGAGCGCATAGCTAAAGCGTGAAACGGTTTTCGGACAAATATGCGTGTTAAAACAAACTGTTAGAGCGCCGATCTGATCCAACCAGATCGGCGCTCTAACTGCCTGCTTCACACAGGAAATCGTTGAATATAGCCTCCAGCTTTTCATGGCGCTCCGTAGCCATGCGGCTTGCCGTTTCTGTTTTGAATCCGGAAGCAAGCTTGAACAATTTGGCTCGGAAGTGATCAAGCGCATAACGTTTGTCATCAAGTGGGCGGCTTTTCGCCTTCGGGTCTTGCCAATCATAAAGCGCGCTGCCCATACGGCCTGCGATGTAAAAGCAGCGTGCTGCTCCAATGACACCGATAGCATCGAGCCGGTCCGCATCTTGTAAGATCTTAGCCTCAACAGTGCGTGGCTCGATATTGGCTGAGAAGCTATGTGCCTCAATTGCATGCGCTGTTGCTGCGATCCGTTCTTCACTCCAACTAAGTTCACGCAGCAGGCTGGTTGCTTTTTCGGCAGCTAAGCGCGAGGCAAGGTGACGCTCAGGTGAATTTTTCTCTACGCTCACGCAATCATGCATAAGGGCGGCTGCGCATAATATTTCTGCGTCTCCGCCCTCTGTCTGCTGAATGAGGGCCGCATTTTTCCATACGCGAGTAAGGTGAGACAGATCATGTGATCCATCCTCATGGCTGTCGAGTGCGTGTGGCAAAAGCTTGGCTGCAAGAACATCATGGGGCGCAAAAAGATGTGTCGTCATGGCTTGTCTCAAAGAATCGCGGAATGAGGGTAACTATCGCCCTCATGCATCAATTCTGTGAAGCTTTTCTCAGAACACCCCAGTTATAAATTGCTCCTGCCCCCATGAGCGCGCATGTGCAGAGGAATACTGCGGGCATTCCAAAGCGACCGCCGATAAACCCGCCAGCAACGGGACCTGCGACCTGACCCACATACTGCGCCGAAACTGAAAGCCCGAGCACACTGCCTGCGACCCGGTCGGGAACATTGTGTCGGATGACGCTGCTGATACAGGGCAGAAGACCACCCAATGCCAAGCCCATCAGAAAGCGCAGGCCAATCAGCTGCCAGGCTTGCGTGACGAAGGCTTGCGGGATCAGCAGGAGGGCTGCGATCGTCAGTGCACCGATGATGACGCGTGTGTGGCCGATACGGTCTGCCAGACGGCCAAGCCTGGAGGCAGACAGGATGCTGCCGAGTGCCGCGACAGCCATTACCACGCCGGAAATCAGCGTCACTTTGGTCTGGTCGTCCATCAATTGCATGACATAGACTGTGATGATCGGTTCGATCGACATATTTGCGAACATCAACAGCATGCCTGTCGCGAGCATGGCGATGATCGGTTTGCGATCTGGAATGGCGGACCAGACAGATTCTTGTTTCTGTTCCTTGCTGCGCTTGGGTGGTTTCCGTTCCTCACGGATCAGAAATGTAGTGGCCAGGAAGGTGAGAAAAATCACGCTGCCCGCCAACCAGAAAGTCGCACGAATACCGATCAATGGCGGTAGCGCACCGCCGAGCAAAGGGCCAGCCAGATTGCCGCCCATAATGCCCGCAGAAAGGGCGCCCAGCGCCCAACCAGTTTTGTCTTTTGGCGTTTGCGTGGCGACAAGGATCATCGAACCCGACGAGTAGCCGCCCGCAATGCCGACGAACAACCGCAGGGCCACAAGTTGCCAGATATCTGTAACCATTCCCATCAAAGACATGGCAATCGCCATGCCGAGGCTTGCGCGGATCAGCATCAGTTTTCGGCCATAACGGTCGCCAAGTCTGCCCCAGAATGGGGCGACAATTGCTGCAGCCAGAAACGTCGCACCATAGGCGATGCCCGACCATTGCACGATTGCGGCATGATCAACGACGCCCAGTTGCTCCACATAAAGCGGAAGAAACGGCAGAAGCAGCGACATGGCTACGAGTGTCGTGAAGGAACCGACGAGGCAGATAACAAGGTTCTGCTTCCAATAGCGTTCCTGGTTCTCGTCATTTGCAATCGCGGCTGGCGATTGTGTTGTGGCCTTGCTGCCGTATTCGGCCGGCTGGGTACGCATGCTCTGTTCCGTTGAAATTAGATATGATTGCTTTGTATTCCATTTTGGGATACCAAATTGGAATACACACATGCGCCTGTCGCAGTGGCTTGTCAATCAGCCGTTCGCCAGAATTATCGAGGGTCCAATGTCACAGATGCGGCAAGTCGAAGAACAGCTTCGCGATTTGATCCTCGGGCTTGAGCTGGGGCCGGGCGAACGGCTGACCGAACGCTGGATCGAAGCGCAGTTCAATGCATCGCGCACGCCTATCCGTGCTGCACTCTTACGTCTTGAAGCCGAAGGGCTCGTCGGAAGGGAAGGGCGCGGCTGGACTGTTTCACCGATCAATCTTGCGGAGATTGAGCAGATCGGCGTCTATCGCGAGGCGCTCGAAATTGCGGCTCTGAAAGTTACTTGCGCATTGGAAGATCGCAGTGGTGTTGAGGCAATTGCTGAAATGCTCAATAGTTGCGATGCCGCGAGCGCACGCGAGAAATGGCATCGTGTGGGCATGGATTTCCATATCGAACTTGCGCGACTTTCAGGCAATGAATTTCTAAACCGTGGTGTTCGCGATGCCATGCAACGGCTTTCACGGGCACGCTGGCTAGAAGTGCGAGATGCGGACGCGCTAGCTTGCGCATGGCAGCAGCATCGTGCAATTCTTGATGCGGTGCGAGAAGGAAACGCGTCTCAAGCCATGGCTTTGATGACATTGCATCTTGGCGGAAGCCGGTCGCGCCTGATCGGTAATCTGCGCGAAGACCGGCGGGGCCTGAAAGCGCGTGGCTTTGCGGTGGTTAGTGGCTAAAAGCATTTCCAGCAAAAGTGCGAAGCGGTTTTGCGTAGGATAATGCGTAAAAACAGGTAACTTTCACCATTCAGGCAGTTTGTGTCCGGCACGGTCAAAGCGGGGTGGTCGTCCCTCTTTGATGCCTACATCGCGCAGCAGATATTCCGGCGAATTTTCGCTGATGACGTAATGGCTCGGCTTCCGCTTGAACAAACCTGCAATCCACGCACGCAGGCCGGACGACGCTATTTTTTCAGGGCAAACAACGGCAATCGCTGATGAGTTGATCTCAACATCACGCATGGTCAATCTCGATTTTTCTGAGCTTAGAGCCTAGTGGGAGGCTGGGCTGTCGGTTAAACTGTGCCTATAGTTATGACGGAAAAACGCGTTGTTTTCCAATTGAACGTCGATTATGATGCATAAGGAGAACTTATGTATTATGACGTCGCCCCTGCCGCCGCTCTCAGCTATTCGCGTTTTTGAATCCGCTTCCCGCCATGCAAGCTTTACGCGTGCTGCGGAAGAGCTTGGAATGACTCAGGCTGCCGTCAGCTATCAGATAAAATTGCTGGAAGAGCGTGTCGGCGCGCCGCTGTTTCTGCGCAAGCCGCGCCAGGTGGAACTGACCGAATTGGGCGTGCGTCTTGCTCCTGCCATCAATGAAGCCTTCGAAGCCATGCGGACGGCATTCGCATCGGCGCGTGAAGACACGCAGGGCGTTCTGACGATCAGCGCTGTCGTCACCTTCGCGTCAAACTGGCTTGTGCAGCGGTTGGGGTCGTTTCAGATGAAGCATCCTTCGCTCGCGGTGCGGTTGGATACGTCCAATGATATGGTCGACTTCTCGACGTCGAATATCGATATGGCTATTCGCAGCGGAAGAGGTGATTGGCCGGGTATGATCTCGCATGAACTCATTAAGGCGCAATTCTCGCCGATGCTCAGCCCGAAGCTTATGGAGTCGGTGGGAGGAATTAACGAACCTGCCGATCTGTTGCGTCTGCGCGCGGTAGATCCAACGGATCCATGGTGGAAAATCTGGTACGAGGCTGCCGGAATTGAAAACCCGGAAATAAAGGGCAATGCATTCAGCCGTTATGGCGCTCAGCACCTCGAAGGGCGTGCAGCCGCTGCCGGGCAGGGCGTGGGCATCCTAACACCTGCATTCCATACTGCTGAATTGGCATCAGGGCAATTGATTCAACCCTTTGACCTTCTCTGCGATGACGGAAGGGCCTATTGGCTGGTTTACCCAAAGGCGCGAAAGAATATGCCTAAAGTCCGCGCCTTCCGTGAATGGATTTTGGGCGAGTTAAGTTAAAGCTTGAAGACGAATGCCAAGGTCTTCATTCTCTGAATCGGCGAATACTTCTAATCCGTGGCTGCGAAGAAGTGTGGCAGTGACACCGGCTGCGAAATGTTTTTGGCCGATGAATTTGCCGTCATAGATCGAGCGACTGCCACAGGATGGGCTGCCATCAATCAATAGAGCAAAACGGCAATCGTTTGCTCGTGCCACGGCAAGCGCTGCTTGAGCGCCAGCGACGAATTGTGCGGTGACATCGCCCCCATTTTCTTCAATAACACGACCGTGGCTTGAAAGTACTGCCTCGCCATCGTCTCCTGCTGCAATTTCTGCGGGGAGGCGAGGCACGCCGAAACCTGCCATTACTTCTGGGCAAACCGTCACTAACCGTCCTTCAGCACGCCACTGATCGACAAGCGGATGTGCGAGCGGTTTTGCCGATCCGTTGTAACGGACCGGATGCCCGGCGAGGCAGGCACTGATCAGTATTTTGCCGCTCATGGCTTGAACCTTTAGTTACGGATGTGGATTTGGAAAACCATGCCGCTCAGAAAGCACTGCGAGAATTGCATCCTTGTCAGAAACAAAAGCATTGCCCCCATATTCACCCGTCTGATGGACCGAGCGATTACCTTTCGTCAATATGAACAAAGGTAACGACTGGTTTTCTTCCCCCACAAGCGCGATGACTTCTTGCCGCGGACGTGGCCAGGCTATGTGCCTGATGTCGAGATTTTTTCCGAGTTCAGGAAATGAAGCCAGAACACCTTCCATCAGGGCGCAATGCTCGCAATAGAATTTTTGACCGGGATAGGCCGGGTCATCAAAACCCGGCTGCAAAAGGTAAAGCGTATCGCGATTCATGATTTCAACTTCCATTATTGGTTCTGAACACGACACCAGAGTCATGATTGAGGGACTCGGCTCAATTCTTCATTCACATTAGCAGCCAGTTCGAAAAAACGCTGACGAATTTGCGGCGCAAAATCATTTGCACGTTCGATGGCATGGAAAACCTCCGGCGCATCGTGGCGCACCATGCCCACCGCCTGCATGATCAGGTCAAAGCTTCTGGTCGTCATGCGTGTGGGCAGAGGCTCCATCTGCACCAGCACTTTTGCGATCAGATGCGTCAGCCCCTGAACCATGGCCGCATCGCGATCATGATCTTCTGGAGTGGTCATGATGACATCAAGCGCCAGATGCTTGCGTAAGAATGCACCAATGCGAGGCCCTTGTTTGCCGCGAACCGGACAAATGGCAATCTTCAATCCGGCAATACCATTGCTGGCGCTTTGCGGGCCAAAAAGTGGATGCGTGGCGACAATATCCACATTATCCGGCAGACCTCTGAGCATCACGTTGGCTGGGCCGACTTTCACTGATCCCACATCCATCACGAGCGCGCCGGGCCGCAAATGTGGCGCAATTGCTTCAACGACGGGCTCAAGATTTGAGACGGGCGTTGCCAGAATAACGACGTCGCAGCGGGCTGCATCTTCTATGCAGGTCAATGTTACGGAGAGAGCACCAGCAACGTTAGCCAGCCCTGCGGCAGGGTCATAAGCATACAGCCGGAAATATGGGCTGAGGTAGCGGGCAATAAGCTGCCCGAATGCACCAAGGCCGATAATACCGATTGTTTTATGCTGATGATTTTTGTCGCGAGACATGGACTGACCTCTGAATGGCAGCATCGCCAGAGGCACTGTCTTCATACGAAACCGCTGGCAATGCAGCGGTTGAACTATGACAAAGCAAACCCGCCGCTATATGAGCGGGGCGTAATAAGAACGGGTGTTGATGAGCGCTTTAATCATGATGCTTTGCTATTCCTGCGAGGCCGCATTGTCAACAGCTTCAATGCGGCCTTGCGGTTAATTGAGCAATCAAAGATTGGTCACGCCGCCATCAACCCGGATCTCTGATCCCACGACGAAAGTGGATTCGTCAGACGCCAAAAAAACCGCAGCTTTCGCGAGTTCGACAGGCTTACCCATCCGTCCGATTGGCACGAGTTTGCGTATATCTGAGCGTAAGATTTCTTCCTGCGCAGGCGCGAGCCCAAGTTTGCCGAATGCTGGTGTTTCTGTGGGGCCGGGGCTGAGGCCGTTCACACGGATTCCGCGATCTACTAATTCGCCGGAAAGGGTGCGTGCCAATGACAGAAGCCCGGCTTTGCTCGCACCATAGGCGCTGCTTTGCGGAAGACCGATATGCGCGCTGGCTGATCCGCACAGAATGACTGATGACGGATTGGCCAGAAGTGGTAGCAGTGCTTTGATCAGAAAGAACGGACCTTTCAGATTGGTCGCCATCAGCCGGTCGTAGGCGTCTTCATTAAAGTCCTGAAGCGGGCTGTGAGTGACGTCGCCCGCATTTATGTAAAGGACATCAAGTTGCGGCCACTGTTCCCGGAGTTTCTGTGCAAGCTGCTCCTGTGCTACAATATCGCCGGAATCGCTTTGGATTTTCAGGACATTTTCAGGCAGTACGCGGGAAGCAGTCTCCAAACCTTCTGCCTTTCGTCCGGTGATGGCTACCGTTGCACCTTCAAGGGTAAATTGTCTAGCAGTTTCAAGCCCGATACCGCTCGTTCCGCCCGTGATGAGCGCGTATTTTCCTTCGAGACGACCCATAATTCACCTTTCTTCATTCGAAGCATTTTCGCTTCTGGGAGAAAGGACATTGTGTCCATTAGTATCTAATGTATAGTAGGCACCAATTTGGTACTAAAGGAATAATTTTCCAATATCGCGAGGCGGGCTGATGGGCGACTTATCAGTAGACGTATCTACCAACAGCCGGTGTCCCATGGTGGATTTCGTCAACCTGATCGCTGGAAAATGGGCGATACCGATCCTTTATCGGTTGATCGTTACGGATGGCCCCATTCGCTTTGGAGAGCTTCAACGTGCCGTTGCACCGATTACTCAGAAGGAACTTACGCGGCAGCTCCGACTGTTTGAAACGCGCGGGTTGATTACCCGTGTCGTTTATCCAGAAATGCCACCGCGTGTGGAATATGAGGTTACCGCTCTGGGCAAGACCCTGCGTAATACGCTTGATTCACTTGCCTGCTGGATGCAGGCAAATGGATCAAAGCTAAAGGTCTGAGAATGGTGGTTTAAAGCATTTCCAGTAAAAGTGGGAACTGGTTTTACGTTCGGAAATGCGTAAAAACAAACAGTTACAGCGGTTCCAACGATTCAGCTTTAACTGGAACTGCTGTAAGCAGTCTGGTTAGCAGCACGCATATAGCGAACTGTGGCAAACCAGAGCACGACACCGATACCGAGTAGTACCGCTGCAATCGCATATTGCTCCGTATCGCGGCCGGTCCATGGCCCCGCGAGGAAGGTGCAGCTGATTGCGCCCAACACCGGCAGGACAGTTGGTGTGCGGAAGTGCCTATGATCGACATGATCGCTGCGCAGGACCAAGACCGCAACATTGACCACCGCAAAGACGCACAGCAATAGCAGCGCTGTTGTGCCGCCGAGTGCCGGGACGCCGCCTGCGAAAAGAATGAGGCCAACAGCCAGCAGCGATGTGAAGATGATCGCGATATGGGGAGTACGGCGTCCTTTGTGTACTTTGCCCAGGGCCTCAGGGACAACGCCTTCGCGTGCCATACCGTAGATAAGGCGGCTTGCCATCATCATGTTGATGAGCGCCGAATTGGCGACGGCGAACATGGTAATCACTGCAAATATACTGATAGGAAAGCCCGGTGCGCCTGCCTGAATTACCTTCAAAAGCGGTGTGTCCCCTTCGCCAAGTTCAGCAGCAGAGACCAGCGTAATGGCCGAAATGGAAACCAGCACATAGACGACGCCGGTGATAGCGAGACCGGTGAGCAGCACTTTCGGGAAAAGACGCGAGGGTTCTTTGCATTCCTCAGCCATGTTGACCGAGTCTTCAAAGCCAACCATGGCAAAGAAAGCAAGAGTGGTAGCGGCGATGACGGGCCAGAAATAGCCGCTGCCTTCGGGTGTTTCGAAAGTCCATGCACGAGAGACATCACCTTGACCGCCAGCGATTGCCCAGAGGCCAATGCCAATAATGATCAATAGGCCGGTGACTTCAACAACTGTGAGAACGACATTCATTTTCACGCTTTCGCCGACACCGCGAAAATTTACAGCGGCAATGAGTGCGATAAAGCCCACAGCAATGAGCGGTGTGCCCCAATCACCGAAACCTAAGCCCAGCGATGCTTCGAAGTTTGCTGCAAAGGCGCGTGAGGCGGTGGATGCAGACGTTATGCCCGAAGACATGACGGCGAAAGCGACAAGAAATGTGATGAAGTGAATGCCGAATGCCTTGTGCGTGTAGAGCGCTGCACCGGCTGCACGCGGGTACTTGGTGACGAGTTCCAGATAGCTGCAAGCGGTTAGCAGGGCAACCACGAACGCAATAAGAAAGGGTAGCCAAACGACACCGCCAACTTCGGCAGCAACTTCGCCGGTGAGGGCATAAATACCTGTCCCCAAAACGTCACCGATGATGAATAGTAAAAGTAATCCGGGTCCCATCACCCGCTTCAGTTCTGTTTTTTCTTCGCCCGCATTACCGATCGGATTTTCCATCGAGTCCTCCTCATTCCGGGCACAAGCAGCTGCGAAACTGCAGGAAAGCAGCGGGTTGCAGCTGTTTTCGAAACCATTGACAGCAAATCAACTCAGTCATCTTTAATGACGAGAATGCGAAGTGGTTCCGAACGAATGAGGAATTACGGGGCGGGCAAATCAGGTGGTTGCTTAATCTCGATCAACATATTCGGGTTTTCAAAACCCTCAAACCTCACCGAAACAACCACCTTTCGAGGTAAAGCCTACGCCTATTCGTGGAGGCTTTAGCCCGGATTGCTGGAATATTTTAGGCCGGGTCATCAGGTATGATCAGATTCGTGATCTTGGGGCGAAGCAACAGAAGCGGCGATCCGCGCAACACGGATTGAAGCTTTAAATTTTTGATTTGGCGCATCGTGCTTTGCAAAAAATCCAAGCTGATTTTAGCCCGATGCCCAGCACTCGAAGAGCGGAGGGATACATGTCACCTGATAATAACCCACACTCGCCTCGCAATCGTGCGCGCCGACACTTTCTAGGAGCAGCCGCCGGGCTGGCTGCCAAAGCGGCAGCTATTGGCGCTTTGTCTGCTTCTCTATCGTCGCTGCCAGCGCGCGCTATGGGCACGAAATGGTGGGAAAGCGGAGGCGGAGGTTCCGGCTCCAACTGTCTTTTGAAAGGGACGCTCGTTGAGACGACGGAAGGTCCCATTGCTGTGGAAAAGCTCAGCGTCGGTGATCTTGTGAAAACCATCGATGCAGTGATGCCTGTGAAATGGATCGGTTGGCAAAGTCACAGGAAAAGCGGAGCAGAGTGGAACGAAAGCATCATGCCGATCCGTGTCGCGCGCCATGCGTTGGACGGAAAAACCCCTTACCGTGATCTCTATCTGTCGCCGAACCATGCGCTTTACATCGATGGTGTTCTGATCCGTGCAAAGGATCTCGTGAATGGTCGGACCATCACGCGTGTTTTTGCACAAGACGCTGTCGATTATTACAACATCGTACTGGATAGTCATGAGGTGGTTCTGGCTGAAGGGACAGCAGTTGAAACTTTTCTGATGCGCGGCGAAAGCTACAAGAGCTTCACAAACTTTGCGGAGTATGAGGAGCTTTATTCAGAAGAGCCGAACGTTGTCATGCAGCCTTTCGCGCCAATCATGGGCTATGAAGGTGCACGTGAACACATGCATGCTCTGCTTTGCCTTAGTGGTGTGCTTCCATTCCGCGATGTCGTGGAAGAAACCTACCAGCGACTGGCTAGAGCATAATTCCTTAAACTTGGATCAGTTTAAGGGTAAAACTATGCTCTGATTTTAAAGTGTTAAAGCGACCTAATGTGCCTAATTGGGTGCACGCCGCTCTAATAGTGTCTGAGTAACAGTCTTATAGAGTAACAGGGCATGAAAACTCACGGGTGGTATATCAGAGGATATACCACCCTCTTTTTTAAATCCGATCCATCAGCGCGTACCATGACAGAGCCACAAATAGCAGAGGTGCGCGGAAAGTGCGGCCGCCGGGGAAAGCGGGAATACGTAACTCTTCAAAGAGTTTGAGATTCTCGCGCTTGCCGCTGACTGCCTCTGCGTAAAGCCTGCCCATATAATTGGCCAGCATCACCCCATGGCCGGAATAGCCGCCTGCAGAAATGACACCGGGCATTACTTCGCGCACAAATGGCTGGCGTGGCATGGTTATGCCTACCGATCCGCCCCAGGCTTGCGTGATTTCAACCTTGTCCAGGGCGGGGTAAATCTCCGCGATCTGTCGGCGGATATGTTCGCTTATGTCGCGGGGATTGTCGGCTGTATAGGCCTCACGACCGCCAAACAGCAGGCGACCATCCTTGGATTTGCGGAAATAGCGTACAACGAAGCGCGAGTCATCGACCGACTCTCCGCCGGGGATGACTGGACTGTCATCGCCCAAAGGTGCTGTTGCGCCAATGAAAGACCGGATCGGCATGACGTGGGCGGCACTTGTCGGTTCCAGATCGCCGCCATGAGCATTGACCGCGATGAAGGCGTTCTTCGCTGAAATCGTGCCGCGCGGTGTTTCCACTTCGATGCGACCGCTTACCGTGCTGATCTTTGTAGCTTTGGTGTTTTCGTAAAGATGAGCACCAGCTGCTTCGGTAACTTTGGCCAAGCCGATCAACAGTTTCAGCGGATGAATATGGCCTGTGCCCGCATCATAAACGCCGCCATGATAGCGGTTAGAGCCGAGCAACGTTGCCATTTCCTCGCGTTCGACATAGCGAATATGCGGATAGCTGAAGCGTGTCGCCATCAATTCCGCATGTTCCTGATAGTTCTTGAGGTAGCGCGGCTTATGCACGGCAGAGATTTGGCCGGGCATATATTCCATGTCGATATTGTGCTCGCGCGCAAAACCGAGGAGATGCGCCTTGGCCTCCTCCGCTATGTTGAAGAGAGCTTTCGCACGCTCCAAACCATACTGCTTTTCAAGATCTTCCGCCCATGTGCGTTGACCTGTGCCAAACTGTCCGCCATTGCGCCCGGAAGCTCCATCGCCGAAACGAGCAGCCTCGATCAGGACGACGTCAGCGCCTTGTTTCGCCAGATGATGAGCTGCCGACAGCCCAGTATAGCCCCCGCCGATGACGACGACATCGGCCTGCCGAGCACCATCAAGTTCGGCATATTGCGGACGCTCAGAAACACTCGCCTCGTACCATGAAAATCCGGGCGAGATGGGGCTTTGATAAGGCCGTTGATTGAGCATGTGGAACCGGTCAGACGTTGAGCAGCAGGAACTCACGCTCCCACGGGCTGATGACTTCCATGAAGGTTTCAAATTCAGCACGCTTGATCGCTGCATAAGTGGTTACGAACGAGCTGCCGAACAGGTTGCGCAACTCCTGATCGTTTTCAAACAGTTGCACCGCTTCAATCAAACCACGTGGAAGGTCGATCTCCTTAGTGTTCACGCTTGTCGATGCAGGTTGATCCGCTTCGATCTTGTTCACCATGCCGATCAGACCGCAGGCAAGCGAGGCAGCCAGCGCTAGATATGGATTGGCATCGGAAGAAGGAATGCGGTTTTCGACGCGCCTGCCGCCCGGCTCCGACCGCGGAACGCGGAAGGCCGTGGTGCGGTTGTCATACCCCCATTTGACGTTGACCGGAGCCGAAGCATCTGGCGTCAAACGGCGATAGGAATTTACATAGGGTGCAAACATGACGAGCGCGTTAGGCACATGTCGCTGCATACCGCCGATAAAATGGCGGAAGGCTTCGCTTTCAGTGCCATCTTCATTGGAGAAGATGTTTCTTCCAGTTTTCTTGTCGACGATCGACTGGTGGATATGCATGGCCGAACCCGGCTGACCCTGAATAGGCTTGGCCATGAAAGTCGCATACATATCGTGCTTAAGGGCTGCTTCGCGGATCGTACGTTTGAACATGAAGACCTGATCGGCCAGTTCAACCGGGTCGCCATGACGCAGATTGATTTCAAGCTGGCCAGCGCCTTCCTCGTGGATCAGCGTATCGATTTCAAGGCCCTGACCTTCAGAGAAGTGATAGATGTCATCGATCAGTTCATCGAATTCATTGACGCCCGCAATCGAATAGCCCTGACCGCCACCAATCGCGCGGCCTGAACGGCCTACCGGAGGGGTCAGCGGATAGTCGGGGTCTGGGTTTTTGCGCACGAGATAAAATTCGATTTCCGGCGCGACCACGGGCTTGAGGCCACGCTTGTGGTAAGCGGCGACAACCGAGCGCAGCACATTGCGCGGAGTAAATTCGACAGCGCGTCCGTCCTGATAAACGAGGTCACAAATCACCTGCGCCGTGGCATCAGACTCCCAAGGCACGGTGCAAAGGGTTGAAAGGTCCGGCAGAAGCTTCAGATCGCCGTCGTCTTCCGGATATTGGAAGCCATGGCCGTCTTCCGGGTAATCACCGGAAATAGTTGTCATGAACACTGCCGATGGCAGGGCAAGCGATGTGTTGGACGTAAACTTCTTGGACGGCATCATCTTGCCGCGGGCAACGCCAGCCTGATCGGGTGTGATGCATTCGATGTCTTCAATGTCACGCCATGCAAGCCACTCAGTGGCCTGCTTCCAGTTTTTCACGCCGCGAAGCGATTTGACATAAGTAGGCGTACGGCGACGCGGCGTGCGCGTTACCTTCTTTTCCGTCGTATCAGCAGACATCCAACACCAAAAAATGATTTCGTATGTTGGCATGATAGCGGGGACGCTCGACAATGACAAATGGCCTTTGAGCAACAACAACATTAAATATCAGGAGTGATAAATGGGTGAAATCGAGTTCATAAGATGCTTGGCATAAACGTGTGGATTGCCATTTTTGTGCAATGTTGGCGCCATGTTTGAGAAGAGAATTCCCAGATGCATTCTTTTGGAGATTTTGTTGATGCAAAGACCAATCAAAGCGGCTTTGGGAATAGCAGGCGGCACCATGCTTGCGGCATTCGTTTTGCAAGGGCAGGCTTTCGCTGCAGGCGAAAAGCTCACCTGCATGATCATGCTCAACGCAAAGAGCGGTGAGGTGATCGCCAAGGAGGGCGAGATTTGTGACAAGCGCAATAGCCCTGCATCGACCTTCAAAGTACCGCTGGCGCTGATGGGGTTTGAGAGCGGCATATTGCAAGACAGTCATAATCCATCCTGGCCATTTAAGGAAGGATATCCAGCTTGGCGTGAGTCTTGGAAGCAATCGGTTGATCCGACATACTGGGAAGATCAGTCGGTGGTCTGGTTCTCGCAGGAGCTGACGCGGAAGCTCGGGAAAGACAACTTCCAGAAATACACAGATCAGCTCAACTACGGCAATCGCGACCTGAGCGGTGACCCCGGCAAGAGCAATGGCATGTTGCGTTCGTGGATATCGTCGTCATTGACCATATCGCCAACAGAACAGGCCGATTTTCTTTTGAAAATGGTCAATAACAAGCTGCCATTCTCGGAGGCAGCGATGACCAAAACCATGGCTATTCTTCCAACCCATTCACTTTCTAATGGCTGGACCGCCCATGGCAAAACCGGCTCCGCATTTGAAACAGGCCCGAAGGGGAAGCCTGATCGGCGTCGCCAGTTCGGTTGGTATGTCGGGTGGGCTGAGAAAGGCGATGAGAAAGTGGTTTTCGTTCGCCTTAATCGGAATATGCCCGCACATAACAATGGCATGGGGACCGTAACGCGTGATGAACAATGGGCGATACTTGAAAAGACCCTGAAATAATTAAGAACGCGCCATCTTAATATTTTTGATGGCGCGTCAGAGCGCATCCCGAAAAGTGTGAAGACCACTAGCAAACTTATGAATCTATTGGATTTTTCGAATTTGACGTTTGAAACAGCTTGTGTGTCAGTCGGGATTCAAACGTCAAATTCAATCCACTAGAGACCAAAATGCTCTTTGATAGATGGTGCTGCGATGAACAGTTGATCTACCAGATCTGGATCGCGCTCGCGGATATATAAGAACACCTGATTTCCCGCATCGGTGATCTGTTCGCTGGAGAGGCCGCTCGAACGTAAGCTGGCTGCGGCTTTCAGCAGGGCACTCATTTTTTCTCCAGCAAATGTATCCATCAATCCTGAGAATGTTCCCATAAAACCGTCACTCCCTGCTGCGAGTACATCATGGTTTGCAGCCAGTGGCTTTGCGTCAGGCAACAGCACAAACACTTTTTCTCCGATTTCAGGTGTGCTGTGCTGCAATACGGAAAAGACCGATCCTGTCAGTTTTTCTGCCAATGGTTGTTCGATGTTGACCCTATTGGCGACAGTATCGATGAGTGATTGAATAGACATGAAGGCTCCTGATTGCGTCTACAACGACGATGGTTGCCATTTTTATTGCCGGTCATTGTCAAGAACGCATCAAGAGTTGATCAAGGTGGTAACTTGCGATGCTTGGTGAAGAGGCGCAAAGACTATAAAGACAGTCAGTAACATTCTGGGAAATCCATTGACATGATCGTTCGTCCGCGCCCGCCTTTGTGGAAACTGTTCTTCATCCTCAAAGGCTCGATTGTCACGCGGATATTGCCGCAGATATTTGCAGTTTTCGTGCTCTCGCTCGTTGTGGTCTGGGCACATCGCGCTTTCCCGGGTTGGGTGCCTGCTTTCAATAATGGCACGGCCTTTGCGTTGTTGGGTATTGCGCTTTCGATCTTCCTCGGCTTTCGCAACAATGCTTGCTACGACCGCTGGTGGGAAGCGCGAAAAGTCTGGGGTAAGCTCGTATATGTGACGCGCAGTTTCGCCCGCCAGACAATGATTCTGCATCGGTTGCCGGGAGCAGAAAGCGCCCGTGAAAAGTTGCTTCACTATGTGATTGCATTCACACAAGCGATGGTTCCGCACCTTCGACCGGGTGATGGGCAAGCGAAGTTCCAAAAGTGGCTTTCCGCCGATGAGCAGAAGGCGTTTGATGCAAGCCGCAATGGGCCTGACTTCATCCTTCGCAAGATGGGTGAGACGCTCGCTGAATTGCGTGGGACGGGTCGTATTGAGGCAATTGATTTTCAGACACTCGATGAAACGGTGAACAGCCTTGCTGAAGTGCAAGCTGCAAGCGAGCGCTTACGTTTTACGCCGGTGCCGTTCGGCTACACTTTGCTTTTGCACCGCACCGCTTATCTTTTCTGCTTTTTCATCCCGTTTGGCTTTGCCGATATGCTCGGCTGGGGGACGCCTTTTGCAACCACACTGGTTGCTTATACCTTCTTCGGCCTTGATGCTCTGGGCGATGAGTTGGAAGAGCCATTTGGTACGCTGCCCAACGATCTGCCAATTGGCGCTATCGCTGATACGATTGAGATCAATGTGCGGGAAGCTTTGGGGGAAACGGATTTACCGGACATGCCGCAGCCGAAAGATTATCTGCTGATGTAAAAAAAAACCGACTGGCAGAGCCAGCCGGGGAGGTCAGTGGGGCCAGTCCAACATGAATGAACTGGTATATCAAGTTCTAATATATGTTCTTTGGATGAAACGACCGAAGTGCGACTTTTACGCTTGATTGTTTCCGCCGCCACAGCGTTTTCGAAGTGAAAAGCACGGTGGCGACGGTGATTGCGATGACGACCATCATGGGTTTTTGGTGACGATAACCGGGATCAGAAGGTCGCCCCAGTTGCCTTCTCCGCCATGATGGCGGGCTGAACGAACCAGCTCAACGGAAACACCGGCCTCGACTGCATTCATGACCGACTGGTTGAGGCGGTGCAGATCATTGGCAAGCATACGGATCGCGCTTTGCTGATCGGTGCTCATCGAGGTTGACTGCTCTTCTGCTCTTTCCTTAACACGTGCAATCGAAGCCATGGTTGTTCTCCTCTTAAGAGCGCATCCCGAAAAGTGTGAAACGGTTTTCGGACAAGATGCGCGTTAAATAAATATTGGGTGTCACTCCGCAGCTGGGCGGAACTGTGCTGTTTCTGTCGATTCCTTCATGGCGGTGGTCGAAGACTGACCGCCGGTGATTGCGAGCGACACGGCATCGAAATAACCGGTGCCAACTTCGCGTTGATGCTTGGTCGCGGTGTAGCCATTGGCTTCTGCCGCAAATTCCGCCTCTTGCAGCTCTGAATAAGCTGCCATCTGACGATCCTTGTAGCCGCGTGCCAGTTCGAACATGCCAAAATTGAGCTGGTGGAAACCGGCCAGCGTGATGAACTGGAACTTGTAACCCATCGCGCCCAGCTCACGCTGGAACTTGGCAATCGTCGCGTCGTCGAGGTTCTTTTTCCAATTGAATGACGGCGAACAATTGTAAGCGAGTTTCTTGCCCGGGTATGCCTTGTGCACGGCTTCGGCAAAGCGGCGAGCCTGTTCGAGATCTGGCTTGGATGTTTCCATCCAGATCAGATCGCAATAGGGCGCATAAGCAATCGCACGGGCGATGCATGGCTCGATGCCATTTTTCACCTGATAGAAGCCTTCGGCGGTGCGGCCTGCATCATAATCAACGAAAGGTTGATCGCGTTCGTCGATGTCCGAAGTCAGAAGCTTGGCGGCCTCCGCATCCGTTCGGGCGATAACCAGCGTTGCAGTACCCATGACGTCGGCCGCAAGGCGCGCCGCATTCAGGTTGCGGATATGTGCCGCCGTCGGGATCAGGACCTTGCCGCCGAGATGACCGCACTTCTTCTCAGAAGCCAGCTGGTCTTCATAATGAACGCCTGCCGCACCTGCCTCGATGAAGGCCTTCATGATTTCAAAAGCATTCAGTGGTCCGCCGAAGCCAGCTTCTGCATCGGCAACGATTGGTGCAAACCAAGTATCGACCGACAGACCTTTGCCTTCTGATGTTTCGATCTGGTCGGCACGCTGCAATGTCTTGTTGATGCGCTTTGCCAGTTCCGGAGCAGCATTTGCCGGATAGAGCGATTGGTCAGGATACATGCTTGATGCCGTATTGGCATCCGCAGCAACCTGCCAGCCGGACAGGTATATCGCCTTCAGACCGGCACGAACCATCTGCATGGCCTGATTGCCGGAGAGAGCGCCGAGCGCGTTGACGAAATCTTCTTCGTGGATCAATTTCCAGAGGCGGTTTGCACCCATCTCGGCCAGTGAGTATTTGATCTCCACCGAACCGCGCAGCCTCTTCACGTCTTCGGCTGTATGCGCACGCTGGATGCCGTCAAAACGACCCTTGGGTGCCGAAGGGATAAGGCTGTAAAAATCTGTCATTTCGGTGTCTCCTCACACTTGGACCAGGTTTTTGAAGAGCAGATTATCGCCGCTCCATCTGTGACTAGATTTACAGTTGTGAGGATCGAACAGCCAGAAAAACCCGTAAAAACGGCTGATAATTGAAGTAACGCTGTCTGAAAATTGACTGATGTGATCTGTAAATTTGTAAATGTTGTCAAAGCTATCAATTGCAGCTATTTTGTCATGAGTTGTAAAACTCATCGTTCTTGGTTTGGGAGGACCTGATGAGCGAACGCAAGATATTTGCTGGTCCCCGTATCAGGCGCATCCGCAACGAGCACGGTTTGACGCAGACATCCATGGCCGAGGCGCTTGGTATTTCGCCGTCCTATCTCAATCTCATTGAGCGCAATCAGCGTCCGCTGACGGTGCAGCTGCTGTTAAAGCTAGCCAGTGTTTACAAGCTTGATCTCGATAGCCTTCAGGCAGAAAGCGGCGCGACGGTTGCGGGCCTAAAGGAAGTGTTTTCCGATCCGCTGCTGACGGGAGAATTGCCGGGCGATCAGGAGCTCGTGGAAATCGGCGAGGCAGCACCCAATGCTGCCAGCGGGATCGTCAAGCTTTATCGCGCTTATCGCGAACAGCAGCAGCGTCTTTCTGATCTGTCTCAACTGCTTTCTCATGAGGGAAGCGATGCGCAGCTTTCCGCAACGCGTTTGCCCCTTGATGAAGTACGCGATGTGATGGCTCGACGACCTAATCATTATCCGCGTATCGAAGAGGAGGCGGAAAGCTTTTACGCATTGCTTAAGCCCGAAGGGGATTTGTCAGGCGCGTTGAAAGAATGGCTGCGACGTGAACACAGCATTACCGTGCGAAGTTTGCCTGTTACGACTATGCCGAACTGGCGCAGACGTTATGACAGGCATTCGCAGCGGTTGTTTATTTCGGAACGATTGTCGCCCTTTGACCAGTTGCAGGAAATTGCGATGGAAGCAGCGCTCATCCGTATGCAGGTGATGATTGGTGCCGAAACCGAAGGGCTGAAACTGTCGTCCGGGGAGGCAAAGCGCATCGCAAGATTTGAATTGGCGCGCTATGCAGCACAAGCGTTGATGATGCCCTACAGGCAATTTCGCGATGCGGCAGTGCGCGCGCGTTACGATGTCGATGTTTTGCGCTCGCGTTTTGGCGTGTCGTTTCAACAGGCTGCGAACCGTTTGACGTCCTTGCAACGCCAGGGCAATACCGCTCTGCCGTTTTTCCTGATGGAAATCGACCACGCAGGCAATCGTCTTCGCATGGTTGGCGCTGAAGGTTTTCCGATCCGCTTTGGCGGGCAATGCCCGAAATTGCCGGTCTATGCAGCATTTGCTCAGGCCGGGCAGGTGTTGGTTGAACCTGCAGAACTGCCCGATGGTTCCGCTTTCCTCACAATAGCGCGAACGCTTGAAGGTCCGCAGGGCGCATTCAATGAGCGCCCCCGACGCACGGCCATGCTTTTGGGCTGCTCTCGCGAACTGGGTGATGAAACTATTTACGGTGCGCGAAATGCTCTCAGCACGGAAATCGGGCCAGCCTGCCGACTTTGTGAGCGTCAGGGTTGCATTACACGCGCCGAACCGCCACTGACCCGACCGCTCGGTCTCGACGAAATGGTGGCAGGATTATCGGCTTTTGACTTCCAGTAGGACCGCGATATTTCGGATCGGGACGTGTGCACCACAACTTTTTATGTTCGTGGTGTCATCACCCGGTTGACGAATGGTTCACAATCTAAAAAGGTATGAAGTTGAAACAGTTTACCCACCCTTGAGCTGTACCGGGAATGATGGTGCAGAATGGAGCACGCGATGAGGATGAAATCCTTTCTTCTGGCGACAACAATGGCGTCTTGCCTTGTGAGCGCCGCCGTATTTCCTGCAAGCGCGCAGGAGCGGGTGGTCAATATCTACAACTGGTCAGATTACATCGACGACTCGATCCTAAAGGATTTCACCAAGGAAACCGGCATCAAGGTCGTTTACGACGTTTATGATTCCAACGAAATTCTCGAAACCAAGCTCCTTGCTGGCGGTAGCGGCTACGATCTTGTGGTGCCATCGGGTGAATTTCTTGGCCGCCAGATCCCTGCAGGCGTGTTCCTGAAACTCGATAAGGACAAGCTCCCGAACCTCAAGAATATGTGGGACGAAATTTCGACCCGCGCCGCCACGTATGATCCGGGCAACGAATATTCCATCAACTACATGTGGGGCACGACCGGCATTGGCTATAACAAGGCCAAGATTAAGGAAGCGCTCGGCACAGACACGATTGACTCGTGGGATGTGCTCTTCGATCCGGAAATGTCGGCAAAGCTGAAAGGCTGCGGTATCTATCTTCTGGATTCGGCCAGCGAAATGCTGCGTCCAGCTTTGAACTATCTCGGCCTTGATCCGAATTCGCCATCACCAGATGATCTGGAAAAGGCACAGGAACTTTATCTGAAAATCCGTCCAAATATTCGCAAGTTCCATTCATCGGAATACATCAATGCGCTGGCGAATGGCGATATCTGTATGGCAGTCGGCTATTCCGGGGATATTTTCCAGGCCCGTGACCGTGCCGAGAAGGCCAAACAGGGCGTAGAGATAGGTTATTCTATCCCGAAGGAAGGCGCACTGATGTGGTTCGACCAGATGGCGATCCCGGCAGATGCGAAGAATGTGCCTGAAGCGCTTGAATTCATGAACTATATCATGCGTCCGGAAGTTGCAGCCAAGGCGTCGAACTTTGTGTTCTATGCAAACGGCAACAAGGCATCGCAGGAATTCATCGACAAGGAAATTCTCGATGATCCGGCAATCTATCCAAGCGATGAAGTTCTGAAGAAGCTGTTTGTGCCGACGCCTTACGACACCAAGGTACAGCGTGTTGTTACGCGCGCCTGGACCAAGATCGTCACAGGCCAGTAACAGTCGAATAATATGACGGCTATTATTAGCCGATGCGGGCTTGCCCGTTTAAAATCTGAGAGCGGCTCACTGTTCATGCAGGAGGGCCGCTCTACGTCTTGTGACATACATCAATGGCAGGCTGCGGTCTGTGGATCGGGTTCCTGATAAGTCGATAGGGGAACGGAATGGAATCTTTTGGCAGCTTTCGCCGCAAATTCGCACCGTGGAATGATCCGGCAGCGAAACCTTATATTTCTTTTGAGAATGTGACGAAGGTGTTTGGCGATTTTACTGCCGTCGATAATCTGTCACTCAATGTCTTCAATCGTGAGTTCTTTGCGCTGCTGGGGGCGTCGGGCTGCGGCAAGACTACGCTCATGCGTATGCTGGCGGGCTTTGAAGAGCCGACGTCCGGCCGCATTACACTTGACGGTCAGGATATGCGCGGTATTCCGCCGTATAAGCGTCCCGTGAACATGATGTTTCAGTCCTATGCCCTGTTTCCGCATATGACAGTTGAAAGCAATATCGCGTTCGGCCTCAAGCAGGACGGAATGGCGAAATCGGAAATCGATGCGCGCGTCGCTGAAATGCTCAAGCTTGTGAAGCTGGAGCAATACGGCAAGCGCAAACCGCATCAACTTTCCGGTGGCCAGCGCCAGCGCGTGGCGCTTGCGCGCTCCGTTGCCAAACGTCCCAAAGTTCTGCTGCTTGATGAGCCGCTTGGCGCGCTTGACAAGAAGCTGCGTGAGGAAACTCAGTTCGAACTGATGGATTTGCAGGTCAAGCTCGGTATGACCTTCATGGTCGTTACCCACGATCAGGAAGAAGCGATGACCATGTCCGACCGTATCGCGGTTATGGACAAGGGCCGTATCATGCAGGTTGCAACGCCTGCGGAAGTTTACGAAGCGCCACGCTCAAAGTTTGTGGCTGACTTCATCGGCAATGTGAACATCATCGAAGGTGAGGTGGTAAAAGCTGCGAATGGCGAGACGGAAATCGCCACTGAAAAATTCGGCTTCCATATTCACACCGAAACACGTGAACAGCTTAATCCGGGCCAGAAGGTCTGGTATGCGGTGCGGCCCGAAAAGACCCGCATTACCCGCGACAAACCGGAAGACGCATCGGTCAATGCGGTCGAAGGTGAGCTGTGGGATATCGCATATTTTGGCGATATGACGGTGTTCCACGTTCGTCTTGAGAATGGTCGCACCATCAAGGCTGCAAGCCTTAATGCCGTGCGCAAGACCGATAACCCGCTTGGTTATGATGATCGGGTATGGGTCTCATTTGATACTGACGCCGGCTTGGTGCTGACGGCTTAAGGAGGGGACGCGCATGCAAAAGCTGATCGCCTCCATAACCAGTCGCCTCGTGATCGCGGTGCCATATTTTTGGCTGCTGCTGTTCTTTCTGGTTCCGTTTTTCATCGTCTTCAAAATTTCTCAGTCTGAAGTCACGATGGCGATCCCGCCCTATATGCCAGCTTTTGATTGGGCTGACAGTTTTGCGCAAAGCTGGGAAAAAATTAAGCAGCTGTCATTCGATAATTATTTATGGCTGCTTGACGACCCGCTTTATTACAAGGCTTATCTATCGAGCGTTCGGATTGCTGCCATTTCCACCGTTTTGGCGCTGCTTGTTGGCTATCCTATGGCTTACGGCATTGCGCGCGCACCATCAACGATCCGTCCGACACTCCTGATGATGGTGATCCTGCCATTCTGGACGTCGTTCCTGATCCGCGTTTATGCGTGGATTGGCATTCTGAAACCAGAAGGCCTACTCAACCAGTTTTTAATGTGGCTGAACATCATCGATACGCCACTGACCATCCTCAATACGGATACGGCAGTTTATATCGGTATTGTTTATTCCTATTTGCCATTCATGATTTTGCCGATCTATTCATCATTGGAAAAGATGGATTATTCGCTGATCGAAGCGGCACAGGATCTTGGCTGTACTGCAATCGCTGCTTTCTGGAAAATCACATTTCCTCTGTCGCTTGCGGGCGTTCTGGCTGGCTGCTTCCTTGTCTTCATTCCCGCTGTGGGCGAGTTTGTTATCCCTGACCTTCTCGGTGGATCTCAGACATTGATGATAGGTAAGACGATCTGGAGCGAGTTCTTCTCCAACCGCGACTGGCCGGTCGCATCGGCTGTAGCTGTCGTGCTTCTGTTGATACTGATCATACCGATTGTGATCTTCCAGCAAGTACAGGCGCGTCAGCAGGAAAAGGGGAAATAGGCCATGAACAATAATTGGTCCCGTTTCAATATCGCCTCAGTCGCACTTGGCTTTGCCTTCCTTTATCTGCCGATTGTTCTGCTGGTCATCTATTCGTTCAATGAATCCCGTCTGGTCACTGTGTGGGCGGGTTTCTCGACCAAATGGTATGTTGAGCTTTTCAGAAATCAGGCATTGATGGATGCGGCGTGGGTGACAATCCGCGTTGGTCTTCTGTCAGCAACGGTTGCCACTGTGCTTGGCACGCTGGCAGCACTTGCGCTGACCCGTTACACGCGCTTTCGAGGACGTATCCTGTTTTCAGGCATGGTCTATGCACCGCTTGTAATGCCTGATGTCATCACGGGTCTGTCGCTGCTGCTTCTGTTTGTGGCTATGAATTTTGACCGCGGTTTCTGGACAGTCACACTTGCGCATATCACCTTCTCAATGTGCTTTGTGGCCGTTGTTGTGCAGTCCCGACTGGTAAGCTTTGATCGCTCTTTGGAAGAGGCGGCCATGGATCTCGGCGCGCCACCGGTGACGACGTTTATGAAAATCACCCTGCCGGTGATCCTGCCTGCGGTGGTTTCTGGCTGGATGCTTGCTTTCACGCTTTCGCTCGACGATCTGGTGATTGCAAGTTTCACATCTGGACCGGGTGCAACCACGCTGCCGATGAAAATCTACAGCCAGGTTCGCCTTGGAGTGACGCCGGAAATCAATGCGGTGTGTACGATCCTGATCGCGTTGGTGACAACGGGCGTTATCATCGCCTCGGTTGTTAACAAGCGTCGGGAAGTTCAGCGCCGCCGCGATGAGCAGGCTGCATTCAGGCTGGGGTAGTTCTTAAAGCGGTTCCAGTTGACAGCATGTCGCGCTTAATCGCACTCATGGCGCTCGCTCTAGATTTTTTTAACTGTCGCATGTTCGCGAACGCTAAATGAATCCATTTGAGCGCGACATGCTTTAATTGTTGGAACCGCTGTAACCATTTGTTTCTACCCATTATTCTGCGCAAAACCGCTTCGCACTTTTGCTGGAAATGCTATAAGCGAAACAGAGTGGGTTCACTGCCCCGTGGCTGTTCCTGTCGATGATGGCGAGATGAACGGACGATCCCATGAGCCGCCGACAAAGAAATGCAGCGGTGGCTTGGTAAGGGTTGTTTCGGCTTGTTGTCCGTCTATGTTTTCTTGTTGTTGCTGTTGGCTTTCAGGGAAGATCACTTCACCACTGAGCGCCAGACTGCGATCAACAAACGGGACAATGCCAGCAAGATTGAGGGTGCCGTCGGTCGTGCCAAGGCGTGCGTTTTCGAGTGTTGCTACGCCGTCCGAAAGATTGGCCTTAAGATCGAGACGGTTGAATGCAAGTGAAACATTTTCCTGCCGTTCGAGTGCGAAAAAGCCCTGGCTCTGAGCCTTGGTCAGAAAATCCTGTACCGCGAAACCTTGCATCTGGCCGTTGTTGAGCTGCACTGAAACATTGCCCTGTGCACCGGTCAAGAGTGCCGACCAACGGTTCGCCGGTCCTTTCATGAATAGCGAGACGTTTCCTTTGCCGTTGACGAATGGCTTATCAAAACCGAGTGCTGCGAAGAGCTGAGAACTATCAATATCAGATGCGTTGAAACGGAGTTCTCCAGTGGCAGTTTTAAGGTCGCGAACGATCTGCAAATTGGCTTGAAGGACGCCATTGAAAGCTTTGGCGTCACCAATATCAAACATCGCCCGACCGCCTCTGATCTGCACAGCCGCAGCCACACCCGCCATAGAGACGGGACCGGCGGTAGCCGTTTGTGCTGAGAGGCGAAGGTCTAGTTCAGCGCGATCGATAAAGCTTGTATCGATATTGTCTTGCCCGCTTTGATCGCGCTCATTCGGGGGACGAGGCCGGTTGTCGGGCAATGGTACGAAGATGGAAAATAGTCGGCGCAGATCGAGTTTATCGAATGCAAGCGTCCCGGTCACAGCCGGTGTATCTTGCTCAAATCCGATTTCGATAACGCCCTTGGCCGGGCTTTCATCTGTGGTCATCTCGACATTATCGAACTTCAATCGACGCGGCGTCGAGGTGATCGTTGAATCGAGCGAGAAGACGCCAATTTCAGTGCTGCCTGCAACGGGAGGCAGACCAAGCCAGCGAACAGCATTGCTGAGCGAAGGGGTTTTGGCGCTCAACGCACCTTCGAAGAAGCGGTCGTTGGAGATGTTGGCCTTGCCTTCAAATGTAATGTTGACCGGATTGGAAGTGAAACTCGCAGTAACATCAGATGTACCACCGGCAAGGAGTGGCAAAGCCTGCGATGCAGTCAGGTTGAACTGGGTATTTTCCCCGCGCCAAAGCGCGCTGCCACGCAGTGTTGCCGCGCTCGAAGTGCGTGGCCATTCAAGCGTGGCATTCAACTTGGTAATCTGTTGATCTTCCTTCGGTTCCTCTTCGGCGTCTGCTCGATTGAATGAGACGGTACCGTCCCGGATAACGACGCGACCAAAAGGTTGAGAGGCTTGCTGTGCAGCAAGCGTTTTGTCGTTTTCTCCATTTTGCTGCAATGCGCGTTGAGCGCGGATCGCGGTGCCAAGACGTCCGTTGGAACTTGCGATGGCATCAAGCAGGCCGGAGAAGTTATCGACTGGGCCGCCGATGTTGAAATGCGGTCTGACAATCTGTGTTTCTGAGAAAGACAAGCGCCCCATCAACGCATCAAGAGGCGACAGTTCGACCTCAATCCGACTGGCGCTCATGAATGGCTTGGCGCCTTGCTCGGAAAGCTTGCTGAGTGTCACACCTTCAAGCGAGGCTCGTAAAACCGGGAATACGCGCAGACGCGGTGCTTCTCGCAGTTCGACACTATAGCCGGTCCAGGCGCTGATTTCCTGGGCCACTCGAACACGAATTGAATCTGTGGAGACGATAAAAGGTATGAGGGCAAGCAGTGTTGCCACGGCTGCCGCGCTAAGAATGATGATCGCAACAATAAGGCGCGTAAATCTGGGCCAGCGCATCAACCATCCTATCAGTGAGACATATTCTGTAATCTAAACCAGCACTGTGGCAAAGCAAAGCCGTCCATGCTGATTCTGACATATGGTTAAACAATTGTTTCTAGGAAATTAACCCTGATTTTACAGGAGTTTCCAATGTCTAAACTCTGAACCTTAATTTTAACGACCGATTAACCGGCTATGCGTCATAAAAAGTGCAACACTGAGTAACTATCGAGCCGCCGTCAGGCCCTCATTTGCGATTGCTTTTGTGTCTCTTTGTCTCTGAGATTCTCCAACGCTGATTTTTATCGGCGTTTTTTTTGGTTTGTATATAAAAAAGCCCTCCATGTGGAGGGCTTAAAATTGTCAATCTGCGAGAACGCGGGTCGGCGGAAAGATTATTTCCACCACGGTGCCGCGTCCGGGCGTCGAGTCTATCGCAAACTGCGCGCGGTTTGCTTCGACCATCGCTTTTGTAAGGGGCAGGCCTAAGCCCGTACCCTCATTGCGCCAGTCTTTTGCGCTTTCTGTCTGTCTGCGCTGCATCGTGTTGACTTGGCGGAAAGGCTTCAGAGCCTGCTCGACTTCGGCCTTCGTCATGCCTACGCCCGTATCACGAACGCGCATGACCACATCACCATTCAATTCATAATTGGTGGAGACGATCACCTGTCCGCCAGTTGCTGTGAAGCGAACCGCATTAGACAACAGATTGAGCGCTACCTGCTTGATCGAACGTGCGTCAGCGACAATGTCAGGCAGATTCGACTGGAAACTCGAGCGTATAATGACGCGCTCACGGTTTGCTTGCGGTTGCATCAGAGCAATGGCTTCACCAATCGCATCATTGAGCGAAACCGCCTCAAACTGCATATCGAGTGCACCGGCCTCTATCTTGGAGATATCGAGCAAGTCATTGACCAATGCCAGAACATGGTTGCCTGAACGGTTGATGTCGCGCAGATAATCGCGATAGCGATCATTTCCTATCGAGCCGAATTTCTCATCAGCCATCAACTCGGAAAAGCCGATGATCGCGTTAAGTGGTGTGCGAATCTCGTGGCTGATACGGGCCAGAAAGTCAGTTTTCTGGTTGGATGCACGTTCAGCTTCCTTGCGCGCATTCGTCAGCTCTTCTTCGGTACGCTTCCATTGCGTGATGTCGCGCAACACGGCGCAGAAACCGCTGGTGTGTGGAAGCTTACCCATTGTCATGAAGAGGGGGATAAACCCTCCCTGAGCTTCTCGACCAATCACTTCCCTGCCGTCGTTCAAGACGCTGAGAACACCATTTTCGGACAGCCCGTGCAGATAATCCATCGCTGCACGCTGGCTCTCGATCGCAAACAGCATCGAGAAGAATTTGCCTTCGGCGTCAGTCCGGTCATAGCCGAAAAGGGCGGCGGCAGAATGATTCATCGAGCGAATGCGACCTTCGGGATCAATCAGCACAACGCCATCTGTTGCCGTGTCGAGAATAATCTTAAGTTCTTCGACCTGAGCTTTAAGTGCCTGCTTTTCAGTATGGTTTTCACTGGATATTTCGGCTTTTGCTGGAACCTCAACTTCGTTGGATGCAGGTGCAACGGGCATAAGGCTCAGCATGAGCGCACGACCGTTGCGCCAGCCAATGGCGTTGAGATGTGCATCTACTGGCTCTTCGCTGCCGTCTGCACGGCGCAGCACCATACCTTGAGGGTTGCCACCTTCATCACTGTCACTGTTAAATAATGCCTGGACGCCACCCGCATCACGGATGTCTTCGAGCGTTTCATAACCTGTTAGGCCGAGAAGTGCCTCATTGACATAATGAATCTGGTCACCCGAATGGATGATGACGGGGATAGGCAGATTAGCGAGCAGTGCTGTCTCATCGGCAGGCTGTTTTTGGTCTGGCTTTGCAGCTTCTGGTTTGTCGTCCGCCGCAGGCAAATTTTCAGACCTGACCGCAACCGGCGCGTTACGCTCTGCTGCGGGCTGCTGCTGTTCAATCTTTTCTACTGGTTTTGCGACTGGTGCATCGCCGTCCTGACGAGAATTAGCCAGTCCTTGCTTGCGCAGACGATCAGCAATTTCTCGAAATGCGTTGCGCTCGGTTGCGGTCAATCCGCCTTCAGGACGTTGTTCTTTGCCCTTGAACTGCTTTGCCTGATCCGCTTCCACTTTTTCGCGTGCGGCTGCATTGAGTAACTCAATGACCTTGTCGGACTCACGACGACCGGGGTTTTGCGTCAGCTCAAAAGGCAACGTCTCTGCAGCTGTGATCTGATGCCCGGTGTCTGGATGGTCGTCATTGGCTACTTCTTCGGAAAGCGCCAACACATCGTCATCACCATCAGCGCTCAGCATTTCCTGTATTGTGGGAGCTGCTTCACGCTTCTGCGGAATACCGCCAGCAAGCACAAGGCCGATTGTCTCCGGGTCTTCTTCCGCATCTTCGGGGCGCACAAGGCCAAATCCCCGGAAGCCGATGAATTCACGATCACGCGAATAAACGGGCAGGGCGGCAAGCTCGACCGGCACGCGGAGGTTTGTGCCTTCCACAGGCCAAAGCAGTTTTTTGCCAGACCAGGTGTCGCGTTTTTCCAGAAGCGAGCCGATGCTGCCATCCGTATCGAAGGCGAAAACATTGGCGACTTCCGCGAAGCGCCTGCCTATGACATCAGCCGCATTTGGACCGATGATGACACCCAATTCCGGTGAAACCTCTGTAAACGATCCCGCCGCGTCAGTCTTCCAGATGAAACGGGCAGGTGGGCCATTGCGATCAAAGACAAAGCTTTTCGGCTTGGTTTCTTTTACCGCAATCTCTTCGTCATGCGCGATGCTGTCTGCGACTGCATTTGTTTTCGTATCATTGGTCGTTGCAGGCTTTATGGCTGCTTCTACGGCGATGCAGATAAGATGTAAGGCTGGATTGTCAATAAGCCGTGCGATTGCACCTGGCACTGAGCTTCTGCCTGCGCGAATACGGCGCTTTACGATCCGATCGCTGGCATCGCTTGCTTCAACAATAAGATCTTCAAGCGTTGACGCAGAAATATCGAGGGCTGGAAAGCTAGGGCTTGAGGCAATCACCTTCGCTCTAGCATCGATCAGCGCGACATGTGTCGCATTATCTTCAAGGCCGGAAATAATTATGTCAGGGGTGGCATTCTGCTTCTCGACAGCAAGCAAGAGCGCTTCGATGCCGTCAGGCATTGTCAGGTGGGAAACTTGAAGGCGTGTGAGTTCTGAACGCATGCCAGCACCCAGACGCACGGCCACAACGCGTGGCGCAGTGTCAACTTCACCACTCGATCCCATAATCTGGCGGCGGGTTGCAACTGGCAGATCCAGTTCGTCACCGATGACATCTTCGATCCGTTCAAAACCGAACAGCTTGGCTCCTGGGCCATTGATCCATAGAACGGTCGAAAGGTCGTGCGTCAGCACGAGCTGCGCATCGCCCTTGGCAAAGCCTTCGCGGATATGATCCAGCGCGGCAATGTCGATGAAGGGGTATGATCCTGACATACCGGTCCTTTACCTGTTCTTCCGACCACCCAAAGTGCCCTTTAACGACCTGTTAATAAGCTGCTTGCGGGTTCGGGTCCATATTGCCATTCGATATGGACCTCATTTTCTGTTCCATTAGTTAATGCGGGTGCGGCAATTTTATGTGTCGAGCGATTATCCAGCTTTGTGCACAGGCATGCATAAAACATGGTAATCAAAACCCGTCCAATTTTAACGATTGGGCCGCTTTGGCTAACAAACGTGGATTTCTTCAAAAAAGATCGTTGTAATCACTTGCAATGTGGATCGATTCTCCGTATGTGACCCCCTGTCAGCGGACACCACAAGCGAGTTCGTTGAGATTTAGGTACGCGGTCGTAGCTCAGTTGGTTAGAGCGCAGGATTGTGGCTCCTGAGGTCGGTGGTTCGAATCCACCCGTCCGTACCATCTAATTTCCCCTAAGTGGATGATATTTATATATAGCTTTGATTTACCAACGTCGCACATTGCGTATCCCCTTGTTTTTGATGCCTCATAAAGCGCCACATTATGCACCACGCGCGCATTCACGAAATGTTCGGCGCGAGCTCCTTATTGAGTTCCAGTTAATATTGAATCGTTGGACCTGTTGTAACTAATTGTTTTTACACGGTATTATACGAAAAACCGTTTCGTACTTTGCTGGAATGCTTTAGTTATCCCAGAATGCCACCTAGCACATGCTCAAACCGCCGGCAGTGACACATTTCCGGTCAAGCGCGTACTTCCAAAGGTTCGCTCATCTTCTGCCCGCGTTCGTTGAGTTGCGAGAAACTACTCACCGATTGCCGAGATGCGTTGTGGTAGCAAAAAAACACCGCTCCAGTGGTCCCAGCCAGGCAAATACTGCACCATTTTCAATAATTCCCGCTCCTCGCAAGTGTCCGTGTAGCCTGCCGTTCACAGCTTTCATCTCAAAATGGCACCATGAAAAAATCATCTGATTTTTTAGCGCTTTATCCGCGAGATGCTAACGAATCTGATACTTTAATCAGGCAGGATTGCGAGCAATCCCAAGGACTTATGAGGAGTGATCTTGGGGTGCGTTTAGGAGGAATTTATGAAGATTACTGCGCTGGAAACCGTGCGCGTGGCTGAACGCGCTAACCTGCTCTGGGTTCTTGTCCATACCGACGAAGGTATTACCGGGCTTGGTGAAACATTTTTCGGCGCAGAAACGGTCGAGGCTTATATTCACGAATATGTTGCACCAAGGGTAATAGGTCGCGATCCTTTGGAAATCGACCTGCTCGCAGCGGATCTCGTTGGTTATGTGGGCTTTCGCTCGTCCGGCGCAGAAGTCCGCGGAAACTCGGCTTTCGATATTGCGTTGTGGGATATATTCGGCAAAGCCACCAACCAACCGATAGCGCAGCTTCTGGGTGGTTTTTCGCGACGGGAAATTCGAACCTACAATACCTGTGCGGGTACTGAGTATATCAAGAAAGCAACTGGTCAGACTACGGGCAATTATGGTCTTTCAACCGGTCGCGATTACGATGATCTCAACGGCTTTTTGCACAGGGCTGATGAATTGGCCCACTCTCTTCTTGAAGAGGGCATCACGGCCATGAAAATCTGGCCATTCGATGCTGCTGCGGAAAAAACACGGGGGCAATATATCTCTTCAACGGATATGAAAGCCGCGCTTCAACCTTTTGAAAAGATCCGCAAAGCTGTTGGTGATCGCATCGACATTATGGTGGAGTTTCACTCCATGTGGCAGCTTTTGCCGGCCATGCAGATCGCGAAAGCACTAACGCCATATGGCACTTTCTGGCATGAAGATCCGATCAAGATGGACAGCCTTTCCAGCCTTAAGCGCTATGCAGAAGTCTCTCCTGCGCCCATTTCCGCATCCGAAACACTCGCATCCCGCTGGGGTTTTCGCGATTATCTTGAAACCGGCGTTGCTGGAATTGTCATGCTGGATATCTCCTGGTGTGGTGGGTTGTCCGAGGCCCGGAAAATTGCGTCGATGGCCGAAGCATGGCATTTGCCGGTTGCTCCGCATGATTGCACAGGTCCAGTGGTTTTGTGTGCTTCGACCCATCTTTCACTAAATGCGCCGAACGCGTTGGTGCAGGAGAGTGTCCGCGCCTTTTATCGGACCTGGTATCGCGATCTGGTCACAGCTCTCCCAGAGGTGAAGAACGGTATGATCACGGTTCCTCCCGGTCCCGGCCTCGGTATGGAGTTAAATCCGGAGCTCGATAAGGCATTCACGGTAAGTCGCCGTATTTCAGATGCGACCTCGATGTGATGTCGGGCGATAACCCACAGTTCTGATTGGAGGCTCCATGTCTGCCACAACGCAACAGCAGGGCGGCAGCGCACTTCCGGCAATTGCCGGACCTGCACTCATGCTTTTGGGCATGCTGATGTTTTCATTAAACGACGCAATGGGAAAATGGCTTGTCGCCAGTTACAGCGTGGGTCAGGTCATTCTGATCCGCAGTGTTGCAGCACTTGTCATTCTGGCTCCTTTTCTTTGGCGGGCCGGGCTGCAACCCATTGTAAAAGCGGAGAAGCGGCTTCTTCAGGCCGCGCGTGTTTTCTTTTCGACCTTTGAGGTCTTTGCGTTCTACTATGCTGTCATGTATCTGCCGTTGGCTGATGTCATGACTTATTGGCTGGCTGCACCGATCTATGTGGCAGCGGCATCGCCTTTTCTGCTTGGCGAAAAGGTTGGCTGGCGGCGCTGGACAGCTATCGGCATCGGTTTTGTGGGCGTCATTATCGCGCTCAATCCGTCCAGCGCCATGTTTACTGCTCCAGCCATCATCTCGATCCTTGGCACGATTGCCTTTGCATTCATGATGATTTCGGGTCGCAGTCTGCGCGCCACACCAGACAAGTCGCTCGTTTTCTTCCAATTAATAGGGGCGCTGATCGCAGGCATTATTTTTGCGCCGTTTGATTGGCGTCCGCTGGGGACGTCTACCGATATCACACTCATGCTGCTTTTGGGTATTGTGGCGATGGCTGCTCATATGCTCGTCAACCGTGCGCTAAAGATCTCTGATGCAGCAACCGTCGCACCGCTCCAATATACGCTGTTGCTGTGGGCTGTCTTATTCGGCTGGATGTTCTTCGGGGATATTCCGAAGACGAGCATGGTGGTTGGCGCAGCGCTGATCGTCGGATCAGGATTGTTTATTTTCTTCCGCGAACAACGAGTGAAACGGGGAGCGTAAACGGACGGGCAATTGTGCCCCATAAAATCCTCTCTTAAAAAAGCCCGCGGTGAGAGATCGCCGCAGGCTTTCTTGTGCGTCTGAACCGAGACTTACTTGCGCAGGTCGGCCAGGATACTCTGAGCGCGTTCCACGATATCAGTGCCGATATCAGCTTTATGCTTCTCGTAAATCACCTGAGACTTTTCGAGAATACGCGCCTGTTCTTCTGGGGTAATCGTGTTGAACTTCACGCCAGCCGCTTCGATCTTTTCGAGCGACTTCTTGTTCAGTTCGCCGATTACCTTGCGCTCTACATCACGACCGACGTCAGCACATTCCCTCAGAGCAGCTTGCTCTTCAGGAGAGTAGGTGTCGAAGATCGGCTTTGAGAACAAGAAAAGGAATGGTGTGTAGGCGTGTTTTGTTTCCGAAACATAGGCTTGCACTTCATAGAATTTTGAAGTGTCGATCGTCACGTATGGGTTTTCCTGAGCGTCGATGGCCTTGGTTTCCAGCGCTGAGAAAATTTCACCAAATGCCATCGGGGTGGCATTAGCACCAAAATTCTTGAACGTATCGAGGAAGATATTGTTCTGCATCACGCGAACCTTCATCCCTTCAAGATCTTCCCATTTGTTGATGGGATGCTTGGAGTTGGACAGGTTGCGGAAACCGTTTTCCCAATAAGCCAGATTAACCAGACCGGCTGCCTCGAGCTTTTCATTCAACAGATCGCCAAACTCACCATCCATGACGGTATAGGCTTCGTCGGAATTGGCAAACAGGAATGGGAGATCAAAGACGCCAAGTGCCGGAACAATACCAACCAGAGGCGATGAGGAAGTGACAACAGCTTCCTGAACGCCCGAGCGCAGAGCTTGAGTTGCCTGAAGATCACCGCCCAATGCACCGCCCCAGAACGCTGTGAGCTTCAGATTGCCATTCGACTTTTCATCGAGACATGCCTGCATCGCTTTGATGCCATCGCCGACCGGATGATCGGCATTGATGCCATTGGAGACGCGGATGTTGCGGCTCTTGAATTCGGCCTGCGCTGGCCCGACGGCAAAAGTGGCAACGGCAGAAACGAGTGCGGTTGTTGCGATTAGGAATTTTCTCATGAGTATCCTCCCAGAGTTAGAGAAAATGAAAGAGTACCAGTGGCTCAATAGAGCCAGCTGGCGGGAACGAGAACGAGATCGGGGAACAGAACCAGAAGGAACAATACGCAAATCTCGGCAAGCAGAAACGGGAACACGCCCTTTATAACGCGACCCAATGGAACGCGGCCAACGCCTGAAACGACATTCAGCACGACACCGACTGGTGGTGTGAGAAGACCGATAGATGTGTTCATGATGAAGAGGACGCCGAAGTAAACGGGGTCGATCCCTGCTTTCTGAATAATCGGCATCAGAACTGGTGTTAAGATCAGGATCGTTGGTGTCAGATCAAGCGCTGTGCCGACCACCAGAACCAGAAGCATGATGACGAAGAGCAACAAAGTCGGACGGTCGATCAGCGGTTCGATGTAGTTGCTGATTTCGGCCGGAATGTTGGCTGCCGTAATGAGCCATGCAGACACAAGTGCGGCACAGACGAGGAACATAACGACAGAAGTCGTTTTCGCTGCGCGAAGGAACACGTGACCAAGGTCAGTGATCTTCAGTTCGCGGTAAATGAACATACCCACGAAGAGTGCATACATGGCAGCAACCACAGCGGCTTCCGTTGGCGTTACTATACCAGCCTTGATGCCGCCCAGAATGATGACAGGCATACCGAGTGCCCATGCAGCGCGACCACTGGCTTTCAGGCGCTCTTTGCCTGAAACGCGTGGAAGGGTTTCGACTTTGTCCTTACGAACAACAAACAGCCAGGTGACGATGAGGGATGCCCCCATCAGAATGCCGGGGAATACACCGGCCATGAACAGCTTGGTAATGGAGACATTTGCGGCCACTCCGAAGACAATGAAGGCCATCGAAGGTGGAATGACAGGGGCAATAATACCGCCTGCAGCGATAAGACCGGCAGAGCGTGGAACATTGTAGCCTGCTTTGGCCATCATCGGTATGAGGATAGCAGCCAGGGCCGCAGTGTCCGCAGCTGCAGAGCCGGAAATCGATGCCATGATGATCGCGGCAAAAATAGCGACGATCCCAAGCCCACCACGAATATGGCCAACACAGGCAATTGCGAAGTCGATAATACGTCGGGACAAGCCACCCGAATTCATCAACTCACCAGCCAGAATGAAGAACGGGATAGCCAGCAGCGTGAATGTATCTGCGCCTGCAATCATGTTCTGCGCAATGATTTGCGAATTGAACATGTCCATGTGCCACATAAGAGCGACACCACAGAGCATAAGCGCGAAAGCGACCGGAACGCCGATGGCCATAGCGCCGACGAGCGATCCAATGAATACGAGAAGAGTCATCAGGCACGCTCCGAAAGTTGTTCAATGCTCATATGTTCGCCGGCGAATGCCGAAATCTCTTCTTCGGTGATGCGACCTGTCAAAATTCGAAACAATCTTTCAAGCGAGATTAGGAAAATGCCGGCACCAGTGAACAATCCGATGCCGTAAACCCAGCCCATGGAAAGGCCACTTACAGGTGCAACCATTGAGGCGTTGATGGGCAACTGCTGCCAGGTTCCCAGAAAAAGGATTGCGGAAACGCCCAGAATAACCAGATTGGAAATGCCCATAAGGACAACTCGACCCTTTCGCCCGAAGCGAGAAACCACTGTTTCCACACCCATATGCAGGTTTTCACGGTGAGCAACGACCGCGCCAATAAAGGTCAGCCAGACAAAAAAGTATCGGGACATTTCATCGGAAATGGCAATGCCTGAATTCATGCCATAACGAAGGACGACATTGACGAAAACCATCAGTGCCATGCCTGCCAGAGCTAAAATCATAAGCAGCGCCAGAAAGCGAAAGAACAGGTCAATCAGCTTCTGTATCATGGAATTATACCTTTGTGAGAAGGCCGCGAGCGGCAAGGTTCCGGAAGAGCGCTCTTGTACCGAAAGTCCATTCCGGGCACGCATCAGTACGATCGACCCAGTTGATAAGACGGCCTAGCAACGGCGTCGAAATCTCCACGCGGTCACCGATTTCGTGCGTGAAACCTTGGCCGACACCGCGTCGGTCTTTGACGGGGGCGAACATGGTTCCCAGGAACAGGACGGCCCCATCGGGATATTGGTGATTACGATTACGAAGCTGCGATACCAGATTGGCAGGTGAGCGGCTGATGGCTTCCATCGGGCTTTCGCCAGTCATTTCGAAGCCGTCTTCACCCTTTACCAGCAGTGAAACGCGAACCTTAGAAAGAACGTCAAGTGTGAAGGCATCGTGGAACAGGCGGATGAATGGGCCAACTGAACAGGATGCATTGTTGTCCTTGGCTTTTCCAAGCAACAGAGCAGATCTGCCTTCGACGTCGCGCAAATTGACATCGTTACCGAGCGCTGCGCCGAGAATTTCACCATCGGAACGCACCGCCAGAACCACCTCCGGCTCCGGGTTATTCCATTCTGAAATCGGGTGAATGCCTACCTTATCGCCGCATCCTACAGAAGACATCGGCTGTGCCTTGGTGAAAATCTCGGCATCCGGTCCAATGCCGACTTCGAGATATTGCGACCAGAGATTCATGTCTTGAAGAAGGGTTTTAATGCTGGCTGCTTTTTCTGAGCCAGCCGTAACACCGCGCAGACTGTCCCCGAGGACGGGAGCAAGCTTTTCACGGATAGAACGAGCGCGAGAAGGATCACCCTTTGCCTGTTCTTCAATGACGCGCTCCAGCATGCTGTCGGCAAAAGTGACACCAGCAGCCTTGATTGCTTGCAGATCAATCGGAGCCAAAAGGTGGCCAGTCGTACCACTCAGAAAGTCGTCCAAAGAGCCGAGATCCCGCAGGCTTGTTGCGGTGGCAAGCTTCGCTGCAATACCATCGATCTCAAAAAGGCTCGATACGGTTGCGGCAATAGCTGTCAGGTCAAGCACCCGTTCATCGCGCACCAAAACAGGGCAGGGGCCGTCTGCAACTTTAGACCAGACACGTCCTACCAGAACGGTGGTCGTGGCATCGTCCGGCAAAATTTGTTGTGCACTCAACGAATGCTTTGAAGTCAAGCTGTCCTCCTCCCCGCAGTCTCCATCAAAATGGAAAGCTACAATTATATGGCTCCAGTCAGGCGCAGTGGTTTTAGAAGGTTGATAGTTCCCCACGGTTTAACCCGTCGGTGTATCTCATCCTTTTCGCCAGTTGCGGCGCCTCCCACTGTTCAGGCAGCGACCCTCCAAAGCCAACTTGCCTTATTGTCAGGATGTCTGACAACCGTAGGTATCGTTTTAGTTCGAGAATTTATCGCTGTCTAGAACCGAAATCGGTTGTTCAGAAAAATGCAGTTTTTCGCCTTCTTTGAATCACAGGCGGTGACCCAGTTTAATAAGATTCAAGTGCCAGTCCGATCCTGGCCGCGGCTCCCATAAGATGTTTGCGCATGGCATCGCGCGCCAGCACTGGATCGCGGCTGGCAATGGTGTCGCGTAAATTGACATGCTCCTCAATCGTTATATTGACGATCTCTTCCAGAACGGCCTTTGAGCGGGCAACATTGATTGCATGACTGATACGCTCAGTAATAAACCCGACGAATGTAGAAAAATATTCGTTCCCGGTGGCATCAGCCACTGCCTTGTGAAAGGCGAGGTCTGCAACGATACCTTGATCGGTCCATTTCGCCGCCCCGGTCATTTGCTCAAGTGCTTCATCAAGGCGCGCCAAATCTTTGGCTGTGTGATGGGCGGCAGCCAATCCTGCGGCTTCAATCTCGAGAGGGAAGCGCAACTGGAACAGGTCGCGAAAACTATCGCGGCTGAACAATTCATCCTCATCTATGCGGATCAGTCGTGCCTGTCGCTCAGTAACGAACGCACCGACGCCTTGACGGGTATCGACGAGGCCTTCATTGCGTAACTGTGCAATCGCTTCGCGAACAACAGAGCGGCTTACGCCAAAGGATTTTGAAAGGACGTGTTCAGTCGGCAGCTTGTCGCCAGGCTTTAAACGCCCTTCATGGATATCGCTGCCGATCTGCGCAGCGATCCGCGCAGGAAGGTGTTCACTGCGCTTTATATGGCCAAAATCCGTTGACATGTTGCGTCCCTCTAATTGCTCGTCTCTGAACAAGGCAGCAAACTCAATTGGCAACCGGGGTTCATCATAAGGTTAGGGTCTATCGCAGTCTTGATTGCAGATAGCAATTGGCGCTGCACGTCAGGCATACGCTTTTCAAAATCCGGTCTTTTAAGTCGGCCAATTCCATGCTCTGCGCTCATGGAGCCGCGATAGCTATCAAGCACATCGTTGATGATGTTTTTCGCTTTGTAGATACGAGCATCGATCTCCGCGCGGTCGAGCGTGTTCGGCGGTAATACATTAAGATGGACATTCCCATCGCCCACATGACCATAAGATACGCAGACACAGTCCGGCAGACCGGCGTAGACCGCAGCCTCTGCATCACGCACAAAATCCGCAAGGCGCGATAGGGGCACGGAAACGTCGGTACGCAAATGTGGGCCCCGCTTGGCTTGGCCTTCGTTCATACCTTCGCGGAACAGCCACAACTTGCGGGATTGGTCTCGGGATGTCGCGATGACACCATCTGCAACCACCCCGTCTTCCATAACCTTTTCAAGGAAGCGACCCATAAGATCTTCGATGTCGATCAGTCCGGAACCGGAGATTTCCATCAGAACATAGGCTGAATAATTACCGCCCATCGGCATGGCCAAGTCCGGCATTGCTTCTCGCGCCAATGTGAAAGCAAGCGGGGGCATAAACTCGAATGCCGACATCAAGTCGCAACAATCGCGCCGTGCGCGTCGATAAAGCGCGATAGCGTCTTCGAGAGCGTTGAGACTGAGCAGCGCAGTCGCAACCTGCCCCGGTTGCGGCATAAGCTTTACCGCGACCGCTGTAACAATCCCCAAAGTTCCCTCAGCGCCAATGAAAAGCTGCTTCAGATCGATGCCGCGATTGTCTTTACGCAAAGTTGAAAGACCATCGAAAATGGAACCATCGGGCAGGACTACTTCAAGGCCGAGAACGAGCTCACGTGTCATGCCATATCGCAACACATTGATGCCGCCCGCATTGGTCGACACGTTGCCACCGATGCGGCAAGAACCTTGTGCGCCCAATGCCAGCGGAAAGAACATTCCCGCTGCTTCTACCTTGTCCTTGAATTCGGACAGAATACAGCCCGCATCGACCACGGCGGAAAAGTCATCTGCATCGATGCTGCGAATAGCCGTCATGCGTTCGAGGCTGATGATGACCTGGGATTCCGGTGAGTCGGGTGTTGCTCCCAGTACGAGGCCAGTGTTGCCGCCTTGTGGAACAATAGACAGGTCGCGAGCGCGAACAGCTTTCACACAAGCAGATACGTCCGCCGTGGAGCGAGGGCGAAGCACCGCAACTGCATTGCTCTTCACGTCGTCGTGCCAGTCGCTGCAATAGCGCACTACCTCTTCGCCTGAGAGAACAAGGTCCATGCCGAGGCTGTCGACCAGCGCCTGTATATGCTCATGCGTTGTGGTGTCGACGCTCATCATTTTGCCGTTCTGGGACATGATTCCTCCTGCTGCCTGCCTGCGAATGCGAAGTAGGTAGCAACTTCATTATTTTGGTTTTCAAGTGCATGATATAAGGTTATCAGACAACCTTACAAATACTTTTTCGCAATCGTTGTTTTTACGATGTTGAAATCGATTTGGGCACATGGTGGAGGAGAAACAAATGCACATTCTGATCATCGGCGCGGCAGGCATGGTGGGCCGAAAACTCGCGGAGCGTCTGACGAAAGACGGTTCGCTTGATGGTAGGACGATTGAGGCGCTTACACTGGTGGATGTGGTGACGCCGCAGGCACCTGCGGGTTTTACCGGACAGGTAACCCTTGAAACCGTTGACCTTTCCGCACCCGGCACTGCTGAAAAACTGGTCGCAAGTCGCCCAGATGTAATCTTCCATCTGGCAGCTATTGTTTCGGGCGAAGCAGAGCTTGATTTCGACAAAGGCTACCGTATCAACCTTGACGGTACGCGTTACCTGTTCGATGCGGTTCGTATCACCCACAATGAAGATGGATATTTCCCACGCATTGTCTTCACCTCGTCGATTGCGGTCGTGGGTGCGCCACTTCCTTTCCCAATTCCCGACGAATTTCATCTGACACCGCTCACCAGCTATGGCACGCAGAAGGCAATTTGCGAACTTTTGCTGTCCGATTACACCCGTCGCGGGTTCTTCGATGGCATAGGCATCCGACTGCCCACAATCTGCATTCGGCCTGGCAAACCCAATGCGGCTGCGTCCGGCTTTTTCTCAAATATCCTGCGTGAACCGCTGGTCGGCCAGGAAGCCGTATTGCCGGTTTCGGATGATGTTCGCCATTGGCACACTTCGCCGCGTTCAGCTGTTGGCTTCCTGATCCATGGAGCGACAATGGATCTCCAACGCATGGGCTCGCGTCGTAATCTGTCTATGCCCGGCCTCTCCGCTACCGTGGGAGAGCAGATTGCAGCGTTGCGCCGTGTAGCGGGTGATAAGGCTGTTGCTCTCATCCGTCGTGAACCGGATGAAATGATCATGCGCATGTGCGCGGGTTGGGCTCCGGGTTTTGAAGCCAAACGCGCGCAAGAGTTGGGCTTTACCGCCGAAACCTCGTTTGACGAAATTATCCGTGCTCATATTGAGGATGAGCTTGGAGGTTCGCTGTGACGCGTAAAATTGCTTTTCTTGGCACTGGCCTTATGGGTGCACCGATGGTGCGCCGCCTTCTAAATGCTGGCTTTAGCGTTAGCGTTTGGAATCGTGACTTCGCCAAAGCCGAAGCATTGGTCAAAAACGGCGCGGTAGTAGCATCAAGTGCTGCTGAAGCAGTCGCGAACGCCGATATTGTCTTCACTATGCTGTCCGATGGCAAGGCTGTGGGATCAGTGTTGTTTGACGGCGGGGTCGCGACAGCTTTGAAAGCTGGTGCCATCGTTATCGACACGTCTTCAATCGCGCCGCCAATTGCAAGAGAACATGCCGAGAAACTTTCTGCTCTCGGCATTCGTCACATCGATTGTCCTGTGTCAGGCGGCACAGTTGGTGCGGAAGCAGGAACACTGGCATTAATGGCTGGCGGTGATGCAGTCTTGATCGAAGAACTGGCAGATGTATTTGCGGCGCTGGGGCGTGTCACTCATGTCGGTCCCTCCAGTGCAGGACAGATTTGCAAACTGGCTAACCAGCAGATTGTAGCAATTACGATTGGTGCAGTTGCGGAAGCGATGATGCTGGTGGAAGCCGGTGGTGCGGATCGTGGCAAGTTCCGTGATGCCATTCGGGGTGGCTTTGCAGAAAGTCGTATTCTTGAATTGCATGGGAAACGCATGGTGGATCGTACTTTCCAACCGGGCGGTCCTTCAGGGCTGCAATTGAAAGATCTGGAAGCCGTGGCAGCTATGGCTGAGAGCCTTTCGCTGACGTTGCCATTGACCGAAGAAATTCGCGATGAGTTCCGCACTTTTGTAGAAGCCGGACATGCGGAAACGGATCATTCGGGAATTTTGCTGCATATCGAAAAGATCAATAATCGCCAGCGGGAAGACGATAGATGAGTGATGATCAAAACACACCGCGCCGCCTGCGCTCGCAGGACTGGTTCGACAATCCCGACCATCTTGATCTGACAGCGCTTTATCTGGAGCGCTTCATGAATTACGGTACGACGCCCGAAGAACTCAGATCAGGCAAGCCGATTATCGGCATTGCGCAGTCTGGCAGCGATCTTAACCCCTGCAATCGTCACCATCTTGATCTTGCCAAACGCATCCGCGACGGCATTCGCGATGCAGGCGGAATAGTGATCGAGTTTCCGAGCCACCCGCTGTTTGAAAACTGCAAGCGACCAACTGCAGCGCTCGACCGGAATCTGGCCTATATGGCGCTTGTCGAGATCCTTTATGGATATCCGCTTGATGGTGTTGTCCTCACAACCGGTTGCGACAAGACCACGCCTTCCGCACTGATGGCGGCTTCCACGGTGGATATTCCGGCTATCGTGTTTTCCGGTGGGCCCATGCTTGATGGTTGGCATGAAGGCAAGCTCGTCGGTTCCGGCACGGTAATATGGCAGTCGCGTCGAAAATATGCGGCGGGTGAAATCACCAAGGAAGAATTTCTCGAAGCGGCGCTCAGTTCCGCGCCTTCGGTCGGCCATTGCAATACAATGGGCACCGCCTCCACGATGAATGCAATGGCTGAGGCCTTAGGCATGTCGCTCACCGGTTGCGCTGCTATCCCGGCTGCATATCGTGAGCGCGGTCAGATGGCGTATCGGACGGGTCGTCGTGCGGTGGAGTTGGTATTCGAAGACATTCGACCATCCAATATTCTGACACGCGAAGCGTTTGTAAACGCCATCAAGGTCAACTCCGCCATTGGTGGTTCAACCAATGCTCAGCCACATCTTATGGCGATGGCAAAACATGCGGGTGTGGAGCTGAAGCCTGACGATTGGCAGGACGAAGGCTTTGATATTCCGCTGCTTGCCAATATTCAGCCTGCTGGCAAATATCTTGGCGAGAAATTCCATCGCGCCGGTGGTGTGCCTGCGATTATGTGGGAACTGCTGTCCGCAGGCAAAATCGACGGTTCCTGCGCGAGTGTTACTGGAAAGACGATGGCGGAGAATCTTGAAGGTCGGGAATCATCGGACCGCGACGTCATTTTCCCTTACGACAAACCACTCAAGGAGCGCGCTGGCTTCCTTGTTATGAAGGGCAATCTGTTTGATTTTGCCATTATGAAAATGAGTGTGGTCTCACCTGAGTTTCGCGATCGCTATCTGTCAGAGCCGGGACACGAGGGGATTTTCGATGGGCGGGCTATCGTTTTTGATGGCTCGGAAGATTATCATAAGTGTATCAACGATCCTGCGCTCAACATTGACGAACGCTGCATCCTCGTTATTCGGGGCGCTGGTCCACTCGGTTGGCCGGGGTCTGCCGAAGTCGTAAATATGCAGCCGCCGGATCATCTGATCAAGCGTGGAATCACAAGTTTGCCAACCATCGGTGACGGTCGCCAATCGGGCACAGCAGATAGCCCGTCCATTCTCAATGCTTCACCGGAAAGTGCAGCGGGTGGTGGTCTGGCCTGGGTGCGTAACGGCGATACCATTCGTATCGACTTCAACAAGGGGCGGTGTGATATGCTGGTGGACGAGGCAGAAATTGCGCGCCGCAAGGCGGAAGGCATTCCGCAGACACCTGCAGATGCAACGCCTTGGCAGATGATCTATCGACAGACGGTAACGCAGCTGGCCGATGGAGCTACGATCCGCGATGCTGATAAATTCCGCCAACTGGCCAAAACACCGCCGCGCCATAACCACTAATGAACTGTTGAAGCGGTTGAAATAGAAGCAGGTAAGCATAGCTATTCTATAACGCCGATCTGATTGAAGCAGATCGGCGTTATAGGTGTTTGATTTAACACGCACCTTAAGAGGAGGATAGTTATGCCAAAATTCGTGACGATCGGATATGGCGATCAAGAAGGTTATGATCGGACTCCGAAACCCATCCGCGACGCAGCTCATGCCCACGATGCGAAATTGCAGAAGAATGGGGTTTTGATCGGCATCGCGGGCGCGCCCGTGTTGGTTCGCAATCTTGACGCTAATCAGGTTGAAACGACCAACGGACCGTTCATGAGGTCCTCCCTGCCAGTGGCCGGATTTGCTATAATCGAGGCCGCCAATCTGGAGGAAGTCATAAAGTTAGTGTCACAAACTCCCTGTGCTGTTGCTCGTGGTGTTGTTGAGGTGTGGCCACTGGAAAGTTCGTCCTAACGCTGCATGGAAAACATTGTTATGCAAAGCGGACGGTGATTTGCATCTGGCGCATACAAGTTTTTCATGGGCTCGTCCTATGTGCGGCCAAGCAATGTGGTTGATAAAAATTTTGAGGAAGCATACTAACCAAGTTTTCTTTATCTCCGCGGGTTAACTATCGGTTGCATCTTTTTGGAAAGTAACGCATTTTCTACCAGTTAATTGGTCCAGACCGATAATATAAGCGTTGTATTAGGCCTGTTTTCTTGCAAGAAAACATCAGCTGGCGATGGAGAAGAGATGCAATGGCCAACATCCCTTTAACGCGTAGCCAGTTTCTTCTTCCCTTCATGGGGATACTTGATGAGTTGGGAGCGCCTACGAGTGCGCTTTTGGAAAAAGCTCGGCTACCATCCTCTCTCGAGACAAAGAGCGATCTCTATATTCCGGTATTGCCGGCAATCCGGTTTATCGAAACGGCCCAAATCTCTCAGGGCATTACAGATTTTGGTTTCCTGGCCAGCCAGCGGCTGCATTTTTCTCATCTGAGAGAAAAAACCAGAGCACTGATCGCGCATTCTCCAACATTGCTTGTTGCGTTGCGGCATGCCTGCAACGAGGCTTCAAGGGAAGATACTATCCTGAGCATGTGGATCGAACACGATAGTGATCACGTACGGGTTTGCAGTAAGCTCGCAATAACAAAAGAGCTTCAGCACCTGGAGCATGCACAATGGCTTCAGAATATTTTCTCGATCTATATTGTCCGGCAATTCACTGGCCCCAACTGGACACCGCCGGTGATGGCTTTTGAAGCGCACTATTCGCCGAGTGAAGTGACGCAATCCTTCTGGCCAAATGTGCGCTTCCTATCTGGACAAAACGCGGCGTGGATCAGCATCCCAATTTCATGCCTTAGTCTCTCCAACTATTTTCCTGAATCATTTCACCCTGTGCAAGACCACGAGGATGGGCCTTCTGGCTATGATATCGTGGAACTTCTCAAACTAATGTTGCCATCATATCTTGATGGAGGAGTTCCCACGCTTGCTGAGATTGCTGAGATGGCGGGCGTCAGTGCGCGTACCTTCCAGCGCAAACTCGCGAATGTTGATTTTGTATATTCAGATATTCTGGATGCCGTAAGATTTGAACGCTCAAGCAGCTTATTACGTGAATCCGATTCCAAGATCATAGATATCGCATTTGCATCTGGCTATTCTGACCCAGCTCATTTCACTCGAGCATTTCGCCGGATTTCTGGTGTTACCCCACGCCAGTTTCGTGAGCAGTCGCGGTCGCTATAAGTGTTTCACCCGGAACAACGTCGCCTGACCAAAGTTGGCACGAAATGGCAAGACTGATGATCTACCCCTGTTAGAAACAGTTTGAAGAGAGCTTGTTCGCCAATCACTTATTGATCGATTCGATGCCGTTAGCGTTGGTCCAACTCACGCTCTGTGCAATGGCATCATCTTGCTAATGCAAGGCAGGTTCAGTGTATGTTTAAGGGGGAAAGATGCAGGGCATAAATGGTCTGTTCGGTGGGTCCAAGAGACCCGGCGCCGTAATTATATCAATCGCAGGCTTTATGACGTTTAATACTGGTGCGGCGTGGTCCCAATCTTCGGCTGACGATCTTTCGCAACAGCTTGCCAATCCTCTGGCCAGTCTTATCAGTGTTCCTTTTCAAAATAATTTTGACTTCAAGGCAGGCCCGAACAAAAACGGTTTTGCCTATGGTCTCAACATTCAGCCTGTTATTCCATTCAGCTTAAATGAAGATTGGAACGTTATATCGCGCACAATTATACCAATCGCTTATCGGGATTATATGCCTGGTGGCAGCGTTTCCGGGTTAGGCGATATAAATGCCAGCTTTTTTCTGTCTCCCAAAAAAACGGGCCCCGGTGGTTTGATATGGGGCGTTGGTCCGGTGTTTCTTCTTCCTACGGCCACTGACGATTATCTAGGTAGCGGAAAGTTTGGACTTGGTCCGACAGCAGTAGCTCTTATTCAGGAAAAGGCGTGGACCATCGGTGCATTGGGTAATCACATTTGGTCTGTCGCTGGGCCTTCGGGCAGGCAAGACGTGAGTGCCAGCCTGTTGCAGCCGTTTGTTTCCTATAATTTTGGCCACGGAAGATCGATGTCACTCAGCGTGGATTCAACTTATGACTGGGAGGCCGAGCAGTGGACGGTGCCAATTAATTTGGGTGCTACGCAGGTTTTCAAGGTGAAGGATCAGGCTATGAGCCTTCAGGTGGGTGGGCGTTATTACGCTGAAGGTCCCGCCGGTACTCCGGAGTGGGGACTGCGCACGACCTTGACATTTATGTTCCCTGAATAGGGAAATGGCGACGGCGAATGGAAATGTCACAAAATGGCAAGACTGGTATTTCGCGAGTGTTAGAAGCGATCTGGATAGGATTTGTCAGCTGATCAAATAATGATTTGCTGAGGATGTTTGGATTGATCCCTGCCGCATTCTGTGGAGGGGGCACCGTGGTCGTTAGTAAGATTGAATGAAGAGGTATTCCATGTTCCGTTCGGTTGGGCTTAGTCTCGCAGTTGCCTCGATTGCATGGTCCGGTGGAGCATATGCCCAGACTTTGGGCAGCAAAATGCCGGTCACCGTTGACAGTTTCGTCCGCGCTGAGACCGATCATTATCTTGCAGCCAATGTGAAGGACATAGGCCGACTGGGCCAGTTCAAGCATGCTCGCGAGCCTGTGGCGATCGATAAGCAGACCGTCATCCGTATGAACCGCGATACGCTTTATTCATTTGCAGTATTTGATCTTGCTGCCGGGCCAGCAACGATCTCGCTGCCGGATACGGGCAAGCGTTATATGTCAATGATGGTCGTTGATCAGGATCACTATTTGCCAGTGGTTGCCTATGGCACGAAGCCAGTTACGCTAACTCAAAAATCCGTTGGCACCAGATATGCTTTCGTCGCTGTCCGGACGCTGGTGGACCCCAATGATCCGAAGGATCTCGACGAAGTCCATAGGCTCCAGGATGCCATCAAGGTTAGCCAAAAGGAACCGGGCAAACTCGATATCCCAAACTGGGATGACGCAAGCCTGACAGACATCCGCAATGCGTTGCTCGCGCTCGCAAAACATCAGGCGTCGTATAATGGTTCATTTGGAGCGCGCGGCCAGGTTGATCCGATCCGGCATTTGATTGGTACAGCCTCTGGATGGGGCGGCATTCCAGAAAAGGATGCAATGTATCCAAGTTTTACGCCTGAGAAAAACGACGGAAAAACCGTCTATACCCTCAATGTGCCAAAGACCGTGCCGGTTAAGGCTTTCTGGTCGATCAGTGTCTACAATGCCAAAGGCTTCTTCGAGAAAAACGAATACAATGCCTATTCAATCAACAACCTCACTGCCACAAAAAATGCGGACGGATCGGTCACTGCGCAATTTGGTGGTTGTGATGGCAAAATTCCAAACTGCCTGCCCGTTGTTGAGGGCTGGAACTACACGGTAAGGCTTTATCGGCCAGATCAATCTGTTGTTAGTGGCGAATGGAAATTTCCAGAGGCCCAGCCGCGTTCAAACTAATTCACATCGCTAAAACACCAAGTTTACAACGACAAAAGACGCACGGCGAAGCACAAAGTCTCGGTTATCTGTAAAGCAGTGACGGCGTCTGTCTTTGAGCAACTTGAAACTATAAATCTAGGAGCATTGAATGCTGTCGAAGATCGGCCAAACGACCTTGCTCACCGCTGCGGTATTCGCTGGACAAGTTGTGAGTTCCGTTATGGCAGAAAATGCCGTTGGGCCGAAGGTAACGGACCCGCATTTTCACCTCAAACCGGGTTATCTGCAGTCGAGCGAGCTCCCCAACAGCCTTGTTTTGCTGGGTTCGCCTCCAGCGGAGGGAAGTGCTGCACTGGCACGTGATGAGGCAGCAAGAGAGGCTACTATTGCACTACGCGGAAAAGCGCGTTGGGATCAGGCGCGGACAGATGCTGATCTGCAATTCCCCCAGCCTGCGAAGAATTTCTCCTGCGCTATGGGCGTGGATATCAGTGAAGCGAAGACCCCACATCTTTATAATTTGATGCAGCGAGTTCTTACTGATGCGGGGCTTTCGACCTATGGCATCAAGAACAAGTATAACAGAACTCGACCTTTCGTCGTGCACAACGAAGGCACATGCCAGCCAGACGAAGAAGATGTGTTGCGTCAAGACGGTTCCTACCCATCTGGGCACACAGCTGCGGGTTGGGCATGGGCGCTCACATTGGCCGAGGTCAATCCAAAGCGCGCAGATGATCTGTTCAAGCGCGGATTGTCGTTTGGCCAAAGCAGGGTGATTTGTAACGCTCACTGGCAAAGCGATGTCGATGCCGGACGCATTATGGGGGCGGCAACAGTTGCTAAACTACATAGCAATCCCGAATTCCTTACTGATATTCAGGCTGCGCGCAAAGAATTGGAAACAGCAAGCAGCCCGACTGTTGATTGTGCTGTCGAGGATCAAGTGCTCTCACAGCAAACTCAATGACAACCCATTCCCTCAACTGATCGCCGAAGCAGAATTTCGGGGGGGGACAATGCATCACTATAGACTTTTCGTGATTTTACTGACTGCTCTGATTGGCAGTCAGTATATGGCCATCGCTGCCGATATTTCGGTGGGACCTGCAGTGTCTGGGGCTGTAGGGCAAGAAGTCGAGCTGGATGGATGGCGCTTTAGCGCAAGTCCTTATTTCTGGGCGGCAGGTATCAGCGGTACTGCCGGGCAGTTTGGATTGCCACCGGCAAAAATGAAATCCAACTTCGGGAACCTCTTCAAAGAACTCGACTTCTCGTTCATGGGTGTTATTGAAGGGCACTATGATCGCTATAGTCTGTTCAGCGATATCATCTATACAAAAATTTCGACAGGCGGTCAGACCCCTTACGGAGTGTTGAGCAACAGCGTCGATATAAAATCTGAGACGTTTTCCGGCTTTTTTGGTGGAGGCTACAGTCTTCTTGAAGAGGGAAGAAACCGTCTTGATGTCGTGGCAGGAGGACGTGTCTGGTACGCGAGCACGGAGATATCTTTCGATGGTGGATTATTTGATGGGCACAGCGGGCGCGATAGCGCGACGTGGGTTGATGCCGTTGCTGGAATGCGCGGTAAGTACTTCCTGACGAATGATCTTTACTTCAGTGGCTGGGGTGTCGTGGGTGCGGGGCAGGCAAAAATGGATTGGGATGTTGCCGGAACACTCGGATACCAGTTCAAGGAAAATCTATCTGCCGTTGCAGGCTATCGCGCGCTCGGTGTCGATTATAACCACAATGGTTTCGTTTACGATGTGGTTCAAAAAGGACCTATATTAGGGGTGGTACTTCATTTCTAAATCGCATTGAAATACTAGTGGTCTGATTCCGAAATTTGCAACCCTCGATACAGACGTCAAATTCAATCCAATGGGCTCCGGCTATAACGAAATACGACATATGACGTATGTGCTGGTTTAACTCCACCGACTAATGTCATGCTGGATTATGAAAGCAGCGCCAGCATGATCTCCTCATACGTTGGTTCATGGCGCTTTCTGGCCTTAGCCAGTATCGGAGGAAAAGATGAAGACTATTTTGTTGTTTGCAGCCGGTTCGTTGATGACTGCTAGCGCTGCGTTCGCCGCAACTCCAACCAGCGGTCAGGTTGATACATCCACTACCGTGAAGCAGGAGCAGGGCGACACCATGCAGTTGGCAGCTGGCCCAAACCGGATGGGTAGAATATCTGCGCCAAGCGGCGGCGGTAAAGGTCTTTTTGGTTAAAGAGCCGCGAAAGTTTTGCCTCGCAACTTGCGGGGCAGAATCTTTCAAATCATCCTTTAGAAATAATATCCAACTCTCATATTTTTCATCATTCCATTACCTGTTGGTCGCGCCAGCTTGCAGGACTTAACGAAGTGACGCGCCTAAATTCCCGATTGAAATTGGATTTGGTCTGGAACCCTGATTCAAACATAATCGTCGTAACGGGCAGCGCGGTCTCTCGCAGCAGTCGACAAGCTTCAGTGATGCGATAATCATTGATGTATTGGGATACATTTTTGCCGGTAATGCGGTTGATGGAGCTCGAAATCTGGCGTGCTGGTAGCCCCACTTTTCGCGCAAGCCGTATGAGAGTCAAATTTTCGTCCAGATATAATCGGTTCTGAATGAGGACGTGTTCCACACGTGCGAGACTATTTCGTTCTTGCTCATCGCGGGTCTCGTCTTCATTTTCTTCAAGTGGAGCGGATGCAGAAGGCTTTGCACGACTTGCTACCATTGCTGTCAGGCCCACGAAAAATAGCCCGAGCAAATTGGCGTTGCTGACGATGAGCGCAGCATTCTTGCCATTCGTCCATTCAAAATCCATCAAAACTGCCAGATCAAAAAAGGCCGATACACAAAGCGATATTGCGGCAAAGACAAGCGCGCGGTGTGCCGAAATCGCGCTGTCGAAACGCGCATCGTCAAGCCCGTCAGGGCCGGTTCTACCGATGTAGAGAAGTGCAAGTGCGTATCCGACGAACAGAACAATAAGGCCAAAATCCAATAGAACGGGAAAAGCCAGGAGGATGACAGTAACTGCCACCGGGAAAGCAGAAATATGCCATAGGTGTCGGGTTTGAGCTTTGCCGTCTCCACGTATCAGGCTGCGAAAACTCGCATATGCGAGTGGAGGCAAGCAGCTCGCGATAATGGGAAGTAAATAGCGAAACTCTGCCAGCCCATAACCCCAGCGAAGGCCGACGGTCACGGATTGCACCGCACATAGTGCGATCAACAGTTGGAAGGGGTGATTGGAGGCAGCGTTCTCCTGACGATGCCACATCGCTACCAAGAGGATGAGTAATAAAAGCGCGACGACGAAGGGCATAGGAACGAAAATCAAAAGCAGTCTCGCAATCTGATGGGCGATATGTTGGCGATCAATGATCTATATCGCGATTCTGAACGACCTGAATCGTGATTTAGAACGCCAGATAATACGATATCTGGAAAACATGGCTCATCGTATGAACTATGGAGATACACAATGAGCCGCTTTAATCTGTTATTCTCAGCCATCGCCATTGGCACCACCTTCGCCGCTTTCACTACATTCGCTGCTGATGTGGGTGTCCGAACATTTGAGGTGCCTTCTCAAGCGCGAGGAAAAAATCTCACAGTAACACTCTGGTATCCAGCAACGGGAGCCCGGAAGCCGGTTCTGTTCGGTGATGACAGGATATTCAAAGGCAGTGCGGCGTCGAAAGACGCCCCTTTCGACAGCGGACAGTTTCCGCTTGTTATATTTTCCCATGGCTCAGGTGGGCGCACTGAGGCGATGGGCTGGCTTGCCGTCGAGCTTGCAAAAGCAGGGTTTATCGTTGCTGGCCCCAATCATCCCGGCACGACTTCTGGTGACTCCCTACCTGCTGATACGCCAAAGCTTTGGGAGCGCACACAGGACCTGTCCACTGTCATCAATTATCTGACCGGCAATTCAGACTGGGCAGATCATATAGATGCGGATCGTATCGGCGTCGTCGGCTTTTCGCTCGGCGGCTCAACCGCAATGGAAATTGCCGGTGCTCGAGCCAGTCTGGAAAGTTATGCACGCTACTGCGACACTTACACGAAATGGGATTGTGCGTGGTACTCAGGCGGTCGGGGCTATGCCGAAGGTGAGGCTGTGGACGTTGAAAAGCTTGATCTGCGTCGTGTCGATAAGGCGCGTTTTGAACAGTCAAACCTCGATACGCGTATCAAGGCTGCTGTGATGATCGATCCGGGTTTGGCGCAAGCCTATGTGGCGCAAAGTCTCAAAGAAATCAAAATTCCAATGAGCTTTATCAATCTTGGTCGTGAAGGAGACGTTCCAACTGCGGTTCAAGCAGATCATTTGGCGACACTCGTTCCAAACAGTACCTATGTCACAGTCAGTGATTCGGACCATTTCAGCTTTTTGCCCGAGTGTAAGGAAGGAGCGTCTGCGTTCCTCAAGTCAGTTGGTGAAGTTGATCCGATTTGTGAAGAGACCAATAGGGCGCGCAAGGATATTCATGCTGAGCTGTCAAATCTGGTGCTGATGAACCTACAAATAACACTTAAGCGTTGATTAGCTTTTATTCGGCTGCTGGATGTTGAAATAAAGCAGCGGGCGCGGTCTGCCCGCTGGTACCTTGTTTAAGGTGTGCCAACTCATCCGATGCACGCTGCGCGATCGCCCATGTCAAAAACAGCAGGCACATCGCCAATACGGCGGTGACAACAGTATCCGGTTTCATGGATTTATTCGTCCCTTGACGTTAGTCTTGCATATGGCGCCAGGAACTGGGGGCAGCAATATCTATTAACTCATAGCTGTTATGCAATTCGAAGGTCACGCGGAAATACTCGAAAATTTATTCAAATAATATCATCTATCGTCTGAATGCTGGAAGATGATCATATCAACTGTGTCAATCTCGGGCGGCGTTACTTTTTCTCCAGTGGGCTTTGTAAATATCAGCACTGCAATACAGTAGATGATGAAAGACAGTACGCCCAACGCGAAAATTATGACGAAGATAAGTGGCCAATCAATCATGCTAGGCATAATTGACCGCTGGGTTTGATTTTTCAATAGAGATTTGGAAATTCAACGCTTTGCGCGTTCGCGAATAGCTTTGATCCAGCTGTTGTTGAACATTATTGCACCGATGACGAAAGTAACTACACCAAGAACTATCATTCCGAAGGCAACACCCTGATCGCCAAACTGCTGATAGAGCCAGCCTGATTTTTCAACTGCCTGAGCCGGTTGTCCCAACCTTAGAATCCCTTGAACGAGCGCGCCGACGCCGACGATCAACAAACAGACACTACGGATCATGGGAAAGGCCTAAATGAGGTTGGCGGGGATCTTCGGACACAGCAGAGGTTTTGCATATTCGTCAATAAAATTTCCAAATACAAAGACACGCTCTAAAGCGTTAATTCTCTATATTATTCTGGAGAGCCTCGGAAAACTGGAGCGGGCGAAGGGATTCGAACCCTCGACCCCAACCTTGGCAAGGTTGTGCTCTACCCCTGAGCTACACCCGCTCGCGCCAGTCTTCTCTGAGAGAAGTCGTTTCCGTTAGGCAAGCGCTATATGGACTAATGATTTCGGGATTGCAACAGGGAATTTGATGTTTTGACTAAGATATTTGCAAAGATTCACAGGCTGATCCATTCCGCCTTTAGCGCTTGCGCCGCGCAATGCTGATGATGGAGGCGAATGCCGCAAAGCCTGCTGAAACCAGCAAGATATTCGGGATATCGGTGATCCCCCAATGGGCAAGCAGGAAGGCAACAAATGCTGCGCCTAGCGACTGCCCCATCAATCTTGCTGTTCCGAGCATGCCACTTGCCGCGCCACTTCTGGCACGTGGAGCAGAGGTAATAATCATGCGGTTGTTTGGCGCCTGGAAGAAGCCAAAGCCGATGCCGCAAATCGCCATGCGCCAGCAGATATCCTGAATAGTTGGCTGTTCTGGCAGAAGGCCAACCAAGGCCAGGCCCGTTGCAAAGATAACCAATCCAACAAGACCAAGTGTTGCGGGAGAGTATTTGTCTGAGAGCTTACCAGATAGAGGAGCGACGATAGCCAGCGCAATTGGCCAGGGCATTATCAGGAATCCGACTTCGATCGGTTTGAAGCCGTAAACACTCTGAAACAGAAACGGCAGAGAGATGAAGGCCATCATCTGCGCCAGAAATGACATGATCGAAGTGCAAAGCGACAGACTGAAAACAGGAATCCGCAACAGATCGAGCGGTAATAACGGATCGCTGGTGCGAAGTGAGCGGCGGATGAGCCAAATTGCTGCGAACACACAAGCCACGGCCTGCAACAAAAGCCAGCCAGCTTCGAGGCCATTGCCTGCGCTATCGATCACCGTTACCAGCAACCCAAGAGCAAGCGCACTGAGAACGGCACTCAGATAGTCGAAACGGCGTGATGAGCGTTCATTGTCGGGCAAGCTTTTGATGCCCATTGCCACCGCCAACACACCAAGCGGAATGTTGATGACGAAAAGCCACGGCCAGCTGAGCGAATGCAGGATAATTCCAGCGAGGGTAGGGCCTATGGTCGAGGAAACAGCAACAAAGAGCGCGTTGAGACCGATGGCTGTGCCGAACTTTGCCTGAGGAACCGTATAGCGCAGCAATGCGGTGTTGACGCTCATCAGGCCCGCAGCGCCAAAGCCCTGAATGACACGCGCTATCGTCAGCGCTTCCAAAGAGCGGGAAAAAACGCAGGCAATTGAGGCAAGTGTGAACAATGACACGCCTAAAAGATAGACGCGGCGATAACCGTAAATTTCACCCAATGCCGCCAAAGGTAGAAGCGTGATGACGATAGCCAGCTGATATCCATTGACGATCCAGATCGAGGCGGCGGGCCCTGCGGAAAAGTCGGCTGCGATGGTCGGAAGCGCAACATTGGCGATGGTGCCATCAATGACGGCCAGGGTAAGCCCCACCATGAGGGTTGCCCAGGCCCAGTAGATGCGCGGCTTCGGAAGGCCATCCGGTGCTACGAATGAACCTTCTTTGACGACCGTTTCATGCTTCATTTCATGACCAATTATAAAGGTGGCGAGCGACAGATTGTAGCGCTGCGAATAAACGAAAGAATTTTGCCAACCTTATCCGGATTGGGAAGGTCAGCAAGTCATCTACTCCAAAATTTCGCGCAAAACATCATCTTTAGACCCATGAAAGGCGGCAAGTAACGCTATTGTGTGCTATTTTCAGTCGCAATTGCGAAGCTCATCACCCGTGCATAGTGGCGTGGGTTAAAGCTCAGATAGAGCGGGCAGATGCTTGCGACCAAAATGAGATGCATGATCCAGCCGGAAGCAAAGCTGCCGGTCAGATTATGCAGGAAAGCTGTAGCAATCGGGCCAAGGGCAGCAATCAGAAAGCCACCGCCTTGCATAATAGCCGCCAGCGCGCCAGCTTCTTCCGGTTTTGGAAGGTGGTCGAGCGACGTTATCATTGCGAGAGCGAAACTACCGCCGAGACCGGCTCCACAAATTGCAGACCAGAACATGGGGGAAAGCTGTGGGGTGAAGGCGAGACCCGCAAATCCTATGCCCTGCATGGCCAATGTCAGAAAGAGCCAAGGTCGACGATCGACGCTGCGTCGTGCAAGAAGTGGGAGGCCAAAGGCCGAGAGCGCCTGTGCAATTGCCATAACTGCAACCAAATTGCCGGTCGCTGAGGCTTCAACGCCCAGCGACTGATAATAAGGTGCAAGCCAGGCCACCATCGACGAGTAACCTGCATTCACCAACCCGAAGGCAGCCATCAGCATCCATGTTCTTGGGCGTTGAAGCAGTTTGATCGTTATACCCGATTTCGAACCAGATGATGCCGCTTCACTGAGGATAGGTATTGCTGCGAGCAAAGCTACGACTGTAGGAATTGCGAGAACTGCGAGCGCAAGGCGCCAATTGTGCTCGGAACCCGCAAACCATGGTGTTAAACGTGCGCCGAGCGCTCCACCACCCATGATCATTGCGGAATAAAGACCAGTAACAGCTGCAATACTTGCTGGAAACTTTGCTTTGATGAGCCCAGGCATCATTGCTTGAATCATGGCAACGCCTGCACCGCAGAGAACGGCAGTGAGCACCAGTGAGAATCCGTTTGGTACGAAGCCGCGCAGGACCGAGCCTGTTGCAAGCACCATCAGCGCTGCGAACATGCTGCGCCGAGTGCCGATCGATGACTGAATACGTGGCGCGATAAAGGCACCAAGCCCCATCAACAACATCGGTAGAAACGTGAGCAGCGACAGCGCACCAAAGCCCATTCCGGTATCGCTTGCGATATCAGTGAGAATAGGCCCCGGTGCCGTGAGGAAAGGTCGGAGATTAAGGCCGATCAATACGACAAGGATTATAAGGGCGATAGGACTGGCTTGTTTGCCAGCAAGCACGGGTATGGTGGGATGCATTTTATTATCTAGCGTTTGACTGTTGTTTTTCCTGCCATATGCGATAAAGCCGTTCGCCATCGTCAGGGGAGTGATGCTCAACCTTGATGCCTGTTTGCTCGCTTATAGGCTTGGTAAGCTCTTCGGCAATTCTTGCCGTCGAGAGATTATAGGGTGCAGCCTGATCGTTTGAATAGGCGAACACGATTTTGTCCACGCCCGACATGCGCATCGCTGCAAAGCACATGGGGCAGGGCTGTCCACTTGCATAAACACGGCAACCGTCGAGACGCGGAGATTGCAGTACTTTGCCTGCTGCGCGCAGTGCCAATAATTCGGCGTGGGCCGTTGGGTCACAGTCTGCTTGCATACGGTTGACGCCGGTTGCAATGACCTTCTCGTCTTTAACAACAACAGCGCCGAATGGGCGTCCACCGTGCTCGACATTTTCAAACGCAAGTGCGATTGCCTGATCGAGAAATGTGCGGTTCACACTCATTTCGCGCCAGCCTTTTCCAGCATCGCCACCATAGGTGTAAAGCCGCGCTGACGCGCATGCTGCAATGGCGAAACGTCATCATTATCGGCAAGATTTACATCTGCTCCTGTATCAATCAGCAGTTTCACGATGTCGATATGGCGCTGCCCACCATCTCCTAGGATGATGGCTTCGAGAAGAGCGGTCCAACCAAGATTATTGACGTGATCAACCTTCACGCCTGCTTCAATCAGCGTTCGAACCGTTTCCACATGACCACGTTCTGACGCTGGGATCAGCGCTGTACCGCCATAGCGATTGGTGCTTTTGAGGTCAGCACCGTGGGCGAGTGTAAGTTTCAGGATTTCGAGATGACCGCGTGCACCCGCATAAAGATAAGGGCTATCCTTGATCGCATCTTTGGCGTTCACATCAGCGCCTGCTTCAATAAGCACACGAGCGACATCGACATGATTGCCGTGGGTGGCGGCCAGTAAGGCTGTTTCGCCTCGAGTGCCACGCCTGTCCAGGTCAACACCTGCTTTGATAGCCTCAATTATAGCAGGAAGATTGCCCACAGCTGCGGCCTCAATCAGAGAGCTTTGCGCATATGCAACTGCGTGGTGGCCCGGCAGAGTTGGTTCGGTCATGACTATCGTCCCTGCAATCAATGCCAAGGCACTCAAGCTAAGTATCGTTTGACGCATCGGCGGTTCTCCTAATGCGTGTGGCTTTTTATCGTATTCAGGCAACACGCTTTAGTTCATTGTTTTTATGCATGTTTTTATCCCAAAACCGGTTCCCACTTTTGGGAGACATGCTCCAAATTTATTGACTAAATACTAGCAACGAGTCATATTTAGAAATTAAATGTTCAACTGATATCCATTCGGATTATGAATAACGTATTCAGTCTCGATCTCTTGCGTGCCTTTGTGGCTGTCGTTGACAGCCGGAGCTTCACCGCCGCCGCTCAACAACTGCATTCCACGCAATCAACGGTGAGCCAGAAAATCCTGCGCCTTGAAGAAGCGGCGGGGCAATCTCTTCTGGAACGCGCACGCCATGATGTCCGCCCAACGGACGCCGGAGAAAAGCTGCTCGGCTATGCACGGCGCATGCTGCATTTGCATGATGAGGCAGCCGCAGCCATGACCGGTAACGCGCTTACCGCAGTCTTTCGACTTGGATTAGCAGAGGATTTTGCGGCAAGGCTCGTGACGCCGGCGCTCGCAGCTTTTCTCCGCACGCATCCCAACATGAAGTTGGAAGTGACCAGCGGGTTAAGTCGCGAGTTACAAAAAGGCTTTGAAACGGGTGAGTTTGATCTTGTCATGATCAAACAGAAGCGGGGAGAGACTGTTGGAACCATGCACTGGCCCGAACCACTGTCATGGCTGGAGAGCGCGGATTATCCGGTTTCGCAAGTTGATCCATTGCCGCTGGTCGTGTTTCCACCAAACGGACTTTATCGCAGCGACATGATGGAAGCACTCGACCGTATTGGGCGGCCATGGCATGTTGTTTTTACAAGTTCCAGTCTCGCGAGCGTTCAAAGTGCCGTTGCTGAAGGATTGGGCGTCAGTCTTCTCCCCACGCGCGTCGCGCAGCCTGGGCATCGAATTGTGCCTGTCGCGGCAGGTTTACCCGCTGTTGATCCGATGGAAATCGTCATTCGCCATATGGAGAATGGTCCCGACCGGATAGTCCAATTGGTCGAAATGCTTGCCGAAATTGTTGGGGAATGATCGAATATTGCTTTAACAGGCTGATTTAATGTGACTCATTGCGTCAAACAACGTGAGACTGCTTGACTCTACGGCAAACGCGGTGTTTTTGCCTGTTCGTAGCGCTACAGATATGCCGACAGGATAGCTCCCACTTTCACCATCTTAAAGTTCCTTTCGCTCGTTGCGACAGCCAAACGGCATGGTTCTTGCTTATTGCAAGCGGGAGGCGCTTTACGGGATTATGATAATGTCCAACACCACCATCACTCATAACGATGGAAACACTCTGTTTCCGATCGTTCTTTCAATCGTTGCGGCTGCTGCAACAGGCGTTCTTTGGGCCTATGCGAACCCGATCCAGCTCGTACCTGGCGTTATCCAGTGGCGTATCTTCGCTTTTCTTCCGCCGCTCGTGGGCATTCTACTTGGCCGTAAAAGCGGCTTCATCTGCGGCTATCTCGGCACAGTCATCTGGTCGTTGCTTGCTGGAACATTCATTCCTGCGCATTCGCTCATCATTGATGGCATCATGGTTGGCTTAACTGGCTTGATCCCCGGCATGTTGTTCGATCCGAAGACCACAACATTCAATAGGGCAACGCTGATTAAAATTGCGGCAACCTGCCTTGTTGCTGGCCTTTTGATGGTTTCTGCCGTTTCGGCAAGCCTTGCCTATCTTGGCATTTTCCCATTCTGGTGGGCAGTGATGTATCTCGGCCTTTCCGATATCGTACCAATGCTCATTGGCACGCCGCTGCTGGTCGTTCCGGCTCTGAAGATCCTCAAGGGCGCTCACCCGTCCGGCTTCACCCGTTTCTGATCGCGAGCCCAGAAAAGTGCTCCAACTACAGAATGTAAAAGTAGGTTTTGGCGATTCCGTTTTAGGCATCGCCGAAGCCAGCCTGAATATTCGTGATGGCGAACGCCTTCTCATTTGCGGCGCGGGCGGCAGTGGTAAAACCACGCTGCTAAACGCTGCATCCGGCATCGTGCCGCGTCTGATCACGCCTCAGGTTTTCGCTGGCGAAATATCGCTTCATGGCAAGCCAATTTCCTCCATGCTGAAGGACGAACTCTTCAGCATGGTCGGGGTGGTGTCGCAGAATGTCGAAGACCAGCTATGGGATTTGAGCGTTGAAGATCTCGTCGCCTTTCCGTTGGAAAATCGCGGTCTTGCCAGAGATATAATCCGCGCGCGGATCGACGATCTTCTAAACGAGCTTGAGCTCAACGCTTTGCGTGGTCGCCGCGTGCTGACGCTTTCAGGCGGCGAACGCCGGATGGTTGCGATGGCTGCAGCTCTGGCCGCCGCGCCGAAACTGCTCATTCTTGACGAGCCTACGACTGGCCTCGACCCAGCTGCACGTCAGCGACTTGTGCGTGTTTTGAAGAAGCTCGGCGCGGAAATCCCGGCTCTGCTGATAGCAGAACAAGACCCAGCATCTTTGCAAGCTGTGGTGACGAATGTCGGTTTGTTGAAAGAAGGAAAGCTGGCACCTCTCGTGTTGCTTTCTGAAATCATCAATAATGCTGCGGCATGGGAAGATGCGGGCGTTCTTCCGCCTATCGGCGTCCGCAAGCGTCTTTCCGGTGCCAGGGTTAACGGTGATGTGCTTGTCTCTGTTTCGGGGATCAAGACTCAGCTTCAGCGTCGTGATGGTCAGCCGGTTCTGGAAAACGTGAATTTTGAAATTCGGGCTGGTGAAGTTGTTGCATTGATCGGCAAAAACGGTGCGGGCAAAACCACGCTGTTTCAGTCCATCCTCGGGCTTCAGAAAATTGCGGCTGGCACCGTCACCATTGGCGGCGAAAATGCCGACAAATGGACGGCGGCGAGGCGTGCTCGTTCGATTGCCTATCTGCCACAGAACATGCGCCGTATTCTGTTCAATATGACGGTTCTTGAAGAGGTGGTCTTTGCAATCACCGCTGCCACGCGTGCAGCAAAGGATGATGCAGTGATTGCGCGCGCAACGGCGTGCCTGCAAAAATATGGGCTTGGTGGGCACGAGGAAACCAACCCGTTTGCGCTCTCGTCTCGCCAGCAGGCTCTGCTTGGTCTTGCTTGTGCAGAAGCAGCGGGTGCTTCGGTTGCAATTCTCGATGAGCCGCTTCTTGCGCGTGATCTTAACGGTCGCCGTATGCTGGAGTTGTTTCTTGAAACAGCACTCGCTGAAAACCGCGCTGTGATGCTGATCTCTCACGACCTTGAGCTAGTGGATGATGTTTCGTCCCGTGTCATGATTCTGGATCGTGGACATGTCACCTTTGACGGTGATGTGGATGCGTCTTGGGACTCTGAAGCTTATTGTGCGCTAGGCTGGCCGAAGCCGCGTGTTGTCGAGACCGGAGAAGCGGCATGAAAATCTTCTATGACCTTAACTTCTTCGTAAAACTCGCAGCAGCATTTCTGGTCATGCTTGCAACTTGGCTGGTGCCGGGCTGGAAATATGGTTTGCCACTTGCGTTGGTTACAGTTGGCTTTCTGATGATGGTCAAGGTGCCGGGCCTGCGTGGCTATCTCAAGGGGGCTGTGCTTCTGACATTGCTCGTCATGGCAAGCTGGATTCTTAATCTTGTGCTGCAAGGTATGGCATTCGTTGATACTTTGCCCATCGCTGCAGGCATGGCGGCACGTCTGGTAACGACCACTGCAGCCTTCTATTTCGTTATGGAAACCAGTACGCCGGGTTCAATTTTGGCTGCTGCCAGCGCTGCCCGTCTGCCGCCCATGGTGACGCTTGTCTTGTCGCTGACCTTTGGTATCATCCCGATGTTGCGTGAGGATTTCGAACGCATAGCAGATGCGCAACGCGCACGCGGTATGGAAATTGACGACGTTTCGTTCCCAATGCGTCTGCGTTTTGCGCTGGCGCGCGGGGTGCCATTGTTGGTTCAGGCTATCCGCATGGCCCATGCGATTTCGCTGTCGCTCGCCATTTATGGTTTTGATACCAAGCGCAAGCGTACCACATGGCGTAACGTCGGCCTACTGGTCGAATCGAGACTTAATTCCAAGGATGTAAAACGATGACTGAAGACAGCGCAAAACTCTCCGGAAACGGCCAAGTCTGGACTGTCGATGTCGCGGGCAGCAAGGTCGATCTGCCGATAGTGCCGATCAATCCGAATTTCGCCATTTCGTTGATGATGGTCATTGATCTCGGTGTTCGTTTTGGCGAACACGTAGGCAAGGCACTGGCTGAAAAGCTTGCGCCGTTGAAGCCGGATGTGATTGTCGGCGCTGCAACGCTTGGCATTCCTGTTGCGATTGAAGTCTCGCGAGCACTTGGTCTCGACGACTATGTTATTCTGCAGAAATCACCAAAGATTCATCTTGGCGACGCGCTGGTGCAGACCATTTCTTCCATCACCTCAAAAGGCGAGCAGCGCCTGCTTCTCGATCGTCAGGCGATCCCGCTTCTCAAAGACAAGCGCGTGGTTGTGGTGGACGATGTCGTTGCTTCCGGCTCAAGCCTCAAGGGCTCGGTAGAGCTGGTACGCAAGGCGGGCGGAGAAGTCGTTGGGGTTGGCGTGATTCTTACTGAAGCTAAGGATTGGCAGGAGGTACTTGGTGATGATGTGAAGCTGCTTCACAGCCTCGCGCATATTCCACAGTTCGATAATCAGGATGGCGAGTGGAAGCCGATATCCAAGAGTTTTCTCTAAAGACCGCAGCCATGCTGCCGTTACACTCGAAAACGCCGCGCTTGTCGCGGCGTTTTTTATGCATCTCGCGCCTTGTTTCGCGCGACGGTTACTATCCGGAATTATCCTTCGTCAGCACACATAAATCTTTTCAGAAAACGCGCCGAATTTCGGATTGACTGATTTTGTATCCAGGATATTGTACTGAGAAAAGTTGGGAGGCTTTTCTATTGGCGGCTTTTGAATGGCGCAGTCAGACCCGTTTGTTGGACGAAGTTGCAGAGGCACTTCGCGAGCGAATCTATTCGGGCGTTTATGCGCCGGGTGCGATACTCCGGCAGGAGCACATGGCCGCTGAGTTCGGCATCAGCCGCACTCCGTTGCGCGAGGCGCTGCGTGTTCTGGAGCGCGACGGACTGGTTGTTCATCTGCCGGGTCGAGGTGTTCGCGTGGCTTCTGCCGATCTTACCCGCCTCATTGATGCATATGCTGTGCGTGAAGTGCTGGATGGTGTTGCAGCGCGCTTTGCCGCGGAGCGCGCAACAGACGAGGATATCGCAAAGCTGCGTGCCCATGTTGCCGGGCAGGGTGCAGTCGTTGATCCATGGGACCCCAAAGCTTACACACAGACGAATGTCGATTTTCACATGGCGGTGATGAACACGGCGGGCAATGCCTCGCTGATCGCATTCGTTCCGCTGTTGCGTATGACATCGCAGGTATTTGCCCCCTCCTTCTCGCTGTCGGTGGACAGGGCGCGCGATGCGATCCGCGAACACGGCGGGATTGTTGAGGCTATTGCTGCGCGTGATGGCGAAGGGGCCGAGCGGCTGGCGCGGGCTCATATTCGCGCGACCACGGCACGACTGGAGGCTGAAATGCCTCTTCAGGAGAATGAAAATGAAGCATGATAACAAGGCTGGAGGCTCTGGCTTGCTGCGCTATGGCAATTACATAAACAATGAGTGGCGTGATGCGCTGGGTGGCGAACACATCACTGTGCGTAATCCTTCTGATGGCAGCGATCTGGCTCTCATCGCGCGCGGTGCGAAGGCCGATGTTGATCTGGCCGTGGCCGCCGCGCGCGCCGCACTTTCCGGTGATTGGGGCAAACTGACCGCGACAGAACGCGGTCGTGTGCTGCATGGTATTTCAGAAGAAGTGTTGAAGAACGTCGATCTGCTTACCGAGCTGGAATCGAAAGATGTCGGCAAACCGACTACGCAGGCGCGTTCCGATGTGATTGCGCTTGCACGCTATTTCGAGTTCTACGGTGCTTCTGCCGACAAAGTGCATGGCGACACGCTGCCATATCAGAACGGCTTCACGGTTCTTTCGATTTACGAACCGCATGGTGTCACTGGCCATATCATTCCTTGGAATTACCCAATGCAGATCCTTGGTCGCAGCCTTGGTGCAGCACTGGCGATGGGCAATGCAACAGTGGTGAAGCCTGCTGAGGAAGCCTGCCTTACCATTCTGGAATTTGCGAAGATCGCAGAACAGGCTGGTCTTCCGAAAGGTGCACTTAATATCGTGACTGGTCTTGGAGCGGAGGCGGGGGCCGCTCTCTCCGAGCATCCGGATGTCAATCATATTTCCTTCACTGGCTCGGTTCGTACCGGGGAGCTCATTCAGGCAGCCGCTGCGAAAAACACTGTGCCTGTTACGCTTGAGCTGGGCGGTAAGTCGCCGCAAATTGTCTTTGCTGATGCAGATATTGAACGTGCTGTCCCGTTTCTCGTTAATGCGGGTATCCAGAACGCAGGCCAGACCTGTTCTGCGTCGTCGCGCATTCTGGTCGAACGCAGCATCTATGAAGATGTTGTGGCACGCATGAGCGAACGTTATCGCGCGTTGAAAGTTGGTCCGGCGGGCGATGACCTGTCAGTTGGTCCGGTGGTCTCGCCGCGCCAGAAGGCAATCATCGAAGGCTATCTTGATGTAGCGAAAGAAGATGGGCTGGCGATAGCGGCGCAAGGTGTGCTTGTCGATGACGCGCCGGAAGGCGGTGCTTATGTTCTGCCGACTTTGATCCGCGATGTTCCTGCCGATCATTGTCTTGCGCAGGAAGAAATCTTTGGGCCGGTACAGGTCATCCTGCCATTCGATACGGAAGAAGAAGCAATCGCCATTGCCAACGGCACGTCCTATGGTCTCGTGTGCGGAATCTGGACCAATGATGGTGGACGTCAGTTCCGGCTCGCCCATGCGATCCATTCCGGTCAGGTCTTCATCAATAATTATGGTGCTGGCGGCGGTATCGAGTTGCCGTTCGGCGGCGTGAAGAGATCGGGGCATGGTCGTGAAAAGGGTTTCGAAGCGCTTTATGGCTTCGCCTCGCTGAAAACGATTTCCGTTTATCACGGTTAAGAATAGCATTTGGGAGAATGACAGTGTCGCTTGAAGGTAAGGTCGCGCTCATCACTGGAGCAGGTTCTGGATTTGGCGAGGGTATGGCTAAGCGTTTTGCCGCTGGCGGCGCGAAGGTCGTGGTCGTTGATCGCGATCAGGCTGGTGCGGACCGCGTTGCATCGGAAATAGGTAATGCAGCACTTAGCGTTGCTGCCGATATTTCCAGGGAATCCGATGTTGATGCGGCCGTAGAAGCGGCCCTGTCGAAATTCGGCAAGGTCGATATTCTGATCAACAATGCTGGTATTGGTCACAAACCGCAGAATGCCGAACTGGTTGAGCCGGAAGAATTCGACCGCATTTTTGGTGTCAATGTGCGCGGCATCTATCTAACGACGCGCAAGCTGATCCCGCATATGAAGCAGAATGGCGAAGGCGTCATTCTCAATGTCGCGTCGACCGGTGCTGGTCGTCCGCGTCCTAATCTCGCCTGGTATAATGCGACGAAGGGCTGGGTGGTTTCCGTCACAAAGGCGCTGGCGATCGAGCTTGCGCCTGCAAAAATTCGTGTTGTCGCACTGAACCCGGTTGCAGGCGAAACACCGCTTCTCACCACCTTTATGGGTGAGGATACCGAAGAAATTCGCAAGAAGTTCCGCGATTCCATTCCGATGGGCCGCCTGTTGAAACCTGATGATTTGGCTGAAGCTGCGGCTTTCCTTTGCTCGCCCGCTGCATCTATGATTACCGGGGTGGCGCTCGACGTGGATGGCGGGCGTTCGATTTAAATAAGAGATAAGGGGAGCTCAAGAGGAACGATGAGTAAACTGCTGAAAGCCGGGCTGATAACAGCCACGATGCTGGCATCGATCAACGGTGCCTTTGCAAAGGATACGCTGGTGGTCGGCGAAGTGCTGGAACCTCCAGGCCTCGACCCGACGGCAAATGCCGCTGCCGGTATCCGGCAGGTTACTTATGCCAATCTCTATGAAGGTCTGGTTCGTATCGTCGAAGACGGCACAGTGAAGCCACAGCTTTCTGAAAGCTGGACCGTTTCAGACGATAAACAAACTTACACATTCAAGCTGCGCCAGGGCGTGAAGTTCCACGATGGAACGCCATTCGATTGCTCGGTTGTAAAATTCTCTTATGAGCGTGCGGTGGCCCCAGATTCCACGAATGCGCAGAAGGGTCTTTTTGAGCCAATCGCCAGCACTGAATGTCCTGATTCAGCGACCGCCGTTGTCACACTGAAACGTCCAACCTCGAACTTCCTGTTCAATATGGGTTGGGGTGATGCTGTAATGGTTGCGCCTAATTCAGCAGCCGATAACCGCACCAAGCCTGTCGGGACAGGCCCGTTCAAGTTCAAGCGTTGGGTACAGGGTGATCGTGTCGAACTCGACCGCAATCCAGACTATTGGGGCGAGGCTGCAAAACTCTCTGCAGTTACCTTCCGCTTTGTGAGCGATCCATCGGCTGCAGCAGCGGCCATCCTTGCGGGGGACATTGACGTATTCCCGATGTTCCAGGCTCCTGAACTGATCAGCCGCTTCAAGAGCGATGATAAGCTTCAGGTGGAAGTAGGCGATACTGCAGGTAAAGTTCTGCTTTCGCTTAACAATGCCAAGGCTCCATTCGACAATGTGAAGGTGCGTCAGGCACTGGCCCATGCCATCGACAGCAAGGCACTGATCGAAGGTGTTTATTCCGGGTTTGGGACGCCAATCGGCTCGCATTATGCACCAGTCGATCCGGGTTATGTTGATCTGTCCAAAACCTATCCGTATGATCCGGCCAAGGCGAAGCAGTTGCTGGAAGAAGCAGGCGTTCCTGAGGGCACGTCGATCACCATTACGCTTCCACCTCCGGCCTATGCGCGTCGCGGTGGTGAGATCATTGCGGCCATGCTGGCGGAAGTGGGCATTCAAGCCAATCTCGTTCCAATCGAGTTTGCGCAGTGGCTTGACCAGGTATTCAAGCGTTCAGATTTTGATGCGACGATCATTGCTCATACCGAAGCACGTGATCTCGATATCTATGCCCGTGACAAATACTACTTCAATTACAACAACCCGGAATATAAGGCGCTGTACAAAGCTTATGCCGAAGCGGGTAGTGACGAAGAACAGCTTGAACTCGTAAAGAAGCTTCAGGAAAAGCTTGCCGCAGACGAGCCGAACATCTTCCTCTATGCGCTGCCAAAAATCGGTGTGTGGAATAAGAACGTCAAAGGCCTCTGGAAGAACATGCCAATCCCGGCTGATGATCTGACACAGGTTTACTGGGAAAACTAAAAAATGATCCGCTCCGGCGTTTGGTGCTTAGGGGCGGATATTCACGCGCGTTCCGAAAGGTGTAAGACGGTTTTCGGACAAAAATGCGCGTAGAACAACTTGAATGGCCGCGCAGCGATAATAACCAAGGGGCTGCGGCGCGGTAAAGAATGGAATGCGGAGTGTGCGGCAGACGCCAACACTTCAAGGAGGTCGCTTTGCTGGCTTATATATCCGGGCGGTTAGTCTCGCTCTTGCTTACGACGCTTGCGGCCTCCGTCATCGTCTTTCTGTTGATGCAGGTGCTGCCGGGCGACCCCGCGGCAGTCATCCTTGGTATCAATGCACAGCCTGAAACATTGGCTGCATTGCATAAGCAGCTTGGCCTCGATCAGCCGCTGTGGTGGCGGTACCTATCATGGATTGGCGGCTTTCTGAAAGGTGACTTCGGTACAAGTTACACCTATTCCGTGCCTATCAGTGAGTTGCTCGGTCCGCGCATCATGGTCACGCTGCCGCTGGCCTTGCTTTCCATGGTGCTGTCCGTTGCGGTTGCCATTCCCGTGGGTGTTTATGCGGCTTCCAAGCGTGGCAAGACCGGCGATGTTCTTTCCATGGGGGTGGCGCAGGTCGGGGTGGCGATCCCGAATTTCTGGCTGGGCCTCCTGCTCATCCTTCTGTTTGCACTGCAACTTGGCTGGTTCCCCGCATCTGGTTTTGCCGGATGGGAAAATGGCTTCTGGATAGGTATTCGTTCGTTGTTCTTGCCCGCGCTGGCACTCGCCTTGCCGCTTGCCGCCATTCTTGCGCGCGTTACCCGTTCAGCTGTTATTGAAACACTCGGCGAAGATTTCGTGCGCACCGCACGCGCCAAGGGTCTCACACGTAACGCCGCTCTTTGGAAGCATGCGGTGCCGAATGCGCTGATCCCGGTTGTCACGATTATTGGCCTGCAATTCTCATTTCTGTTGGCTGGAACCATTATCATCGAAAATGTCTTCAATCTTCCCGGCCTTGGAAGGCTGGTGTTTCAGGCAATCGCCCAGCGCGATCTCATCACCGTTCAGTCGCTGGTGACATTGCTCGCCGCTTCCGTGATTGCCGTCAATTTCGTCGTTGATCTGGTCTATGGCTTCATTGATCCGCGTCTTTCGACAGGAGGCAGCCGATGAGCGACGTTCAGAACATCGCCAAACTGAACCGCTTCCGAGTGTTGTTTCTAAGCCGTAGCTTGTTTGTCGGGTCGCTCATTACCGCTATTTTGGTAGCTATGGCCTTGGTGTCTTATTTCTGGACGCCATATTCGCCCACCGCGATGAACTTCCGCGATAAACTGCAAGGCCCAAGCCTGACGCATTTCTTCGGAACAGACAATTTTGGTCGCGACGTCTTTTCCATGATCATGGTCGGCGCGCGCAATTCGATTGCTGTTTCGATCATTGCCGTGTTGGTTGGCGCTGGTGTCGGCATTCCGCTTGGTGCCTTCGCAGCAGCACGCGGCGGTATGGTTGATGGCTTTGTTATGCGAATGACAGATCTTGCCTTCGCTTTTCCGGCACTTCTCACTGCCGTTATCATCACCGCGATTTTTGGTCCGGGTGCGGTCAACGCGATGATTGCAATCGGCATCTTCAACGTGCCGGTCTTTGCTCGCGTAACACGCGGTGCATCGCTTGGTTTGTGGAAGCGGGAATATGTACAGGCCGCACGTTGTGCAGGTCGTGGCGATGTTTCAATCACGCTTTTACATGTGCTGCCAAACATCAATCACGTGCTCATCGTGCAGGCGACTATTCAGTTTGCTCTGGCAATCGTTGCCGAAGCTGGCCTTTCCTATGTCGGGCTTGGCACCCAGCCGCCAATGCCAAGCTGGGGCAAGATGCTCAATGATGCACAAACTTTCATTTATGACGCGCCATGGCTGGCGATTTTCCCCGGCCTCGCAATCACGCTCGCCGTTCTGGGGCTTAACATGCTCGGAGACGGATTGCGCGATGTGCTCGACCCGCGCGTAAGGAGGCAGAGATGACAACACCTTTGCTTGAAATGATAAATATGTCCGTGGAACTACCCATTGGCTTGAAGGTCGCGGATATTGTTTCCGACATCACGCTGACACTTAATCGCGGCGAACGTTTAGGCATCGTAGGTGAATCCGGCAGCGGTAAATCTATTACCGCCCTTGCGGCCATGGGGCTGCTTCCCGATCGTATGCGCGTGCGTGGCAAGCTCCGGTTTGACGGTCAAGACCTCGCGTCTTTGCCGGAGGCGCAATTATGCAAAATGCGTGGACGCCGCATGGCGATGATTTTTCAGGAGCCGATGACTGCGCTTAATCCAGTGAAATCCATTGGAGCACAGATTGCCGAAGGTCGCCGTCTGCATCTCGGCGAAAGCCGCACCGATGCCGAGCGGAAGGCTCGCGAGTTGCTCGACCGTGTTGGATTGCCCGCACCGCGCTTCAATCTTGATCTATATCCGCACCAGCTTTCGGGTGGTCAACGCCAGCGCGTGATGATCGCTATGGCAATAGCCTGCGAGCCTGACCTGCTGATTGCTGATGAACCGACAACTGCACTTGATGTGACGGTACAGGCGCAAATCCTCGATCTCATGGATGAACTGATCGATGAGACCGGAACGGCGCTGATGCTGATCACGCATGATCTTGGTGTGGTCTCGGAAATGACCGACCGTATTGCCGTCATGTATGCAGGGCGGATTGTGGAAACGGGGCGAACCGAAGCCGTCTTTCGTCGTATGGCGCATCCTTATGCACGAGGTCTGTTTGCGGCGTCACCGCATGGCGCGGCACTGGTGCGACATAGCTCCGGCGGGCGGCAACGGTTGAAAGCCATTCCGGGCGTCGTGCCTGATCCGCTTACACGTCCGGCGCATTGCTCATTTGCTGATCGCTGCGCCTTTGTGCAGGATGATTGCCGGCTGACAATCCCGCCTCTTGATGTGTTGGATGAGAACAACGGGATCACACATCGCGCTGCCTGTTTCCATCCTTGCGAAGGCGAGGTGATGGCATGACGAAACACATTCTGGAAGTGCGCAACGTTGTGCGTGAATATCGTCTGCCACGTGCTTCGTTTTTGTCGAAGCAGGAGAGCCTGCGCGTACTCCACGGCGTCAGTGTTGACATTGAAGCAGGGCAAAGCCTTGGCATTGTTGGCGAAAGTGGTTCCGGTAAATCCACGCTTGCGCGTGCTGTGATGGGGCTGGAACGACCGCAATCTGGGCAGATCCTGATCAACGGGCAGGATATTTATGCGCTGGATCGCGGTGGGTTGCGTGAAGCGCGTAAAGGCTTCCAGGCGATTTTTCAGGACCCTTACGGCTCTCTCGATCCACGCCATACAGTGAGGCGGATTATATCCGAGCCGATTGTCTCGCTGGAACGTGGAACAAGCACTGCTGAACGCAATGAACGCGTTGCGGAGGTGCTGGCAGCGGTTGGTCTGCCGCCCGCATCGGCAGACAAATACCCCCATGAATTCTCTGGGGGGCAGCGTCAGCGTATCGCGATTGCGCGCGCTCTGATTACCAAGCCTGCACTCATCGTTGCCGACGAGCCAGTCTCGGCGCTTGATGTTTCCATTCAGGCGCAGGTACTAAACCTGATGATGGATTTGCAGGAAAAATTTGGCCTTAGCTATCTTTTCATCAGCCACGATCTTGGTGTCGTGCGTGCGATTACCGACCGCGTGGCCGTGATTTATCGCGGCAATATCGTCGAAGAGGGACCCACCAACGAAGTCTTCGACGATCCGCAGCACGAATATACCCGTGCGCTCGTTGATGCGGTGCCAAAGCCTTTTTCTGGACGGCGCAAACGGGCTCCGCGCAAGACTGCCAACCTCCAATTACCGGAATGATAAAAGGGAACTTAAATGTCAAATCTTGCAGATTTGTCTGCCGTTGCGCTTGTCGATGCCTATAAAACCAAGACGCTTTCTCCGGTAGAAGTAACAGAAGCAGTTATTAATCGCATTGAAGCCTATGAACCGAAACTCAATGCACTCTGGGCTTATGATCCGGATGCTGCGCGTGCAGCGGCAAAAGCATCGGAAGCGCGCTGGGGGAAGGGTGAACCGGTGGGCGCAATTGACGGTGTGCCGCTGACGCTCAAAGAAAATATCGCAACAGAAGGTTTGCCCGTACCGCTAGGCTGTGCGGCATTGCCGTTGAAGCCTGCTGCAGCTGACGCCCCGGCTGCTGCTCGCACGCGTGAAGCTGGCGGAGTGCTGCTCGGCAAGACGACCATGCCGGATCTTGGCATGTTGTCTTCAGGGCTATCAAGTTTCCATAAGCTCGCGCGTAATCCATGGGATTTGAACACCAATCCGGGTGGTTCAAGTGCAGGGGCGGGTAGTGCTGCTGCTGCCGGTTACGGACCTTTGCATGTCGGCACAGATATTGGTGGTTCGGTTCGTTTGCCTGCTGGCTGGTGTGGTCTTGTGGGCCTCAAGCCGTCCTTCGGGCGTATCCCGATTGATCCGGCATTTTTAGGCCGGGTTGCCGGTCCTATGACCCGAGATGTTGCCGATACCGCGCTTTATATGTCGGTTTTGTCAAAACCAGATCGTCGTGACGGCATGAGCTTGCCTTATCAGCCGATTGACTGGATGGATCTTGATATCGATGTGAAGGGCCTGAAGATCGGTCTCTGGATGGATGCCGGTTTTGGTGAAGAGGTTGGCGAAGAAACCAAGGCAGCGGTGGAAGCCGCAGCGAAGCTATTTGCCGACGCGGGCGCCATTATCGAGCCGGTTGCGCCGTTCTTGAATCGCACGATGATTGACGGTCTTGATCGTTTCTGGCGGGCGCGGTCATGGTCGGATATTAAGAAGATGACGACTGTAAACCGTGCGAAAATCCTTCCATATATCTATCAGTGGACCGAAACCGCAGAAAATCTATCTGGGGAAGAAGTCTACACAGGCTTCGCCCAGATTGATGCCATGCGCAATGCAGCACTTGCTGCATCGAAAGGCTTTGACTTCATCATTTCGCCGACGGCGCCAATGGCGACCTATCCGGCAGAATGGGCATCGCCGATCAATGATCCGCAGCGTCCATTCGAGCATATCGCCTTTACGGTTTCGCTCAATATGTCGGAGCAGCCCGCTGTTTCCATCAATTGCGGCTATACCTCAAAGGGTCTGCCCATTGGTTTGCAGATTTTCGGTCAGCGTTTTGATGATCTGGGTGTGTTGAGGCTTGCAAAAGCCTACGAGGATATGCGGCCAGCGCAACGGGCTTGGCCAGTCATTGGATAAGTAAAAAGGCCGCTTAATGCGGCCTTTTTACTATTTTGATCTGAGTGGCGCCCGCTCTTTGTAACGCTCGGTGGCGGTCAGCTTCAAGATAAGCGGATCGGCATCACGCCAGCCGTAAATTTCCGTACGCAGATACTCCAGTTCCGTGTCCAGTTCGTCCTCGTCGACTTCCGTCCACCAGGATTTCGGACGACCATCAGTGCCATCAGACCAGCGATAGCGCCGCTCTTTCAGCTTGTCCTTCATTTCGAATGGACTGTTTTCAGCATAGATGCGCAGGCGCGATTTGCGGCTGGCTTTGAGCAGTTCTGAAAATGGGGTTTGTTTTCGGCCTGATGTTTCGCGCAACACCGCCAACAATGCCTGACAATCATCCTCGGCGCGGTGGCCATTATGAAAATAGCCGCTTTGACCGATCAGATAGCCAAGCTTGGTTCCTTCAAAGCCACGTTCGGTCCAATCGATTTCTTTCACCGAGCAGGCCCATGGCTTGTTGGCAAAGGTTGGCGAAAATCGCTCAAGAAATGGTCGGTCGAAACCCGCATTATGCGCGATGATCAGATCAGCGTCTGCGATCAAGGCTTCCAGTTTCGCGCGCGGGATCATCTGCCCTGCCACCATCTCATCGGTGATACCGGTAATGCGCGTGATCTCCGCTGGAATAGGTTTAGATGGTTCCTGCAATGCACCAAAAGTGGCGCAGACATCACCAATAGAGCCATCATCTGCATAGCGGAAGGCTACCGCACCGATCTCGATAATTTCTTCCTGTGCGGCACTCAAGCCAGTGGTTTCCGTATCGACCACAACGCCAAGACGCGGGAAAGCAAGTTTGTCAGCATTGGGCACAATCGGGGCAGGGTCGAGTCTCTGCAAAATCCGATAACGACCACTGTCCTTGAGGCGCTGTACCATTTCCGTTTCATCCATACCGGTTGTCTTGCCGGGTTTGGTGCGGGTAGGGCGCAGTTCCGCCTGTTTTCTCCCGTCCACTGCTGGAGGAGTAAAAAGGTCGAACTGATGGCGCATATGTTTTCTCCGCTGGGGCTGTGCGTATTGATAAAATGACATTTCAGAACTTCGTCACCAAGCCCTCAATAAATTTAGTAACAGGTAATGTTGGTATTCTTGGCGTTTCTTGCCATATTTGGCGAGTGTGTAAAATCAATGTCTGGGGATAACTGGAAGTCGGTAGAATCCAAAATTCTCTATATACGCAGCGATCCTGTTGATTGTCGGTTATTATTAGAATACTATTATTTTATAATAAAGTAATTAAATGGAGTTTCTTCTTATTTAAACTAATAGTCCACTTGATTTAAATCGTTTGTTACCGTTTTAAAGGGGATCAATATCGATTTTCATGCATTTTTAATTTAACGGTATCATCTGTCGTGAAATTTGTTCCGCCTCTCTTGATTATGTTGTTTGCGACGACAATGTCGGGCGTTTGGATGCTCGACACCAGACGCAGGCACATATTGCTATTTGGACTGGGATTCGCAACCTTTGCGGCTGGCTTACCGCTGCAGGTTCTGCATCTTTTGCAGAGCTTAAATGGGGCGGTATTTGCAGCAACTGCCTTCTATCTTCTGGCCGGACTTTTCTTTTGCGAAGCTGTGATGGTTCGTCTTGGCAAGCAGTTTTCCCCGTTTACGGGTGCGTCGATTAGTGTGCTTACATTGGTGGTAATTGCCTATCTCGGGCAAGCTGGTATTGCTTACAAATATATGGCGGTTGTTTCAAATTTCGGGCTTGGAGCACTGATTGCTGTCCTTTGTATAAAGTTTCGGAGACTAGTGGAAGGCAATTGGATCGAGCGGACATTGCACAGTCTACTTGTGATATTTGCGCTGCATTTCTTTCTCCGAAGCGTGCTAACTTTCAACATGCTCGATGGTGTTCAGAGCACCCAGCAATTGATCAATTCCCAATACTGGACTCTTGTAACGATTTCCGTCTCATTCATCAGTATATTGCTCGGCCTCGTTATTCTCGTTGTTGCGACCGCTGACGTGATCAACGAACTGCAAGGGGAGCGTGACTCTGATCCGCTAACAGCCGCTCTTAATCGTCGTGGATTGGAACGATCTGTTCAAAGGAAACTCAACACATCGGCTTGCGATAATCGCGCGGTCATCATTGCAGATATCGACCATTTCAAAGCAATCAACGATGAATTCGGTCATTCTATTGGCGATCAGGTGTTGGTGGCGTAGAATTCATCTTGATTGTCGAAGGCGGCGCACAGCAAAGCGAAATCTTTGCCAATCGCCTGTGCAATCATGTGGCACGCTATAGTTTCTCGATGTTGCCAAATGGGCGCAAAATTACCAGCAGTTTTGGCGTGGCGCTTATGCGCGAGCACGAGACAATTTGGGATACTGCGGAACGCGCAGATATTGCCCTTCTAGGCGTGAAACGCCGCGGGCGTAATCGCGTGGCGGTCGAGGGTTTTGAGTTTCGGAACGTTAGCCATTTCGACTATTTGCTCACGGCATAGTGACCCTGCCTGACAGCGACAGCCAGACTTTCTTTGTTTCGGCTGAGCGATTGTAAAGAATTTAGTTACCATAATTCTGCATGCTGAGTGTGACTTTCAAGTTAGCACTTTCGCCATGATTGCTTCGCTTTTCCGCCGAACTTTCATGCAAAGCGACAGCGAGAAAACCAGTTATTATTCAGGACGAGTAGTATGGCGTTCGTCACAGAAACGTATAATTTCGCTTTGCCGCGTGGGATTAATATCCCTAACCCCTTTGTATTTAAAGGTATTTTGCGTATTGCAGGTCTGTTGGGTACCGGCCTTCTGGCAGGTAGCTGTCTTATGACCGCGTTGGGTACTGTAGAAGCCGTTCTGCCGGCTTTCGTGCCTTTAGCACCTGTCATGCGACGTCTTCCGACGGCAACACCCCATCGATTAGCCGTTGTAGATCAAAAAATCGGCATGGGTCATGTTATCCGTCAGCGCTTCATCGAAGCCTATACTGCCGATGCGCCCTATTCCAATCTTGATTGGCGGCGCAACAAAGCAATTGCGGATGCGGCGATCATTGCAGATGTCGGTCCTGAATCGGTTATAGAAGACGTGCCGGTTGCGGTGACCGTGATAACTGAACCGCGCGAGGAGCGCGTGGCACAGCTTGCGCCCATCCAAGATGTGATTTCTCCGGCCGTTTTGGAGTCAGCCTCGAAAACGGCGCAGATGGCTGCACAAGATTATACTGAAAGTTCAGTGGCTGCTTTGTCATCCGGCGATGCGGTTCCCGTTCCGGTGGCTGCACCAGATACACAAATGGCGCGTGCGCCTATTGAAAATGATACAGACAGCTTCGTGCCTGACGAAGTTCCTTTTCCTGGCCAGAAGCCCATCATCGATAAACCAACTGTTGCAAAGCCTGAAAAACAGGAAAAAACACAGCTGGCTTATGCGCCTCCAAGTGGCCAAACCGAGAATATTCAACGCGGCCTTTTTGGTCGGCTCTTCGGTCAGGCAGCGCGTAACAAGACGGCGATTTATGATATCTCCGCAGCGACAGTTTATCTGCCTAGCGGTGAAAAGCTGGAAGCCCATTCAGGCATGGGCCACATGCGCGACAACCCGCGTTATGTTGACCAGAAGATGCGCGGGGCCACGCCGCCGAGCACCTATAAGCTTCGTATGCGGGAAAGTCTTTTCCACGGTGTTGAAGCTGTGCGTTTGCTTCCTGCCGATGGACGCAACCCGTATAATCGGGACGGACTGTTGGCCCATACCTATATGCTGCGCCGCGCTGGCGATTCAAATGGCTGTGTGGTGTTCAAAGATTATAAGCGGTTTCTAAATGCGTTCAAACGTGGTGAATTTGACAAGATGGTCGTTGTGACGAGCATGTCTTCATCATCGAAGCCTGCACGCATTGCTTCCATTTTCTGATCGTCATAGAAAAGAGCGCCAGAGTAAAATCCTGTTCAATTCAGGCGCTCCAATCGGTATCAAGCTCCAATGTTTTCATAAAGCGGAGCGGTGATTTCAAGGATCAGGTCAAGGGCACGATCAGCTGATTGCTGGTGTTCTGGCAATTCAAATTCTGCAAGTTCGATAGCCGCTATCTGCGACGAAGGAATTGCGGCCAGTGCATCGCGCAGTTGTGGCGCGAGCAAACCATTTACGATTGCATAAGCGGCTGGAATTAGCCCCGGCTCCATGACATCCCAGTCAATGTGTACCCAGACCGGGCCTGCACCGATCGCCGTTAAAAGCGACTGTGCATTCGCGGCTTCGGGCCTGATCACAGTTACATTGTTGCGATTGAGCGTTTCCATTTCATCTGGATCAATGTCGCGCGCTCCGAAAATCACCACCTTTTCAGGTGTTACATTGCCGCCGTGTCCGCTATCCCAAAGTCCGCAGATACCAGCGAGCGCCATTCCGCCCATGTAGCCTGATCCGGTTGTTTCCGGCGTGTTGAAATCGCCATGTGCATCGACCCACAGAACGGTCAGTCCATCTATCTGGCTGGCTGCTTGTGGAATGGTCGCAAGGCTTGCCGAACAGGTGTTGGTGGCAAGGAGCGGTCTGCGTCCAGCGGTCAGTTCTTCGGAAACAGCTGCCGCAAGACCTTTGAGCGTTTCACGCGCTTGCGGAAGTGCTTCGCTCCAGTCATCGGAGACAGCAGGTGCAGGTGTGCCAACCGTCTTTATGGAAAGATCGTAACGTGCTGCCAGAGCGTTGGCGACGGCGAGGGCCCCCGGAATAGCGCCGGGAGTACGGTCTGCTACACGGCCTTGCGAGGTGATGATGCTCGATTTCATGCGAGTCGTCCTTGATACTTGAAACAGGCAGAAGTTCTTTAGCGAGTCTGAAGAATTAACTCTATCTCTTTGTTTTTGCGAAGCTTACAGCGGCTCCAGTTAATATTGAATCGTTGGGACCGCTGTAACTATTTGTTTTACGCATTTCCGAACGCAAAACCGGTTCCCACTTTTGCTGGAAATGCTCTAAAGCCATGAAATTCGCATTGATAGAGTTCACTTGAATTTGAGCCGTAGGTTTAAAGTTTGTGCCGTTGATGAAAATGCATTCTCGTAATCGGGGGCAACTTGATATAAGCCTGCGCGACATCGTTCCTTGTTCCGGTTACTGAATTTGTTGGGATCGATAAATATTCTTGCTCACGGTTAGAAACAGGAACCGATGATGTTCAACGGTTTTCGGCTTTTTGTGCCCATATTGGCGGGTGCCAATCTGCGCGACCGGTTAATTGGCAGTCTTGGCGCATTGATCGGCATTTGCCTGACGGGTCTAATAACCGCACTCGTTGTGGGTAAGGGGATTGGACTGCCTTTGATCGTGGCACCAATCGGCGCTTCTGCAGTGCTGATATTTGCAGTTCCCGCCAGTCCACTGGCACAACCTTGGTCAGTCATCGGAGGAAATGTGATCTCGGCGCTTGTCGGCATCACAGTTGTTCGTTTCATAGGTAATCCGTTGATTGCCATCGGGGTCGGTGTTGCTCTGGCTATTGCGATCATGTCGCTTTCGCGTTGCTTGCATCCTCCAGGTGGCGCTGCCGCTTTGACAGCTATTATTGGTGGCTCAAACGTGACCGATTTGGGCTATCACTTTGCTTTCATACCCGTCGGGTTGAACTCTGTGTTGCTGGTTGCCCTTGGCATCGCCTTTCACAAACTGGCTGGGCGGAAATATCCGCATGTGCCCGTTGCGGCCCCTGCCAATACCCATAAGACCAATGACCTTCCTGCTCCTTTGCGGGTCGGTTTTACGTCTGACGACGTTGCTTCGGCGCTGAAAGAAGTCGATGAGACGTTTGATATTGACCCGGGTGATCTGGACCGACTGTTAAGGCAGGTCGAGTTGCAGGCGCTTATCCGCACCCATGGTACAGTGACGGCCAAAGACATCATGTCGCGCGATGTTATCAGCATCGCCGAGCACGACAGCCCAGACGAAGCGCGGCGCTTGCTGCTAGAGCACAATATTCGCACCTTGCCGGTGGTTGGCGAACAGGGAAAGCTGCTTGGCACTATCGGGTTGCGCGAGCTGAACCAAATTGCGGCAAATGTCGGTGTTTTAATGATCAATGCTGTAAAGGCGCAAAAAGATGATCCGGTTGTTAAACTGGTGCCGCTGCTGACAGACGGTCGCTCTCATGCAATTATGGTTACGGATCAGGACAACATTGTTCAGGGGCTCATTTCGCAAACGGATTTACTGAGTGCGTTGGCGCGTTCGCTGCGGTTTCAGGAACCAGAGCCGCCTAAGAAACGTAAATCACGGCTTAATCTGCTTCGTGGCGCGGGCATATAACGTCACAAATATTGTACCGGCTCCTCCAATGGGCGGTGTTTTGGGCGGCGTTATCGCCGTAGCGCGCCTGCGTTTCGTCGGCGCTCCTAAGATAGGGCCGCCGATCCGCCGGTCCAGGCCGAAATAAATTGCACCTAAGCTGCGCCAACACGATTCCAAAGGAGTAGAGAATGCGCGGCGCAGATATTTTGGTCCAAATGTTGATTGGCTATGGCGTTGAGACAATCTTCGGGGTGCCGGGCGATACCAACGTGCCTCTGTATGAAGCTCTGCAGCAGCGGGAGGGCGAAATACGTCATATCATGGCGCGCGATGAACGCTCCGCCGGATATATGGCCGATGCCTATGGACGTTTTACAAACAAGCCCGGGGTCTTTGAATGTCCGTCGGGCGCAGGCGCTATGTATTCGCTGCCGCCGGTCGCTGAATCGAATGGATCGTCAATACCTGTTATTCTCCTGACCATTGATATTCCTTTGCCGGGAGAAGGGCGCGGTGTTCTCACCGAGCTTGATTGCGCAAAACTGTTTGAGCCTGTGACCAAGCTCTCGGTGCAGGTGAAATCGGCCGAAAAACTGCCCGAAATCATTCGTCGTGCGTTTCGTGTTGCCTGTTCCGGTAAACCGGGCGCGGTGCATCTCCAGATTCCCGAAGATATGCTTCTTGCGGAGGTTGATCCGGCGCGGATATCGTTGCATGTCGAAGAAGAGTGCAAAACCTTCCCGGCATTCCCGACACTGCCGCCAAAACAGAAGCTGCAAGAACTGCTCGAACTGATTGCGAAAGCAGATCGACCTTTGATCGTGGCGGGTGGTGGTGTTAATCGCGCTAGATCCGGTGAGCAGATTTCAAGGCTGGCCGAGAAGTATAATATTCCAATGTGCACAACGATGACGGGGCAGGGTGCGATTGACGATGATCATCGTCTGGCCATCGGCGTGATCGGAGATAATGGCTATCATCCTCATGCCAACTGGGCGTTGGAACATTCCGATTTCACATTGTTTGTGGGTTCCCGCATTGGTTCTGTTGTGACGATTGGCTGGACTTTCCCAAAGATCACACTCAACAGACGTCTTGCGCAAATTGATATTTCGCCTGAAATAATAGCCAATAATTACGAAAATCTGCTCTCTATTCAGGGCGATGCATTGCTGGTGTTGGATGAGTTGCTGCAGATCGAGTTGACGATTGAGCCCAAAAAGCACGATAGCTGGATCGAAGAATTGAACGCCCATAGGCGCATCTTCTGGGAACATGCCGAGGAAGCATTGAACGACGAGCGTGTTCCTTTGCGCCCTGAACGTGTTGTGCGTTCGTTCAACGAAGCGCTCAGCCAGTCGAGCCAACCAGCCCTGATTTACTCTGACGCAGGCACACCCACGCCCTATATGACGCGTTTTCTCAAGATCAACGATCAGGAAACACGGTTTGCCATTCCGCGTGCTTTTGGTGGTCTTGGATCAGCACTTCCTGCCACTGTCGGTGCTTGGCGAGCCGATCCTGACAAGCGACCGATTGGACTGTTCGGCGATGGATCATTCGGCATGACGGTAGGCGAGCTTGAAACGCTGGTGCGTTTGCAGGTGCCCGCGATCCTTATTTTGTTCAACAATGCGACTTTCGGCTGGATCAAAGGCCTGCATCGATTAAAGGGGCATAACCAGTGCTTCGGTGTCGATTTTCTTGCGCCCAAAGGTCAGGCAATTGCCGAGGCCTACGGCTTGAAGGCATGGACCGCCAAAACCGCCGATGAGGTTGACCAAGCGATGGCGGAAGCCTTTGCCTGGAAAGACGGGCCGTGTTTTATCGACGTCCATGTTGAATCGATAGCTGACCGGGTGCCGCCAGTTTATTCTTGGCTTTTAAAGCGCGGTGAAGATCCGCTCAACCTGAAGCCAGTTGAGCGTTCTTACATCTAAACTGATGACGCCACAGGCAGATGATGTTTGTGGCGTTTTGCTTCTGCAATGAACCAGTCGCGGAACAGTCGGACATTTTTCGAGCCCTGCCGCGCCTGCGCTGAGCAGAGAAAATAGCTCTCGCCAGATGTCTGTACGCGCTCAAGTGCCAGCTTGAGTTTTCTGGACTGCAGTTCCTCCTGCACTAAAATTTTAGGTGCGATTGCAAGCCCCATACCTGCAACAGCACATTCGATGATTACATCATGTGTTGGCAGGCGCGGCCCAAAGATACGCTTGTTGTAATGAATACCTGCACCCCGCAGCCAGTGCAGCCACAGGCTTGGCCTGTTTGAGTTCTGGATCAGCGGAAAGTCGAGCAATTCGACATCTCCGGTCAGTCCGTTCTCGGGTACAATTTCCGGTGAACCGATCACCACCAATTCTTCAGGAAACAGCAGATGGCTGCGCACATTGGCCCAATTGCCAATGCCGCGCAGTATGGCCAGATCGAGATCGGATTTACCCCAGTCGAGATCATGTGAGCAGGGAAACACCTCGAACCATATTTGAGGATATGTCCGGGCGAAGGTGCTGATGATGCTCGGCGCCCATTTCCGCATTAGTGTCGGCGGCAGGCCAACTTTGAGCAGGCTCTGCGTTTTATAACCACGCACTGCATCCATAGAAACTTCTTCAAGTTTTGCGAGAATACGCGAAACTTCCTCGTAGTAACTCTGTCCTTCTTCCGTGAGAACCAAACGCGGCCCCGCCCGTTCAAATAGCTTAAGACCGAGAAAAGACTCAAGATTTTGAATCTGACGGCTGACGCCGCTTTGCGTCATGCCGAGATTTTCCGATGCGCGTGTGAAGCTCAGATAGCGCACCGACGCATCGAAAGCATGCAGAGCTGAAAGAGAAGGAAGAAAGCGGCGCATGGGTTTCCTCAGATTCTAATCATGAGTTTAATTCATGCTTAATCCAATTTTCAATGCTTTTATTTGATGAGAAAGCGCCGCATTCTCATTACAAATAAACATAAGGGAACACGATGGACTACGGTGATAGTATCGACCGAAATCTGGTCAGTATCCTGGAGGAAAATGCACGTCTCCCGGCGAGTGAACTGGCAAGGCGCGTGGGCCTTGCCCGATCGAGTGTTCAGGAACGAATAGGCCGTCTGGAACGGCGCGGCGTCATATTGGGATACCGGGCTATCGTCCGTCGGACCAAGGATGACAACAGCATCTCCGCTTATCTGTTCATCACAGCTTCACAACGCATAGTGCAGCGCTTGTTTGCGGCGTTACGCGCTTATCCGGAAATTCTTACAGCAGATGCCATCAGCGGTCCGGCGAATATATTGTGTCGGGTTCATGTAGGATTTCTCGAAGATCTGGAGGCATTGATTGAAGAGCTGGCACAGATCGAAGGAATCGAGAACGTCAGTTACTCAGTGGTACTTTCCAATAAATTTAATAGAGAAAGCAGCCTGGCGCATTCAGGCGCACAGTAATGCTCGGTTCAACAAGAGGGAAACAACGATGAATAGACGTAAGTTTATCCAGACAACGCTTTTGGGCGGCACTGCTGCCATGCTTGCGCCCGGCTTTTCGTGGGCTGTCGAAGACGGCGTGACACTGAAATCCATCAAGGACCGGGGCGCGCTGCGCATCGGCGTATTCAACGGCACACCGCCGTACTACCAGAAAAACCTCGCCACTGGTGAATGGGACGGTTTCTGCGTTTCCATGGGCAAGGACCTCGCCGAATATATTGGTGTGCCGCTGGAAATGGTCGAAACCACCTGGGGCAACTCCGTCATGGACCTTCAAGGTGGCAAGATCGACATTATGTTTGCTCTCAGCAATAATCCTGAACGTGCGAAATCGGTCGACTTCACCGAAGCTATGATGGACAATGTCTTTTCCGTCATCACCAGCAAGGATCGTGAGATCAAAAACTGGGAAGAGCTGAACAAGCCTGAAATCCGCGTCACGGTTGATCTCGGTTCTACGCAGGATCTCTTCGCTCGCAAAACGTTGCCCAATTGCACGCTTGTCGCGCTTAAAGGTGCGGATGAAACCGTTATCGCTCTACAATCTGGTCGGGCCGATGTAATCGTGCAGGTCGCACTGATGTCTGTTGTGACGGCGCATAAGCTTGGCGACAAATTTAGAGTATTTGTTCCTGAGCCGCTGGATAGCCAACCCACCACGATTGGCGTGCGCAAAGATGCAAACGGCGAATTCCGCGACTACGTTGACGTTTGGCTCAAAAAACGTCGTGAAGACGGCAAGGTCAATGAATGGATCGTCAACAGCCTTTCGCTAGTGGGTGTGCAGCCATCTGACTTGCCGCCAACTTTGAAGTTCTGACGCGTCAACCATCATGCAGCATCAGCAAAGATCACTCGGTGTCATCATGCTTGACACCGGCTTTCCGCGTCCGCCCGGAGATGTCGGGAATCCGGCATCATGGGAGATGCCGGTAAGGTTCAAGAAGGTAAGCGGAGCATCACCCGACAAGATCATTCGTCAGGGTGGTGCGGGGTTGATCGAAGACTTCGTTATTGCTGGCGAGGCTCTGATTGCTGAAGGATGCAGGGCGCTCGTTACCTCTTGCGGCTTCATGGCGCGCCACCAAGGCACTTTAAACGGAAAACTGTCGGTGCCGATTGCTACCTCCAGCCTGCTTCAGTTGCCGATGGTCAGCACATTGGTCGGTCCGCAGCGCGCGGTGGGGGTAATCACCTATGATGAAGCGAGCCTTGACGATGCAATCTTCGCCGCCTGTGGTGCCAGCATCCGCACGCCAAGGATTGGCATGCCAGGCGGTGGTGCCTTTCGCGAGTTGATTGAAGGCAGCGGAACTTATGATCGCTCGGCTCTTGAAACTGAAATTACAAACGCCGCACAAGAGCTGAAGTTACGCGAACCCAATCTTGGTGCCGTTGTTCTTGAGTGCACAAACATGCCGCCATTTGCACAAGCAGTCGCAAAAACATGTGGCTTGCCGGTGTTCGATGTCCTGTCGCTGGGGCATTGGCTGTTCAGCTCAACGTCTTCCCGTGCCTTCGCCGGGATGTCAGAAAGAGTGAATTAATGGACTATCAATGGGACTTTTCCGGCCTTTGGCAGTATCGGGGATTATTCCTCCAAGGCCTGGCCTACACGGTCGGTTTTACGATTATAACCGTACTCTCGGGCATATTCGTTGGAACAGTCTTTGCTCTTGGCAGGCTTTCCGGCAACAAAATCATCACCGTTCCCATTATGACGGTCGTTGAGATATTTCGCTGTACGCCGGTACTGGTGCAGTTGGTCTGGTGCTACTACGCACTCCCGATGCTGATTGGTTTTGAAATTTCGCCTGCCATGGCGGCTTTCATTACGCTTACCTTCTATGGTGCTGCATTTTATGCGGAAATCATCCGTGGCGGCATCGTTTCCATTGATGCGGGGCAGTGGGATGCAGGGCGTGCAATCGGTATGCGTCGCGGCCAGCTGATGGGCAAGATTATTCTACCGCAGGCACTGCGCCGCATGGTGCCGCCACTGGTCAACCAGTCTGTGCTTCAGCTGAAAAACACATCGCTTTTGTCGGTCCTTGCTGTGCCTGATCTTCTTTATCAGGGCCAGCTGGTTACTTCGGCTACCTATCGGCCGCTTGAAACCTACACCCTGATTGCAGTGCTTTATCTCGCTGTCCTGTTCCCTCTGACACGGCTCGCCCATGGGCTGGAAGGCAGGCTGAAATGATGAGCCGAATGAAGCAAGCAAGCCTTGTGGAGATAAGCCATGAATGCTGAACCGATGATCGAAGTGCGTGGGCTGAAAAAGTCTTTTGGCGACATTGAGGTGCTGCGCAATATCAGTCTCACAGTTGAGCGCGGGCAGGTGGTTGCGCTGATCGGGCCAAGTGGCTCCGGCAAATCGACACTGCTCCGCAGTCTTAATCTGCTTTCGCTGCCGGATGCGGGTTACATCGCAATTGGTCAGCAGAAAATCGATTTCTCGTCCGGGGACGTGTCGCTCACGGACAAATATCTAGCGGCATTCCGCGCCAATACCGGGATGGTGTTTCAGAACTTCAATCTGTTTCCGCATATGAGCGTTCTCGATAACGTCATGATTGGGCCGGTCACTGTTCTCAAACAGGACAAAAAGGCTGCCCGCGAACTGGCCATGGAACTGTTGGAAAAGGTCGGGCTTGCAGCCCGTGCGGACGCCAGACCAGAGCAGCTCTCGGGCGGTCAGAAACAGCGCGTTGCGATTGCAAGGGCGCTCGCGATGCGCCCCGATGTGATGCTGTTTGACGAGGCAACATCGGCTCTCGATCCAGCACTGGTCGGTGAAGTTCTGGCGGTCATACGACAACTGGCCGAGCAGGGCATGACGATGATCCTTGTGACCCATGAAATGGCCTTTGCTCGTGATGTCGCTGACAAGGTCATCTTCATGCAGGACGGTTACGTCGTTGAAACCGGCGATGCCCGTCAGGTGATCAATGAGCCGCATGAACCCGCAACCCGAGAGTTTCTGAGCCATTTCCACGGCGGTCTCGCATAAATGCACGCACAGAACGGATAAATGTCATGACAGGCAATGTAATTGTCGTCGGGGCTGGCATTATCGGCTCCACCACCGCCTTGCGGCTCGCTGATGCCGGTTTGAAAGTAACGCTTTGCGACGGCTCAGAACCGGGCGGAGAGCAAAGTGCAAGCTACGGAAACGGTGGCTGGATCAGTCCCGCCTCGATCATTCCCATGAGTATGCCTGGCTTGTGGCGGCAGGTCCCCGGATTTCTGCTTGATCGCAACGGGCCACTGACCCTTGACTGGAAATCGGTCCCAAGGCTGACACCATGGCTTCTCCGGTTCCTGCTCGCAGGGGCCACAAAATCGCGGGTGACAAAAACTGCTGCCAAGCTCAACTGGCTGCTTAATGATGGACCGAAACGCCACCTTGAGCTGGCCAGTAAGACCGGGCAGGAACATCTCATCGTGCAGAAGGGCCTGCTTTACGCCTATCCTGATCGTGCAGCCTTTGAGGCTGAGGCTCTCAGCTGGCAGCTGCGTCGTGATAACGGTATTCTGTTCGACGAATGGCAGGAAGCAGAATTGCGTGAACGTATTCCTGCGCTTGGAGGCAATTTTCGCTTCGCCATTCATGTAAAGGAAGGCGCGCATTGTCTTGATACTGGAGGCTATGTTGCGGGTATTGCAGCGCAAGCGGAAAAGGCAGGCGTTCGTTTTATTCGAAAGAACGTCGTAAAAGTTCTCACAGGTGTTTCGCCGCGTGTTGTGCTCGATAATGATGAGAGTATCGCCGCCGATTATATCGTGCTGGCAGCGGGCATCCATTCCGGGCGCATCATGAGCGATCTCGGCTTGTATGTGCCGATGCAAAGCGAGCGCGGGTATCATGTGACCTTGCCCTTGAACGAGCTTCCCTTTGATATCCCGATCATGCCGAGCACCGGGCGGATGGGCAATACACCCACCAATATGGGTTTGCGTTTATCCGGTCAGGTCGAGCTGGCAACGGTGGAGAAAGCGCCCGACTGGCGACGCTCGGAGGTGCTGCTTAAGCACGCATTGGCGAGCTATCCCAATTTGGAAAAGCAGGATCTGCAGCATCTCAAACTCTGGATGGGGCATCGCCCGTCGCCTGCAGATGGCGTTCCGGTGATAGGCAAACTTACGCACCATCCGGGGATCATTGCCGCCTTCGGTCACGGTCATATTGGGATCGCTGCAGCCCCCAAAACCGCTGAGATCGTTCTCGACGCAATCAACAACGTACCCCCATCAGACAGCGTTCGCGCCTTCTCGCCCGCGCGCTTCGGTTGTTAGAGCGGTTCCAGTTAATATTGAACCGCTCTATCTTTTTGTTTTTACGCATTATCCCTACGCAAAACCGCTTCGCACTTTTGCTGGAAATGCTTTGATTATCCTGAGTTCAGAGGAATGAAACTATGATGCTCAAAGGTGGCTTCACCAATTATGGCCAGCAAATAGGTGTGCTGATGCTGGACACGATTTTCCCTCGTCCTGCTGGCGATATCGGCAATGCGCTGTCCTATGATTTTCCTGTGCGTTACAAGACAGTAAAAGGTGCACATGCCACACGTATCATGGGCAAAAATCCTGATCCAAAACTGATCGAACCATTCATCGAGGCGGCACGCGAACTCGAAGCGGAGGGCGTACGCGCCATTACCACAAGCTGTGGTTTTTTGGGGCCGTTCCAGAAAGATATTGCCGCAGCGGTCAACATTCCGGTCTTCACATCATCGCTGATGCAGGCGCCGATTATTCACGCCATGCTGCCACCTGGTAAAGTCATCGGTGTCTTCACTGAGCGAGCGCATCATATGAATGACGCGCATTTCAAAGGCGTTGGCTGGTCGTCCGATGTAATCCCTGTGCAGGTGCAGGGAATGAAGCAGAATGCCGAGTTTCCACAGACCTATATTGAAGGTCGCGATTATCTCGACACGGAAGTGTTGAAGGAAGAAATGCTGGAAATGACGCGGGAATTTATGGCGAGTTGCGAAAACCCAGGCGCTATTCTGCTTGAATGCACCAATATGTGCCCGTTTTCATCGTATGTTGCGGCGGAATCCGGCTTGCCTGTGTTCGATATCAATACGCTAATCAATACGTTCTATCTCGCAGCCAATCCACGTCGCTATCTCTAAATTCAACCCAATGATAAATCACAGCGGCAGTACATTTTAGCCGCTGTGAGAATTTTCAATCATTTTTCATAAGGAAAGGTGGACCAGACTGCCATCAAACAGTCCGTTTCAACATATTCCACCGACACAGAATAAATTTGCCCCAATACCGCATATTTCAGTCGCCTGATCTTTGAGATTTTGTCACGAAGCCGAGAAACTACGCTCGGCTGATCCATGTTCGCGCGCAGCGTCTAGGGTTCTGCCCGAAATTGCGATGGTCAGCGAAAGTGGATGTGCCGATGCCCTATCAGTTAAGCCTTCTCGACAAGAGCCCGGTGGCGCAATCAGGGAGCGCGGAAATAGCGCTCGCAAATACAGTTTCTTATGCGCAGGCTGCGGAGCAGTCGGGTTACAAGAGGTTCTGGGTTGCGGAGCACCATCACGCGGATGAGCTGGCCGGGCCTTCACCTGAGGTGCTTGTTTCCTATCTTCTGGCATCGACAAAGCGGATCAGGATTGGTTCCGGCGGCGTGATGCTGCAGCATTACAGCCCTTACAAAGTTGCCGAAAACTTCAACCTTCTAGCAGCCCTTGGGCGCGGACGCGTTGATCTCGGTGTCGGCAAGGCTCCAGGCGGACTTCCATTGTCAACCAAGGCCTTGCAGCAGGAAACAGGCAGCGAAAAACGGCTCGATTTTAACAGCAAGCTTGAACAGCTCAGCGCATTTCTTGGCGGTGACAAGATCACTTCCGGCCCGTTTGAAGGACTGGTCGCAACTCCCAAACCACAGGTGTCTGCGGAAAAATTCGTGCTGGGTGCAAGCCCTGAAAGCGCGTTGCTCGCCGCGCATTCCGGCTGGGATTTTGTTTATGCCGGTCATTTGAACGGCGATACTGCCAATCTGCAGAAGACGTTCGACGCCTATCACAATGTGACTGGAAAAGTGCCCGTGCTGGCGCTTGGTGCGGTCGTTGCCGAGAGCCAAGACGCGGTTGATGCTGCGGTTTCGAAAATTAAAATCTTCAAGGTTCATCTCACCTCCGGACAATCAGTTTCGGTTGGCACACAGGAGGCAGCCGCCGAGTTTGCGCGGCAGGCTGGAGAGACTGATTATCGGGTTGAAGAAAAACATCCAAATGTGCTCGCGGGTTCAGCAAAACAAGTGAAGCAGAAGCTCGATGAACTGCACGAGCAATATGGGGTGGCTGAGTTTGTGCTCGAGTTTCCCGCTGTTTCTCATGAACTAAGAATAGCTGCCATCGAAAGCCTCGCAGGCGAACGTCTGGCTATTGCCGCCTGATCCAAAGCCACTGGCTATAGGGAGTACCTCAAATGAGTTCCAAGCAGATTAGATTCGGTGTGATGCTGCAGGGTGCAGGCGGACATATGAATGCCTGGAAACATCCATCCGGGCCGGCAGATGCCAGCGTGAATCTTCAGTTTTTCATTGATGCGGCACGCAAGTCCGAAGAGGCTGGCATCAGCTTCGCCTTCATCGCGGACGGGCTTTATATCAACGAGATTTCCATTCCGCATTTTCTCAATCGCTTTGAGCCTTTGACGGTCCTTTCAGCGCTCGCTGCAAACACAAAGCGCATTGGTCTCGCAGGCACGGTTTCGACGTCCTATAGCGACCCGTTTACGATCGCGCGGCAATTCGCATCGCTTGATCTCATCTCCGGCGGACGTGCGGGCTGGAATGTGGTGACAACACCGCTCGAAGGGTCAGGCCGTAACTATGGCAAGCCACATCCCGAGCACGCGCTTCGTTATGAAATCGCCGATGAATATCTTGAAGTGACCAAAGGTCTTTGGGATTCATGGGATGAAGATGCGTTCGTTCGCGATCGCGAAAGCGGACAGTTTTACAAACCCGAAGGTTTCCATCGGCTCGACCACAAGGGGCGCTTCTTCTCGGTTGAAGGGCCGCTCAATATCCAGCGCTCGCCTCAGGGCCAGCCTGTTATCTTTCAGGCCGGTGCTTCCGAAGCGGGTGTAGGACTTGCGGGCAAACATGCCGACGCCGTCTTCACCAATGCCGGCACCATCAAGGACAGCCAGACATTTTATGCGCAGATCAAAGCAAGTGCGGTTGCCCATGGGCGTTCGCAGGACGATGTCGGCATTTATCCGGGCATCGGCCCCATTGTTGGACGAACCGAAACTGAAGCCGAAGAGAAATACCAGGCGATCCGCAATCTCGTAAGCATCCACGAAGCGCTCTCCTATCTCGGACGTTTCTTCGATCACCATGATTTCACCGCCTATGATCTCGATGCGCCTTTCCCTGACCTTGGTGATGTCGGCAAGAACAGCTTTCGTTCGACAACCGATCGCATCAAGCGCGACGCGGCTGCAAATAAGCTCAGTCTGCGTGAAGTGGCTCTGAATGTGGCTACACCACGCACTTCCTTCATCGGCACGGCAGAGAAAATTGCCGACGAAGTCATTCTCTGGAAAGAGCAGAAGGCCGCTGACGGTTTCATTCTAGGCTTCCCGGTGATTGCCGAAGGGCTGGATGATTTTATTGCCCATGTCCTGCCAATTCTGGAAGAGCGCGGATATCATGAAGACAGCCTGAAACACGATACGCTGCGCGGAAATCTTGGGTTGGAGCATCCGCAGAGCCGTTATGCGAAGCCCGTTGAAAACAATGATGCCGGAAGTCACCGAAAGGGTGCGGCATGAATATTCAACGGTCGCCAGACGTAAACCGGAAACTGGAAATCGAGGCAGGTCTTGCCTCGTTTATCGACGAGTTTATCGCTTTGCGTCGCGACATTCATATCCATCCGGAACTGGCGTTCAAGGAGACCCGCACATCTGCTCTGGTGGCAGATTATCTGAAGCAATGGGGCTATGACGTTACAGCCGGCGTTGGCGGTTCCGGCGTGGTTGGCACATTGAAGCGTGGCAACTCCGGCAAGACCATTGGCATCAGGGCGGACATGGACGCCCTGCCGATTATCGAGGCGACTGGCCTTGATTACGCAAGCAGCAATTCTGGTGTGATGCACGCATGTGGCCATGACGGACATACGACCATTCTACTGGCAGCGGCTCGATATCTCGCCCAGTCTGGTTGCTTTTCCGGCACGGTGCATCTGATTTTCCAGCCCGCTGAAGAGATCGGGGCAGGTGCCCGACGCATGATCGAAGAAGGCCTCTTTGAGCGCTTCCCGTGCGATGCTGTTTATGGTTTGCATAACTGGCCGGGTGTGCCCGCAGGAAAGTTCGGCTTCGTGACCGGGCCCGCGATGGCATCGGTGGATCGCGCAAGAATTCGTGTGAACGGGCGTGGCGGTCATGGTGCAGAACCACACAAGTCGGTCGATCCGGTTGTGGTTGCCTCATCCATTGTTCTGGCCCTGCAAACGGTGGTCGCACGCAATCTTGATCCGCTTGATATGGGTGTGGTGACGGTGGCCTCCATTCATGGCGGCGATGCGTTGAATGTCATTCCCGCGCATGTCGATCTTGGCATTACCATCCGCTCGTTCTCGCAAACTGTACGTGAAGAGTTGCGGCGGCGGATTGAAGCTGTCGCGCGCTCACAAGCCGAAAGCTTTGGTGCTGTTGCTGATGTCAATTATCAGTGGGGCTTTCCTGCCCTGATCAATGCAAAAGCCGAGACGGAATTTGCGCGACAGGTCGCGCTCAGCACTTTTCCCCACGACACCGTTATTGAAGATTTCCGTCCGCGCACAGCAAGCGAGGACTTTGCGTTCATGCTCGAACAGAAGCCGGGGACGTACTTCTTCGTCGGCAATGGCGACAGTGCGGGCCTGCATAGCCCCAATTATAATTTCAACGATGAAATCCTGCTTCCAGCCGCGCTGTTTTGGGTTCGGCTGACCGAAGCCTCGCTGATCTGAGATTGCACGATTTCTTCAACATGGATGGCCCATCATGGCGGATGAATTTCTCTACACTTCAACGACCGATATTCGTGCGGTGCCGCTGATCGAGGCGCTGACAATCGAGTATGACACGCGCTACGGCACCTATTTCAATGAAGAGGGTGCAGCAGCCGAAATGAACAAATATCCGCCGGAAGCCTTCGCGCCTCCGCACGGCAATTTCCTGCTGCTGCTCCGTGACGGTCAGACAATCGGTGGTGGTGCATTCATGCGCTATGACGATGTGACAGCCGAATTCAAGCGCATCTGGACGCATAGCGATTTGCGCAGGCAGGGACTTGCCAAAAAGGTGCTTGAAGAGCTGGAAGCGCAGGCACACCGTCAGGGTTACAAGCGCGTTTATCTGACCACTGGTTTCCGGCAGCCGGAAGCCAAAGAGCTTTATCTCAGAAATGGTTATACGGCGCTTTTCGATGTGTCCGCCGACCCCGAGGTTTACGGGACTTTGCCTTTCGAGAAAAATATAGAGAATATCAGACAAGTTGATTTTAATCATTCCGATGCGACTGCGGAGCACGCGGCATTTGGATAAGTAAATGTTAGGGTACAAGAGTGGGTGTTATAGAAAAAACATCCACTGATCGATGTTTAAATAGACTTATTTGTTTTGAAACTTGATGCCTCATCTCGGAAAATCAACCAGAGTGACTTCCATGACAGACATGTCTGCATTGGATCAGAAGTTAAATGATATTTCGGAGCGGCGTTGATTATGGCAATTGCTACAGATTTTGCAGGGACAGACGGGGAAGTTAATTCCCGCGTAAGTCCGGGTGACTTCAAGCACTACAAGATCGTTCCGGCGCGCTATCCGGCGCGTGTGATTGGTACTATCTTGGCTGCTGGCCTGATTATCGCCGTACTGCAGTCGGTTCTGACCAACCCCAAATGGGGCTGGTCAGTCTTTGCAGAATGGTTCTTGTCAGAGCCCGTTCTTGTCGGTTTGATGCGGACGCTGTGGCTGACAGCGCTTGCAACGGTGCTTGGATTTGCACTGGGAACCGCACTCGCGCTTGCTCGCGTTTCACGCTCGCCGCTGCTATCCGGTCTTTCCTGGGCCTATATCTGGCTGCTGCGATCCATTCCACTCATCGTCCTGCTTCTGGTTCTGAACAATCTCGGCTATCTATATGAAACTGTTAGGCTTGGTGTCCCATATACGGATATCACCTTTGCCGAATATCCCACTGTTCAAATCCTCAGTCCGTTTGCTGCGGCACTTCTGGGCTTGAGTCTCAATCAGGCTGCGTTCTCTTCCGAGATTATCCGTGGCGGCATTCTATCTGTCGATCAGGGGCAGCTCGAAGCTGCCGCCGCTCTCGGCTTGCCGCGACGCAGACAGGCCTTCCGCATCGTGCTTCCGCAAGCCATGCGCACAATACTTCCGACGGGCTTTAATGAAATCATCGGTCTCGCCAAAGGCACGTCGATGGTCTACGTGCTTGCGCTGCCGGAACTCTTCTACACGGTGCAGGTCATCTACCGCCGCAACCTAGAAGTCATTCCCCTGCTGATGGTCGCAACCGTCTGGTATCTGATCATCATGACGGTGCTGTCGATTGCGCAATATTACATCGAACGCCATTTCTCACGCGGTGCATTGCGCAATCCGCCTCCAGCCATACTGACACGCCTTTTCGCTCGTTTCATTCCTGCTCAAGCAACGACATCGACCAAAGCGCAGAACGTAGTCAGCCGCGAGCAGGACGTACAGATTACTGATGCGCTCGCTATCAACGGGTTCACAGGTGCACGACGCGGTGCGGTGGACATTCACTGTGTATCCAAAAGCTTCGGCAACAATCTCGTTCTTGATAATGTCAGCTTGCATATCAAACCCGGCAGCGTGACTGCGATCCTCGGACCATCAGGTTCAGGCAAATCGACATTGCTGCGATCCATCAATCATCTGGAACGTGTGGATGACGGCTTTATCTCGATTGATGACGAACTGCTGGGCTATCGCCAGAGCGGTAACACTCTCTACGAGCTTAAAGAAAAAGACATTCTGAAAAAACGCGTCGATGTTGGCATGGTGTTTCAGAACTTTAATCTCTTCCCGCATCTGACTGTGCTGGAAAACATCATCGAAGCACCGATGATTGTCCGTGGACTGAGCCGGGATGGCGCGACCGTGATTGCAAAGCGTCTGCTGGCGCGCGTTGGTCTCAGCGAAAAAATCGTTGCCTATCCGCGCCAGCTTTCCGGTGGTCAGCAACAACGTGTCGCCATCGCCCGCACACTGGCCCTCAATCCAAAAGTCATCCTGTTCGACGAACCCACCTCTGCCCTTGACCCTGAACTGGTTGGTGAAGTGCTGGATGTCATCAAGGAGCTTGCACGCTCTGGCACCACGCTTGTCATCGTAACCCATGAGATCGGCTTTGCCCGTGAAGTGGCGGATACGGTGGTCTTCATGGAAGAGGGCCGTATTCTCGAAACCGGCAGGCCGGAGCAGCTTTTCAATGCGGCAACGCATCCCCGAACCCGGGAGTTTCTCGCAAAAGTCCTTTGACGCCAGAACGCCCGTTGTTTTTAAGCGCATCCCGAAAACCGGTTCCCACTTTTCGGGATGCACTCAGGATCAAAACCACAACTCCCGACAATTGCGATTGCCCTGACGGGGCAATCGACGGGGATTGTTTGTCCAAAATTCAGATTATTCTCAGGAGTCATTCAATGAAATCAGGCAACTACAAGAACGCAATACTGGGCAGCTTTCTGGCAGCAGCAACGCTGTTCAGCGCGCCAGCCTTTTCCGCCGAACTCGATTTGAGCCCGCAGCAGCCAAACCGTCTGCGCACGGAAAAGAGCGAAGCCGCCGTCAATGCCGTTCCCAAGGATTTCAAGTTCGTGCAGGACGGCAAGTTCGTCGTCGGCATCAATCCTTGGGTGCCCCCGATCAGCACTTACGCAACGGATGCAAAGACGGTCGTGGCTTTCGATCCTGATCTCATTCAGCTGGTTTCTGATACGTTGGGCCGTGAGCTTGTGCTGGTGCCAATCGCCTGGGCTGACTGGCCGCTTTCACTTGAATCCGGCAAGTTCGATGCCGTGATTTCCAATGTGACCGTGACCGAAGAACGCAAGGAAAAGTTCGACTTTTCAACGTATCGCAAGGATGAGCTAGGGTTTTACGTCAAGGCGGACAGTGCGATTACATCGCTGAAAGAGCCAAAGGATATTGCGGGCCTGAAGATCATTACCGATCCCGGCACCAATCAGGAAAACATCCTTCTGCAGTGGGACAAGCAGAATGTCGAAGCCGGTCTTAAGCCCGTCGAAGTGCAGTATTACGACGACGATGCGGTCAAGAGCCTCGCGCTTGAATCCGGTCGTGCGGATGCGGTCTTCAGCGTCAATGCAGTGCAGGCCTACGCCGCATCGCAGCACGGCAAAACCAAGCTTGTCGGCACGGTAAGTGGCGGCTGGCCGCAGACGGCCGAGGTGGCAATCACCACCCGCAAGGGCAGCGGTCTGGCCGATGCGCTGACGCTGTCGCTCAATGAACTCATCAAGAACGGCAAATATCATCAGGTGCTTGAGCGTTGGAGCCTGAGTTCTGAAGCCGTTGACGAGGCCAAAACCAACCCTGCCGGATTGCCGAAAAGCGGATCGTAAGATCCGCTCGTAATGGGATAAAAGGTAAAGAAATCAGGTCATTACATAGAGTTCTACACTCAAGGAGATGGGAATATGACTTATATCAGAAAAGCGGGATACTTCACTGCGGGCCTGATTTCAGGGGCTTTGCTGATGACCAATGCTGCATGGAGTGAGGGCAGATTTGATCTCAGTCCAGAACAGCCAAACCGTTTGCGGGTTGAAAAAATCGATAAGCGTATCGATGAGGTCAAGGACTTCAAATTCGTCAAAGACGGTGTTCTGACCATTGGCATCAGCACCAGCGGGCATCTGCCGCTGCACGACTATGCATCAGATTCCAAGACTGTCATCGGCTACGATGTCGATCTGGCACAGATCATTGCCGATAGTCTCGGACGCGATCTCGAACTGGTTTCGGTTGCGTGGGCCGATTGGCCTCTTGGGCTTGCTTCGGGCAAATTCGATGCCGTGATTTCCAATGTCACAGTGACGGAAGAGCGGAAGGAGAAGTTTGATTTCTCCACTTATCGCAAGGATGAGCTTGGCTTTTACGTCAAGGCTGACAGCGCGATCAAGGAGCTCAAACAGCCCAAGGATATTGAAGGCCTCAAGATCATCACCGATGCAGGCACCAATCAGGAAAAGGTGCTGCTGGAATGGGATCGTCAGAATGTTGCAGCCGGTCTGAAACCGATTGAGGTGCAATATTACGACGATGACGCGGTCAAGGATCTCGCCATTCAAAGTGGCCGCGCCGATGCGGTGTTCAGCGTGAATGCGACGCAGGCCTATTCCGCTGGTATCAATGGCAAGACCAAGCTGGTTGGCACGGTCAGTGGCGGCTGGCCGATCACCGCCGAGATTGCGGTCACAACGCGCAAGGGCAGTGGGCTTGCAGCTCCACTGACCAATGTTCTCAACGATCTGATTGCAAGCGGTGCCTATACCAAGGTTCTCGATACCTGGAACCTTGGACCGGAAGCCATCACCGAAGCCAAGACAAATCCACAGGGCCTGCCGAAGAGCGGCTCGTGAGGGGCTGGGCTGGCACATGAGGGGACGCATATGCCAGCCCGCTTTAATTTACATATATGGAGAACGGTTCATGAGAGCAGGTGCTCTGTTAGTTACTGCATGGGCGTTGTTAGGCGCTTCATCCCTGCCGGCCTTTTCGGAGGATGATTTTGATTTATCACCCGAGCAGGCTGGCCGCATTCACGTGCAGAAAGATGCTGCAGCAATCGCTGCCATTCCTGCAGATTTCAAATTCGTCACGCCGGGCAAGCTGACTGTGGCCGTTGCTCCGGGCGGTCCGCCGCTGGCGGCTTACGCCACAGATGCCAAGACCGTTGTAGGTGCGGATGCAGACTATGCGTCGGCGATTGCGGAAAGCCTTGGGCTTGAACTCGAAAGCGTTCCGGTCGCATGGATCGATTGGCCGCTGGGTCTCGCATCCGGCAAATATGATGCCGTGATATCCAATGTTGGCGTAACGGAAGAGCGCAAGGAAAAGTTCGACTTTTCGACCTATCGGCAGGGCTTGCATGGCTTTTTCGTAAAAGCCGACAGTAAAGTTACCTCCATCAAGGAACCCATGGATGCTGCAGGCCTCCGCATCATCGTGGGTGCTGGGACCAATCAGGAGCGCATTCTCGTCAAATGGAGCGAAGAGAATGAGAAGGCGGGGCTCAAGCCGCTGGAACTGCAATATTACGATGACGAAGCTGCAAGCCTTCTGGCTCTGCAATCGGGCCGGGCCGATGTGATCGTGCAGCCCCACGCGCAGCTCGTGTTCATCGCCTCCCGTGACAAGAATATCAAACGTGTCGGCACGCTGAGTGCGGGCTGGCCGGATCGCTCGGATGTGGCGATTACAACGCGCAAAGGCAGCGGACTTGCCGATGCACTGACCATTGCCACCAACAGCCTGATCGCAAGCGGAGACTATGCCCGCACTCTCGACCGCTGGCATCTGAAGGAAGAGGCTCTCAAACAATCGGAGACCAATCCGCCCGGATTGCCGAAGTTCTAATAACGTTCCTGCGCGCATCTTATCAGAAAACAGGTTCACACTTGTCGGGATGCACTCACATACAGAAGGATAAAACGTGCCAAAATCGATCGATTATTTCTTTTCCATCGGGTCGCCCTGGTCATATCTCGGGCTTGATACGCTTGAGGAGCTGGCAGAGCGGCATGTGATCGAAATCAAGCCTTATCTTGCGACCGTCATCGAGGAAAATGGCGGCATCTTTTCGCGCAATCGTCCGGAAGCCCGTCGCGCCTATGGCGCGCAAGATCTCAAGCGTTGGGCCAAGTTTCGCGGCAAACCGCTTTTCATTGATAGCCGCCCGGCTCTGAGTGACCCCACACCTGCTTCATTCAGTGTGATTGCTGCCTATCTTGAAGGTCAAAACTGGCTGCAGCTGACACGTGTACTTCAACATGCATTTTGGTCTGAGGCTAAGGATATTGGCAAGCCGGAAGTCCGCAGTGCCGTCGCCGATGAAGCTGGCTTTAACGGTCAGTATCTGTTGGGCCGTGAGAATGATCACGACGTTCAGGCCAAATGGAAATCGGATCGCGAACGTGCCGTCGATAGGGGTGTGTTTGGTTTTCCGACCTATATTTACGATACTGAGACCTATTGGGGACAAGATAATCTCGGCTTTCTGGCGAGCCATCTGCGCGGAGAAACCTATTAAATTCAATCGGCTGCATTAGAAACTTCAGATATTGCAGCCAGTTGTCATATAGGCTGTTAGCGAAGCGCGTATCCACCATCCGGATAAAGGTTCGATCCGGTCACAAACCTGTTTCCCATCAGGTAAAGTACTGTATCGGCAATCTCGGATTCAGTGCCTGGTCTGCCGACAAGCGAATTTTGACGATAGTGTTCATAGGCCATTTCGCGCATTTCCTGCGGACGATTTTGCCAAAGATGGCCGTCGATTGTACCGGGGGAAATCGTGTTCACCCGGATGGGTGCCAGATCAATCGCCAACCCGCGACCGAGCCCTTCGATTGCACTGTTGCAAGCTGCATAAACTGCGCCACCCTTGATTGGCCTTGCACTGGCCGCACCGGCCATCAAGGTGATCGAACCAGTCCTATCGAGATGCGGAACAGCGTGCTTTACAGCCCAGTATTGGCCCCAGAACTTTGAACGAAACGGGCTTTCAATTGCCTCTATGTCGTCGCTGTCGAGGCCGACCACGGTGTAGGTGGCTGCCGGGATGAACAAATGATCGAAAGCGCCGATTGCGCAGAAGAATGTCGCAAGAGATTCGGTGTCGGAGGTATCGACTTCCAATGCGGTTGATCTCTCTCCCAGAGTTTTAGCAGCCTGGCCAAGTCTTGCAGGATCGCGTGCGCCTATAACGACCTTGCCGCCTGCTTCTACTGCCTTCTTTGCAACGGCGAACCCGATCCCGGTACTTCCACCGATCACAACGATTTTCTTATCTTGCAGTGCTTCTGACATTGCTCATCCTTCACAACTCTGAAACTTTGTGAAAGGCAATTTATCATGGAGAAAATTTCGCATTTCTGGCATTATTTATATTCAATCACGACAAATATTATCGACATATGATTTCAAACGAACGGTTTAACGGTATCAGAGCATTTGTTCAGGCTGAGCAATCGGGCAGCTTCGCGGCTGCATCAACCGTGTTGGGCCTGTCGCAATCTGCAGTCAGCAAGTCTGTTGCGCGGCTTGAAGATCGTCTCGGCGTACGGTTGTTTCATCGCACGACCCGTAGTCTAAGCCTGACCGACGAGGGGCGCGTTTATCTGGAAAGCTGCCGTCGGGCGCTTGAAGAACTTGCGAATGCAGAAACTGCACTTTCTTCCCGCATAGCTGTTCCGTCAGGACGGGTGCGGATTAATCTGCCGGATTTGTTTGGCCGGAAATGCGTTGCACCTTTGTTGATGCAACTCGCACAAGCCCACCCACAGCTGCATTTTGAAGTGTCATTTGAGAACCGCGTCGTGAACCTCATCGAAGAGGGGTACGATCTTGCGGTGCGGATCGGTGATCTGCCCGATAGTACGGATCTGATTTCTAAACGCGTGGGTCAACAGGACGTCATCATTTGTGCATCACCCTCCTACATATCGGCCTATGGTAAGCCTTCGAAACTGAGTGACGTTCAAGAGCATTTCTGTGTCACACAGTTTCGCAGTGGGCGGAACGAACCATGGGTCGCTTTAAACGAGCATGGGGAAAAGGTTCGATGCGATATCCGCGCGAACCATAGCTTTGCTGCTTTTGATATGATCGTCGATGCGGGTATTGCTGGCTTGGGGCTTGTGCAGATACCCCGCTGGCTGGTCGAAGACGAGCTCTTGTCCGGCGCGTTGGTTCAGGTTTTGCCGGATATCAGAACGCCTTCGTTACCGATCCGTATCATATGGCCGGGCGGGCGTGTTCTTGCATCACGCGTGAGAGCAACGATTGATGCAATTGCTGAAGGCTTGCGGTAGACCGCGCCGCGCTTGATAAACGCGGCGCTGCTTAATTTTACTGGCTGGAGAGGCTGTTTCCAGCTGGGGCACCAAGCTCAAAAAGCTTGGAACCTTGCTCGCCATCGATCTCCCGATAACCAATGATCCGAAACCATTTAACGACATCAGGACGATCACGCCAGCTTCTGGAATGTATCGGACGGTCGCCGGAAAGCGCCTGAATTTGCTTGATGTGCTTCCGACAAAAGCGGACGGATCGCGCATTGAAGAAGTCTTCCTTCGCCGCAAACAGGGTATCTGTTCCATCATCCGCCTCTTGCCAGGCAATGATCGCCACGACCTTGTCGTCTTCAATCAGTGCATGTGCGCGTCCTTCGCGCAGGTTCATGGTAAGGTTATCGTAGGCCGATCTTACGTCTTTCCCGGCCGCGATATATTCCGCTGCCATTCGCTCAGAAAGGTCGTGAAAAACGCTTTCCAGATCACCAACACTTGCTGTGCGTGCTTTCATCTTTCTGACCTCCCTTGGTTATTTTCCTCCGCACCCAACGGGATAATCTGATTATCCCAAGGCTGATCGGATCGATATCTTCAACGTCAAAACGCTGAAGCCGGTTCCACTTTGAAAATATGCCATGTTGGGTTTGTCAATAAAACCCAATAAAGCCAACGCAAGATATTGGGATAGAGTCTAACATTGCTCTGTGACGGGCGCTTAGCACGATGATCCATGAATCACGGAAATATGAAGCGCAAATTCCTTGAGTAGCGCAGGCAGCGCAATCATATTTCTTAGCTCAATGAGTACGTAGTCGTAAAATCACCGTTCTGACAAACGCTCATCGAGAAGCGCCCACCTCATTTCGCAATAGCCTCAGGAACGATCAATTGAACAAGTCTCTTCATCTTACGGCGTTTATGCGCCCTGTAAGCCTGCATACTGGCGCTTGGCGATATCCCGGTGCCTATGCCGACGCAAATTTCAATTTCAAGCATCTGAAGGCTTTTGCTCACAAACTTGAAGCGGCGAAATTCGACGCATTCTTCATGGCGGATCATCTTGCTGTCCTCAACATGCCGGTCGAGGCGCTGAAACGCAGTCATACGGTTACATCGTTTGAACCATTCACGCTGCTGTCGGCTCTGGCTGCGGTGACTGACAAGATCGGACTGGCCGCAACGGCGTCCACCACATTTGACGAGCCCTATCATATTGCCAGACGTTTTGCCTCGCTTGACCATATCAGCCAGGGGCGCGCAGCGTGGAACATCGTCACGACGTCCAATCCCGATTCAGCGCTTAATTTCGGCAAGGACGAGCATGTCGAGCATGGCGAACGCTACAAGCGTGCGCGCGAGTTCTATGATGTTGTAACGGGACTTTGGGACAGCTTTGCGGATGACGCATTCATCCGGGATCAGGAAAGCGGCATCTTCTTTGATCCATCCAAGATGCATGTTCTGGATCATCATGGCGATGATTTTAATGTGCGTGGACCACTTAATATTGCGCGTCCCGTACAAGGATGGCCGGTGATTGTTCAGGCTGGTCAATCAGAACCGGGTCGCCAGCTGGCGGCAGAAACGGCGGAAGTGGTGTTTTGTGCGCCGCAAGACATTGTTGAATCAAAAAAGCTTTATGCTGATTTGAAGTCGCGGTTGGCTGCCGCCGGTCGCGCGCCATCGTCGTTGAAGATATTGCCTGCAGCCTTCATCGTCCTTGGCGATAGCCTTGAGGAAGCCAAGCAGAAGCGTGCGAAGCTCGATAGTCTTGTTCATTATGATAGCGGTATCGCATCGTTGTCGATTGCTCTGGGCCATGATGTATCAGGCTTTGATCCAGACGACTATTTGCCTCAAATTCCCGAAACCAATGCAAGCAAGTCGGGCAGGGCGCAAGTTCTCAAATTGGCCGAAGAGGAAAAGCTGACTGTCCGTCAGCTCGCCCAGCGTTACGGCGGCTATTCAGGTCTTGCTTTCGTCGGAACCGTCGAAAGCGTTGCCGATGAAATGCAGAAGTGGCTGGAAGAGGATGCCAGTGACGGCTTCACGGTTGTATTCCCCTTCCTGCCGGAAGGCCTTGATGATGTGGCGGAAAGACTGGTGCCTGAGCTACAGCGCCGTGGTATCTTCCGCACTGATTACGAGGGCAGCACGCTGCGTGAACACCTGGGCCTCCCACGCCCTTCAAACCGCTTTTTTGATGGCAGCTAAGGTGTCTGAACTCTGAACCGATGCAGCTGGATGGATCGGTATTTTCAAACCGAGATTGTCCCGCAATGTCGGACCATCATAATCGCTGCGGGCAAGCCCGCGGCGACGAAGCTCCGGCAGAACCAGCTCGGCAAAGTCTTCCAGACCTGCCGGGAAGATAGGCGGCATCACATTGAAACCATCCGCGCCATAGGTTTCAAAACGCTCTTCGAGCGCGTCAGCAACGTCCGTCGCGGTGCCCACGATTTGCAGATGACCACGCGCGCCAGCAACCCGTAGATAAAGCTCACGAATGGTCAGATTTTCACGCCGCGCTAATTCAAACAGAAGCTCTTGTCTGCTTTTGCTGCCTTGAGTTTCCGGCAACTCAGGCACTGGACCGTCGAGATCAAACTGCGAAAGGTCGGGACCAGACCAGCCCGAAGAGAGAATATTGAGCCCCACAGACGAGTGAATGAGGTTCTGGAGTTCGTCAAACTTATCCTGAGCCTCCTGTCTCGTGCGACCAACAACCGGAAAAATGCCCGGCATGATTTTGATATCGTCTGCATCACGCCCATAGTGTGCTGCACGCTGTTTGACATCCTTGTAGAAAGCGGCGGCTTCCTCAACAGTCTGCTGTGCCGTGAAAACAACATCTGCACTTTTTGCTGCCAAGTCCTTTCCAGCCGCCGATGAACCGGCCTGCACCGTCACGGGATGCCCTTGCGGCGAACGCGGTACATTTAGCGGTCCCTGAACCGAGAAGTGTTTACCCTTGTGATTAAGCACATGCCGCTTGTTAGGTTCGAAGAACCGTGCCTGCTCCTTGTCATAAAGAAAGGCATCATCTTCCCAGCTGTTCCATAGCCCCTTGACGACATCGGCAAATTCTTCCGCCCGCTCATAACGGTCGGCATGTTCATAATGACGGTCGAGGTTGAAATTGCGCGCCTCAAAGTCGCTGGCCGAAGTCACAAGGTTATAGCCTGCGCGACCCCCGCTTAAATGGTCAAGTGAGGCAAATTTTCGTGCGATGTGAAAAGGCTCATTGAAGCTCGATGAGGCCGTTGCAACAAGACCGATATGGTTGGTGACAGCCGAGAGCGCGGACAAAAGCGTGAGCGGCTCAAACTGTGCTATATAGCTGTGCGCTGTGCGGCTCAGAATTTCGAGATTGTCGCCGCGGGTTCCCGCACCATCGGCAAGAAACAGCAAATCGAATTTGGCTGCTTCTGCCAGCGAGGCAACGTTGCGGTAATAGTCGAAGTTGATGCCAGCATTTGCAACAGCATCTGGGTGCCGCCATGCCGCAATATGGTGGCCGACGGGATAGACAAACAAGCCAAATCGCAGAAAACCCTCACGCTTTGCCATTTCAGGCGCTCCGGGCTTGAGATGGTGTTGCAACGGATAAGGCTGGCAGTTCCAGATTGGCGCGGAAGTCAGAACCGATATAATCCGTATCAATCAACGACCGGCGTCGAAGCTCCGGGATCAGACCATTTAGAAGCAAATCTTCCTGATCGGGATTACCAATGCCATGCAGCGTGAGAACGTCAACAGCACCTGTGTTGAAGCGTTCTTCAATCGCATCGACGAGTTGCTCCGGCGTGCCTGCAATCGACCAGTGACCGGTTTCCTGTGCCTCAATAATCAACTGACGCAAGGTCAAACCTTCGCGCGCATAGCGACGGAAAACTTCGACACGGCCCCGGCGACGGTTAATGCTGGTGATTTCCGGCAACAGGTTTTCCGGCAGCGGCTTGTCGAGCGGCAGATCGCTCAGATCAATATGCCCGCCGAGCATATCTGCAAGTTTGACACGTCCCTGATCATAGTCGATTGCCTCATGCTTGTCTTTCAGACGGCGAGCAACATCGGCTTCAGAAGAGCCAATCAGCGAATGAAGCGAGTTCATGATGAATGGCAGATTGTTGCCACGGCCAAACTGTGCTGCGCGGCGGCGCAGCTCGGCGGCAAAGGCCACAGCATCTTCGAGCTTCGGCTGTGACGTATAGACGACTTCAGCATAGCGGGCGCCAACCGTGACACCGGCGTCGGATTGGCCGGCCTGAAACTGAACCGGACGACCCTGCGGCAGAGGTGGCACATTCAGTGGCCCTTCTACGCTGAAATGCTTGCCACGATAGTTGATAGGGTGAAATTTTTCCGGGTGGACAGAGATATTACCCGAAGCTTTGCGGGTGATCGCATCACGTTCATTTGCATCATAGAGCGCGTTGACGATCTCGATGAATTCCGCAGCCCGTTCATAGCGCTCTTCCGGACTTGGCAGATCGCCGCCGAAATTCTCTTCGCCGACCGAAGAGGTCACGGCATTCCAACCGGTTCTGCCACCGCTCAAATGGTCCAGTGTTCCAATCTGGCGTGCGAGATTGTAAGGATGCAGAAATGTCGTGGATACGGTCGCAATAAGCCCGATATGTGAAGTCGCATGTGCCAGCGCTGCAAGCGCGATAACCGGGTCTTGCGTTCCGGTGGTGCCTGCAAGACCCGCCGGATCAAGTTGTAGAAGGTCGGCTGTAAAAAGACCGGTGATTTTCTCGGCTTCAGCCTTCTTTGCCAGCTCTATTGCGCGTTTGAACCCAAAGGTCTTGTCCTGGTCAGTGTCCGCGGAAACAACGTTGCTGGCACCGAACAGGGTTTTCAAGCGGCGGGTACGTGTTCTGGTCATGGTGATCTCCTGAAGAAGCGCATCCCGAAAAGCGTGAAACGGTTTTCGGAAAAGATGCGCGTTAAATAGTAAGCTAAGCGGCGCTGATCGTTGGAACGGCATCCAGCAGGGCGCGTGTGTAATTGTGCTGTGGTTGGGAAAAGACGCGTTCAACGGCGCCGCTTTCAACAATGCGGCCATCTTTCATCACCAGAACGCGGTCTGTCAGATGATGAACGACGCCAAGGTCATGTGAAATGAACAGAAGTGACGTGCCGGAGGCAGCTTGTAGCTCAGCCAGAAGGTCAAGTACCTGAGCCTGCACCGACACATCAAGCGCGCTCACAGGCTCATCGGCGATCAGAAGTTTCGGACTCGGTGCAAAGGCACGCGCGATGGCGACACGCTGGCGCTGGCCGCCCGACAATTCACGGGGATAGCGCTTAAGAAACTGGGATCCCAAACGGACGGCATCCAGCACTTCCACCACGCGCTTGCGACGTTCATCACCATAGATATGAACTGAATCAAGGCTTTCACCGACGATCTTTTCAACCGTATAACGCGGGTCGAATGAGCTTAGCGCATCCTGCGCAATCAGTTGCATATGCGCACGTTGTTCGCGACGTTGCTCCTCGCGCAGATTGCTCCAGAGCTTGCCATCAATATGCACTGTACCCTGATCGGGTTCTGTGAGTCCCAGAACGATCTTTGCAACAGTGGTTTTGCCAGAGCCGGATTCTCCGACAATGCCGAGCGCTTCACCAGCTTTCAGCGAGAACGAGACATCATTGACGGCCAAAGGCGTGTTGGCTTTGCCATAATGTTTGAAAAGCCCTTTGGCTTCCAGAACATTGGTGCTCTCATCGATGCGCTTTGCTGGCAGGGCCACCCTGACTTGAGGTTGGTGCGGCTGTGCTGGCGATAGCCGATAGCCCCGCGATCCGGCCGACGGTACGGCTTCAAGCAAATGTCGGGTATAGGCTTCCTTCGGCGCATTGAGGATCTGTTTTGTCGGGCCTTCCTCAACGATCCGGCCATTGTGCATGACCAGAACGCGATCCGCCAGCCGCGAGACGACGGCAAGATCATGGCTGATCAGAAGAAGTGTGTGGCCAGCGCGGCGACGCTCCGCAAGGAGATCAAGTATCTGTTTCTGAACCGTCGCATCAAGCGCTGTGGTTGGCTCGTCCGCAATCAACAGCGACGGCGAACGCGCAACCGCTGTTGCGATCAGTGCGCGTTGCCGCAAGCCGCCGGAAAGCTGATGTGGATATTGCAGCAATCTGCGATCAGGGTCGGGAATGCCGACCGAGCGCAGCAATGCCTTGCTACGATCCGTGACATCCGGCTGCCGGAAAAAGCTTGTTGTCCCGAAGGCGTCGGAAAGCTGTTGCGAGATACGACGTAGCGGATCGAGCGAAACCAGCGCGTCCTGTAGGACAAAACCGATCTTGTTGCCGCGCAAACCCCGCCATTGCTTGTCGCGATAATCAAGGACATTCAGACCATCGATCTCGAAAAGGTCAGCCTTGACGATTGCACTTGGACCTGAAAGTCCGATCAGTGCTCGTGCCGTCACCGACTTGCCCGAACCGGACTCTCCGACAAGCGCCATCGTCTCACCGGGATAAATGGTCAGATTGATGCCTTCCACGACTTTCAATGTCTGATCTTCACGCTGAAAACTGATCGAAAGGTTTCGGATTTCAACAAGGGGCGTGGTCATGACTGCCTCCGGCCTTCAAAGGCAAGTTGCCAGCGGCGTCCGAGAATGCTGATGGAGATAACGGTGAGTGTGATGGCCAGGCCGGGCCAGACGCCAATCCACCATGCAACACGCAGATAATTGCGCGCTTCTGAGAGCATCGCGCCCCATTCCGGTGCTGGCGGTTGCGGTCCCATGCCAAGAAAGCTCAAGCCCGCAGCGCTGATGATCGCTGTGCCAAGTCCGATTGTTGCAAGGATTGGTACCTGCGCAATGGCGTGGGGCAATACGTGCCGCAACGCGAGGATGTGACGCTTCAGCCCAAATGTTTTCGCCTGCTCGACATAACCGCTTTGCGCAATAACAAAGGTTTGCGCGCGCACGACGCGGGCGAAACGCGGAATGATGGCGACCCCGAGTGCAAAGATCAGATTGACGGTGCCCGGTCCTGTGAACGAGATGAAAACAAGAGCCAGCAGCAGATCGGGAAACGAAGACACCACATCGAGAAAACGCGAAATCGTTTCATCGATCAGGCCGCGCGATAGTCCAGCCAGCAGCCCCAAAATCGAGCCAGCAATGGCACCGATAGCCACAGCACTAAAGCCGATCAGTACGGAATAGCGCGCACCGTGAACCACGCGGGAAAACACGTCACGGCCCAGATGATCGGTGCCAAACCAATGTTCTGCCGAAGGCGGCAATTGTGCCTGTAGCGGATCGGCTAGCAATGGATCGGCCGTTGTAAGTAAACCCGGCCAGAGCGTTGCAACGGCAATTAGCGTTAGAAAGAGCGATGGTAGTGCCAGTGCCGGGCGCGAAAGGACCAATCGGGCCAGATTACGTAAGCTTGTGCCAGCGGGTTTTGCCGTTGAGTGTGTTTCAAGTGCGGGGGTGACACTCATGATCTATCTCCGGCCTTCGGTTCTCAGGCGCGGATCAATCAGCAGATAGAGCACATCAACGATGGTGCTCATCACCACATAGATAAACGCCGAGAAGATAGCGACAGCCAGCACCACCGGTAGGTCGTGATAAAGCACTGCATCAACGGTGATGCGCCCAAGACCGGGACGTCCGAAGACGGCTTCGGTAATGACGGCCCCTGAAAGAAGTCCACCAATCAGCCAGCCTGTAAGCGTAACTGCGGGCAGCGATGCATGGCGCAGACCATGTCTCAAACGCAGCACAAGATTGTTTGTCCCCCAGCTGCGCACGGTGAGCGCAAAGGGTTCTTCCAGCGCGCGTTCCAGACCTTCGCGCAAAACCTGTCCAATGACCGCGCCTAAAGACAAACCTAGCGACAAAGCTGGCAGAACAAGTGCTGCGAAATTTCTGTCGCCCGACACCGGAAATAGCTTGAGTGTGAAGGAGAAGACGAAGAGCAGAACGATGCCAAGCCAGAAGGATGGCGTCGAAATCAGTACAAGTTCTGTGCCCGCTGCGATTGAGCGTGGCAGCTTTTTACCGGCTGTCAAAACAGCGCTGCCCACGGCAAAGACGATTGCCACAAAAAGCGCGGCCCCTGCGAGCTTTAGCGTCGGCCACATCTGCGAAAACAGCAGCTGTGAAACGTCTGTCTGCAGATAATAAGAGCGGCCAAAATCGCCATGCAGAATACGTCCGAGATAGGACAGGTATTGCATGAAAATGGGATCATCCAGCCCCCATTCTGCGCGAATGGCAGCTTCAACGTCCGGCGTACGCAACTGCTCGCCAATCAGTATGCTGACGATGTCGCCCGGCGCGAGGTGGACGCTGATGAAGCTCAGCGTGATCGCGGCCCAAAGAACCAGCAGGCCTGAACTTATGCGAAGAGTGATTTGTCCCGTAAGGCTGTTACGCGGGACTCCAAAACGCCGGGGCAACCAGCTTGCGGGTGCGCGACCGATGGTCGTGGTATTTTCAGCATCCATGATCTGTAGCTCCTCTGTGCCGAAGTCCGCAGGACGGCGTGTTTATTCGCTGCGCCAGATGTCGTAAGCGCTTTCAGGAAGTTGCTTGAATGGACGGAAGCTGATGCTTTTGACATAGCTTGCAGCCGCAACCTGATCTTCAGGCTCGTACAGCGGCAAGGCATAGGCCTGATCCAAAATGGCGAAGTTTTGCAGTTTGCTGTAAAGCTCAAACCGTTTGGTTTGATCGAGCGTTGAGGCGGCTCCATTCAGCCATTGCGCCAATTCGGGCGCTGAAGCGCGGCTGTAATTGATGTAACCGCCCTTATCGAGTGGTAGGTAATGCAGCTCGATATCGATAGCGTCGGTTGGCGTATTGGAATTGGCAATCGAGCCAAAATCGCCGGTCTTGCGGCGATCTGTGTAAGTTCCGGCATCCACATAAACGATCTTGAGATCAATGCCCGCACTCTGGCGCGCCTGTGCCTGCAAAGCCTGCAAGAGAACATCGCGCTGATCACGCACGGTTGCCTGTGCCTGAATAACTTCAATGGTCAGTGGCTTGCCATCCTTGGTGCGGAAGCCTTCCGCATTGCGTTCGGTCCAGCCTGCTTCATCGAGAAGTTTGTTGGCAAGCTCTGGATTGGCGCCGTATTTTCCTTCGATGCTTTTGTCGTAGAACTGCGGATCAATCGGCGAAGTGATGCCCCATGCGCGGGTGCGTTCCCCGCGATAGACAGACTTGAGAACGGCATCGACATCAATCGCTGCAACCAGCGCCTTGCGAACATTAAGCTCCTGCGTCGGCCCCCATTCGACATTGAGGAAAAGCGAATAAGGCGTGCCGGTGTTCAAAGCCGTCTGATAGGTGAAATCAGGATTGTCCTTGAACAAGGCTGCATCATTGCCGGACACACCCTCAATGACATCAACCTGACCAGACGTAAGAGCGCCGGTTCTGACCGAGGACTCGCCCAAGAAACGATAGGTCACTTCATCAAGATAGGCTGGACCCTGATGACCGGCATTTGCCGGTGCCCAGTTGTAATCCGGGTTTTTTACGAAGTTGAGTTCCTGTCCTTTGGCATAGCGCTTCAAAATGAAAGGACCGGTTCCTGCAACCTCAGGTCCGCCGGATTTGATTTCTTCGGATTTGAATGCAGCAGGCGAGAGAATTTCGAGGCTGGCAATATAATCGAGAAATGGCGCGTAAATGCCCTTGAGCGTGAAACTGACTGTGTTTTCGTCAAGCGCTTTCGCTTCTGCAATGCGCGACACGGGTCCGGTGCTCGTGCTGCCGGAATAGGCTGCATCTTTGAGCGCCGTGATATTGGCAACAACAGCTTCCGCGTTGAATTTTTCCCCGTCCGTAAACTTCACATCATCGCGTAGCGTGAATGTGTAGGTTTTACCGTCGTCCGAAATCTTATGATCTTTCGCAAGCCAAGATACGTAACCGCCGTCAGCGGTGCGTGCGAGCAGCGATTCATAAGCATTGCGCAGCAGAAGCTTGGTTTTGTCCTGACCATTAAGCTGCGGATTGAGTGTTGCAGGCTGGGTTTCAACACCCCAGACCAGCTTGCCACCTTCAACGGGTTTGGCATCTTCCGCGAATGCGAGTTTTGGCAGTGCAACCGCTGCGAAAAGTGCGGTTCCGAGTGTCAGGAAATATCGGCGATTAAGCATGTATCGGTCTCTCGTAAGAAGGATGGTATGAGAGCGCATCCCGAAAAGTGTGAACGGTTTTCGGAAATACGCTCTATTCTTGAAGCCAGATGTCGTAGGCATTTTCCGGAAGCCGCTTGAAAGGGCGGAAACCAATGCCTTGAACGCGGGATGATGCGACGATTTGATCGGCAGGAACGTAGAGCGGCAGGCCATACGCCTGTTCGAGCAGCGCAAAACGTTGCAATTCTGCGTAAGTCTCAAAGCGCTTTTTGGGATCGAGCGTGGAAGCGCCTTGTTCCAACCATTGGGAGACTCTGGGGTCTTCTGTACGGCTATAGTTGATTGAACCGCCCTTATGGCGTGGCAGATAATGGAAATAGATGGTGACGCCGTTTTCCTGCGTCGTGGTCGAGTTTGGAATGATGCCGTATTCGCCGTCTTTCTGACGACTGGAATAGGTGCCCGCATCGACATATTGCAGCGCAACATCGATGCCCGCATTCTGTCGGGCCTGTGCCTGCACCGCCTGCAACAGAATATCCCGCTGGTCGCGCACTGTGGATTGTGACTGCACAACCTCGATTGTCAGGCGTTTGCCGTCTTTGGTGCGGAAGCCATCCGCATCGCGTTCCGTCCAACCAGCGTCATCGAGAAGCTTATTGGCAATTTCCGGATTAAACCCGTAAGTGCCTTCAATCGACTTGTCATAAAAATCGGTGTCGGCGGGGGTAAGAATGCCCCAGGCACGTTCACGTTCACCGCGATAAACCGACTGAATGATGCGTTCGACATCGACGGCAGCCAGCACTGCTTTACGCACATTGACGTCGGAAGTGGGTTCGCGGGTGATGTTGAGATAGAGCGTATAAGGCGTTCCGGTATTGATTGAAGTTTGGTAGCTAAATTCCGGGTTATCCTTGAAAAGTTGGGCATCATTGCCCGAGATGCCTTCTGCGGCATCAATCTGCCCGGAAGTGAGTGCGCCGATACGCACTGAGGATTCAGGCAGGAAACGATAGGTCACATCATTGAGATAGGCCGGGCCTTGATGAGCGGCATTTTCGGGCGCCCAATTATAATCCGGGTTTTTAACGAAACGGATTTCCTGACCCTTGATATAACGGTCGATAACAAATGGGCCGGTTCCTGCGACTTCTGTTCCACCAGCCTTCAGCTGTGTAGACTCGAATGCTTTGGGCGAGATCAGTTCTATGCCCGCAGCACCATCCAGAAAGGGCGCGTAAACGCGGTCGAGTTTTATGACGACTGTGAGTGGATCAACGGCGGTTACTTCGCTGACACGCGCGACATGGCCTGCACTGATGCTTCCCGAATAAGTGGGTTCTTTGAGTTTGCTAAAGTTGAGAGCAACAGCCGCCGCATCGAATTTCTCACCATCCGAGAACTTCACGCCGTCGCGAAGTTTAAACGTGTAGGTCTTGCCGTCTTCAGAAACTTCATAGCTCTTGGCGAGCCACGGTACATAACCACCCTCCGGTGTGCGGGCCAAAAGGGATTCATAGCTGTTGCGTAAGATGAGCTTGGCTTTGGCCTGACCGTTCAAATGGGGGTTAAGTGTGGTTGGCTCTGTCTCCACACCCCATGTGAGAGAACCACCGCTGACGGGTTCAGCATTCGCTTTGGCTGAAGTGATTTCAGCACCAGCGGCAATGATCAGGGTAAGGGCGCTGGCGCCAGCCAGAAAAGCTCGTCTTGTTACCACGTTGAATATCCAGTGTCGGGGAAAATGGGGAGGTTATGCCGCGATTGCCGGGCGACTATTGGCGAGCAGCTCAATGGTTTTGAGACGATGCCTGCCTTCTGAGACAGGGCAGTCGATAACGAATTCAGCGATGTCCAACTCACGATGCAGGCGCTGAAGTTCAGTGTGAACATGCAAGGCTGTGCCACGGACGACACGGGGCGTGCGCTCTTCGATGCTGTATTGTGTGGCACCGGCCTGCCGCACATATTCAAGCGCCTGTTCGTGGCTGCCGACATTGACCGGCTGTAGGCCTTCGACCGAAACACGGAAGCGACGAATATCGCCTGCCAGTTTTTCCGCCTCAGCATCGCTCTCAGCAACAATAACGCTGACGGCCAAAATGGCAGGGCGGTTCGCAATTGCCCGATAGGCTTCAACCGCTTCTTTTATTGCTGCCGGATCGCCCTGAATGTGTCCGGCGTAGACAAAATCCCATCCGAGGCGAGCAGCAAGCTCCGCACTTTCGACGCTCGCTCCCAACAGGAAGCGTTCGGGCTTGTGCGGCGGCACTGGATATGCGGCAATGCCATTTTCATCATCTGATTTCTCTGAACCATGATCGAGAAAGCCATCAAGCTCTGCGAGTTGCTGTTTAAAGGACGGCTTTCGGTCCGGGTCATAAGCCCCTTGCAGTGCGCGGGTTGAAAGTGGCAGGCCGCCCGGTGCTTTCCCGACGCCCAAATCGACCCTTCCCGGGGCAAGTGATGCAAGCAGATTAAAGTTCTCAGCGACTTTATACGCGCTGTAATGCTGCAGCATCACGCCGCCAGAACCAATCCGGATATGATGGGTATGAGCCAACAAAAACCCGATCAGTACCTCCGGTGACGAACTGGCAAGCCCCGGTGAGTTGTGATGCTCTGCCACCCAAAAACGGTGAAAGCCAAATGTTTCTGCCTTCTGCGCAAGCTTAATCGTGCGGGCCAACGCCTCTTTGGCTGCTTCTCCATCATGAATGGGGCTCTTATCGAGAAAACTAAGCGCGTAGGGCATTTCATCCTCACTAACAAATTCAATGAAGATGTAATCTATGTTTTTTGTAGAATATTAATCGAGCAACGATCTTCCAATATTTGCGCACTCATTAAACGTTCATGCCGTGCAAACAGCCCAACAAAGATGCACCGTTAAAGGAAGATACTGTTCGATGGTGGCTTTTTGCTTCCACTCAATACACGTCGGACAGGATTTGTTTCAGCGGAGGCATTCTATGGTTGATACTATTATCCAGTCCTCTCTTTTGGACCCGGCAGCGCAGCCTCTCATTGATGGGCTGGTGCAAGAATATGACGGTCGATACGGCAATCTTGATCGTCCTGGTGGCGCGCGAACGGAAATCCTACGCTATCCGACAGAGGCATTTTCGGCTCCGCTTGGTGGTTTTCTGCTGCTTCAGCGCAATGGCGAAACCATCGCTGGTGGCGCTTATATGAGCCACGACGACGAGACAGTGGAACTTAAACGTATCTGGACGGCATCGCATTTGCGAAGGCAGGGGTTGGCTCGACGCATTGTGTTGGCGCTTGAAGAGAGTGCTGGTGATTTAGGCTACACGCGCGCCTATCTATCCACCGGCTTTCGCCAGCCGGAAGCAACCGCGCTTTATATTTCGCTCGGTTATCGTCCACTTTTCGACACGTCGGTTGATGTGCAGCAATACCGCTCGCTGCCTTTTGAAAAGCATATAGGTGTTAAGTCGGGGCAGCTGATTTCCACCCCAATCTATCCGGCATCTGCCTCATTTGAAGAGGCAACACAGCGGGTGCAGGAGCGCAAAGCAGTACAAGAAGCAAAAATTCTAGCGCGGCTGCAAAGCTATCGCGAAACTGCCGCGTGAGAAGGGAAACGAACCATGCCTCTTTCAAAGATTGAACATTTTGCCTTTCTCATTCCCGGCAGTCATCGGGAGAATGATCCTGTACAGGGGTTAGAAGCCACCTTACAGCTTTTCGAGCTTGGAGAGCGGCTGGGATATGACAGCGCATGGGTGCGCCAGCGCCATCTGGAGCGCGGTATTTCATCTGCCACTACATTTCTCGCCGCGGCCTCGCAGCGGACGCAACGCATCGGGCTTGGTACGGCGGTCATTCAGCTTGGTTATGAAAATCCGTTCCGGCTGGCTGAAGATCTGGCGACGGTGGATTTACTGTCCCATGGCAGGCTGAATGTCGGTGTTTCGGTCGGCGCGCCGCCCTTTGGGCATTTGATCGCTGATTTTGTGGATGCAGCTCCAATCGCTGATTACAGTCATGCGCGTGCAGAAAAACTGGCACAGGCACTGCGGTCAGAACCACTTTCAGACGAAACCGAAGCAGGCAATTCCGCTGGAGCACAAATTCCGCGTTTAAGACCCTTTGCCAAAGGGCTGACCGACCGCCTCTGGTATGGCGGTGGATCACAGAATTCAGCACGTTGGGCGGGGCGGGCTGGGTTTAATCTTCTGACAGGAAACATTGTTAGCGGTGAGAACACGGATGATTTTCTGACAGCCCAAAAAGCACTCATAGAACGGTTCCGTCAGGAATGGGTGCGTGAACGTGCGCCGCATGTTGCACTTGGTCGGGTGATCCTTCCCACTGACAGCGCCAGTCCGGATGCGCGCCGCCGCTATGCGGAATTCGCCGCCGAACGCGACAAGCGAACGGGTTTCGCCCATGGTCCGCGCCGCACTTTGTTTCTGCCCGATATTGTGGGCACGACAGAGCAAATTCTGGAAACACTCGCAGCCGATCCTGTTCTGCCGCTTGTCTCCGAATTTCGGCTGGAGCTGCCTTACGAATTTCATGCCGAGGATTATGCGCAAATACTCACTGACTTTGCGCGGCTTCTTCCCGCCTCGGGCGCAAGCAAGCCAGAGCTGAGCGTCGTTCGCGCTGGCTAGTTATCCAATCCATTCAATTACGATCGGAATAAAATCATGACGCAGTCTAAAGCCCTGCTCTTAGGCGTGGGTATCAGCGCCGCAGCCGCACCTCGAGCCAGCCTCAAGCAATCGCGGCAGTTCTGGACGGAGCTGACAAAACCGTTTGATGGTGCAGTTGCATTTCTGACACTGGAAGATGAGTTTGCACACAAGGGCGGCGATGGGCTGGATGCCATCTTGCTGGCAAACTGGCTTGCACCACGTCTCACCAATATTGGTATCATCCCCGGTGCTCCGGTCAATTTTCTTGAACCTTTTCACGTTTCGACCGCCATTGCGACGCTTGATTATGTCAGCGAGGGGCGCGCTGGGCTGCTGGTGCAGCAGCTCACAAAACAGCGCGATCTGGAAGCCAGCAAAGCGCTGGGTGCATTGAATGGTTATCCTTCGCTTGATCAACAGGCGCTTAAAACGGACACTCAAGACGCAATCGAAGTTATTCGCAGGCTTTGGGATAGCTGGGAAGACGATGCAGTTATTCGCGATAAGAAAACGCAGCGGTTTCTCGATGCGTCCAAACTGCATTACATCAATTTTGAGAGCGACAATTTCCGGGTTCTCGGCCCTTCGATCACGCCGCGTCCACCACAGGGACAGCCGATTGTAGCTGCAACGCTTTCAAAGCTTGATGAGTTGAATGTCGCCCGAAATGCGGATGTGGTTTTTGTTACACCAGATGAGCAGCTTATCAGAGCTGCCAGCGCATCCGTGCATGATCGCGCAGCGCCGTTTGTCGTCGCCGACCTCGCGCTTTCTGACAAGCCAAGTGTTCAGGAAACGATTGATGCCGTTATTGAGAACCAAGCATGGGGCGCTTCGGGCATAAGGTTGCGCTTGTCTGATCCGCAATCGCAAAGCGATTTCGTTCTCAAAGAACTGCTGCCCGCATTGCAGGCTCACAAGCTTGTTCACAACGGCGAAGGCACCACGCTGCGGACGCGGTTTGGTCTGCCGGAAGCAATCAATCGTTATTCAACAGCCGCCTGAGCGAAGGAACCGGGAAAATGACAAAGCTGAAGCAGGTTATTCTCGGAGCGCAGTTTCCGGGCGTCAACAATTTCACTGTATGGAGCGATCCGGCAGCGGGTAGCCAGATCGAGTTTTCCTCATTCCGGCATTTTGCTGAAACGGTCGAGCGCGGCAAGTTTGATTTCATCTTTCTTGCGGAAGGCTTGCGCGTGCGCGAGCAAAAGGGAAAGCTTCACGAGCTTGATGTTGCTGGTCGGCCCAATACGGTGGCTATTCTCACCGCACTCTCTGCAATCACCGAAAATGTGGGCCTTATTGGTACGCTAACAACCACATTCAACGAACCTTATGCGCTTGCGCGGCAGCTTGCCACTTTTGACATTCTCTCCGGCGGGCGTGCAGGCTGGAATGTGGTGACGTCGCCGGGTGCATTTACTGGCGCGAATTTCCGGCGAGGTGATCATCTTCCCTTCAACGAACGCTATGATCGTGCGCGCGAGTTTCTTGATGCCGCGCAAAAAATCTGGGCTGGAGGTGATTTTGCTTTCAGGGGCAAGCATTTCGACATTGCTGGCCACTCCGATCTCGCACCTTTGCCGCAAGGCGCGCCCGTTATTGCGCAGGCAGGAGACTCGCAGGACGGACGGGATCTTGCAGCAAGCCACGCCGACGTCATCTATTCGCGTCATGGAACATTGGAGGCCGGGAAAGAGTTCTATCGCGATGTGAAGCAGCGTTTGGCTCATTATGGTCGTAGTCCAGATTCGTTGAAAATCCTGCCGGGAGCCAATTTTGTTTTGGGCGATACGCAGGAAGATGCAGAAGAAAAGCTGCGGGAAATCCGTCTCCAGCAGGTCAGCCCGAAATCTGCCATTACGTTTCTTGAGCAGGTCTGGAACCGCGATCTTTCAAATTATGATCCGGATGGACCGCTTCCAGAATTGGAGCCGGATGTTGCACACGAGCAATTGGCTCTCGGGCGCGCCAATCGCTATGATGACCGCATTGATACGGCGCGTGCATGGCGCGAGCTCGCTGAACGTGACAAGCTCAGCATCCGTGACCTGATTATTAAGGTTACAGCGCGTCAGCAGTTTGTCGGCACACCGCAAACGATAGCGGACGAAATCAACGCCTATGTGCAGGCTGATGCAGCCGATGGGTTCGTTTTTGCTCCGCATCTTACGCCCGGAGGCTTCGACGAATTTGTTGAGAAGGTTGTACCGATCCTTCAGGACAAAGGTGTGTTCCGCAGCGATTATGCCGGAGAAACATTGAAAGATAATCTCGGCTTATCAGCTTAACCGCCAAGAACAATGAGCAGTGGTGCGTAATTGCGCCGCTGCTGGTTTTAATTTTCTACAAAATCAGTCGAATATAGAAAGCGCATTCTCGGCCAATCTGTCGAGCGCTGCTACCGTGTGGCAGATTGATAAATCTGGAGTAATAAACAGACATGGGATCAACGGTAACATATCTCCGCGAGAGTATTCCGCAGTATGTTGAAGAGCCTGTAGATATCGAGGTTTCTCCAGGCGAGCTCAAGGCAGCTATGCGACAGCTTGCGGGTGGGGTAAGCGTTGTTACAGCAGGGTTTGACGAAGGACGCACGGGCGCAACGGTGACGTCTGCGACGGCACTGTCTGTCGATCCTCCCACAATCATCGTGAACATCAACCGTGGTTCCTCAGTCTGGCCAGTGATCAGCCGCCACAACCATTTCTGCCTGAACATTCTGTCTGCTGGTCAGCAGGCTATTGCAGACCGTTTTGCAGGAAAAGATGGTGTGAAGGGCGCTGACCGGTATGAGGGTAGCGAATGGTATGCATTGGAAAGCGGCGCGCTGGCACTGCATGGCGCATTGGCTTCGGTCGATTGCGCGGTTGAGGACGTCATTGAGCGCCATACCCACGCTATCATTATCGGACGGGCACTGAAGATTGTGACCGGCGGCGGCGAGCCGCTTCTCTATCATGGCGGCGGCTACAGGCTTCTTGGTCTTTAATGATCAGCGGTGAAGATGGTTAGCAAATGACCGGGGAGTACCATCTCCGTTTTATTTGGTTTGTATTATCAGTATGAATATTCGTTATTATTAATAAGAAATAAATTTTAATTACGTAGTATAAATTGAATAAACATTTCTACCATTATCAATCTTCGATAAGTAAATTCAATCATCTGTATTTATATGTAGGGGTGATTGCATGACTTCCGAAAATAATAAATCTTATCTATCTCGGCGTGCTTTTCTGGGGGCATCCGCGATTAGTCTTGGTGCTGCAACCATTGGTGGTTCCAATGGTTTTGTGCGCAAGGCTTTTGCGCAAGGCACTACATCGTCTCCAAGGGTGATCAAGCTGGCCTGGGGGCAGACGGCTGTGTGTCAGTCGCCAATTTCGGTAGCACTCAAAAAGGGACTGTTTGAGAAATATGGCCTGACTGTTGAGCCTGTCAATTTCTCCGGTCCAACCGATCAGCTGCTTCAGGCAATTGCCACCGGCAAGGCAGATGGCGGCATCGGCATGGCGCTGCGCTGGCTTAAGCCTCTGGAGCAGGGGTTTGACGTATCGCTGACGGTCGGAACGCATGGCGGCTGTATGCGTCTTCTGGCTGCACCCGGTTCAGGTATCAATTCGATTGCTGATCTGAAAGGCAAGAAGGTTGCCGTCAGCGATCAGGCAAGCCCAATCCGCAACTTCTTCGCCATTCAGGCGGCCAAGCAGGGCATCAATCCGGATACCGAAATAGAGTGGCTGCAATATCCGGCTGATCTTTTTGCGGAAGCCTTGAAGAAGGGTGAAGTACAGGCCGTGGCTGGCGATGATCCGCACGCCTTCCTTCAGCGCGAGCGTGATGGTCTCAAGGAAGTCGCGACCAATCTTGATGGTCAGTACGTCAATTCCGCCTGCTGTGTGCTGGGTCTGCGCGGCAGTCTGGTTCGTGATGAGCCGGAAGTTGCGAGCGCCTTGTCGCGTGCAATCGTAGAAGCACAGGCTTGGACTGCAGCGCATCCAGATGAAAGCGCTGAAATCTTTGCACCTTTCGTTCCAGGTAATGTCTCTGCAACGGACGTGGCGCGTATCCTGCGCAGTCACACGCATGACCATCATTCGACGGGCGATGCCTTACGCAAGGATGTCGCTCTGTTCGTGGATGAGCTCAAAATCATTAATGTCATCCGGCCAAATACCAATACGGATGCATTTGCCGAAAAGATCGTCGCCAATGTCATCACCTGACACAGTCTATATCTCGTCAAAGGACGACGCGCGGGAGGCTCTGCCCTCCGCGCTTCGCCGCTCGCTATGGCCGTTTGTGGCGGTGATCGCCTGGGCTATCGTCAGTACGATTTCCGTCTTCCTTCCCAATGTGGTGGTTGGCTTTGCCGAGCCGCTTTATGTTCGTGAAACCAATGGCTTGTTCATCGGTTGGACGATCCTTCTGGCAGTCAGTGCAGCATTGGTTGCGGTCTATCCGGCATTTGGCAAAAGGCTGGTTTACTGGTCGCCATGGCTGACGGCTCTGGCGGTATTTTTTGGGGTTTGGGAGTTGCTTACTGCCAAGTTTGCCTGGCTCCCTGTGCCGTTTTTTCAGCCGCCTTCGTCTCTGCTCGAAGTCTATCTCGATGATTGGCCGCGTCTGCTCGACAGCCTGTATAACTCGTTCAAACTGCTGGCTTCGGGTTTTGTGCTCGGTGCGATTGCTGGTTTTCTGACCGGTATTTCCATCGGCTGGGTACAAGCAATCGGCTATTGGGTTCATCCGGTGTTGCGGTTTCTGGGGCCAATTCCATCGACTGCACTGTTGCCGATGGCGTTCTATTTCTTTCCATCGGGCTTTTCAGCTGCAGTTTTTCTGATTGCACTGGCGACATGGTTTCCGCTTACGGTTCTGACATGGTCGGGCGTGGCGAGTGTCGATAAGGCCTATTACGATGTTGCACGCACGCTGGGCGCCAGTCAGTTGTTCTTGATCCTGCGCGTCGCAATCCCCGCAGCATTGCCGCATGTTTTTGTCGGCCTTTTCATGGGGTTGGGTGCATCTTTCTCGGTGCTGGTCGCCGCCGAAATGATGGGCGTCAAGTCCGGTCTCGGCTGGTATCTGCAATGGGCGCAAGGCTGGGCGGCCTATAACAATCTTTATGGCGCGCTGATTATCATGGCGATTGTGTTTTCCGGGCTGATTACGCTGCTCTTTACGGTGCGTGATCGCGTTCTGACTTGGCAGAAGGGGGATGTGAAATGGTGAATGCTGCCCTCAAACAAACGCCTGCTGCCTCCACTGATGAAAGCCGTGGCTTTCATATTCAGGTTGAGAATGTAAGCCATCGCTTCGGTCTTGAAGGCAAGTCATTGCCGGTTCTCAACCACATTGAGCTTAATGTGAAACCCGGTGAGTTTGTCGCCATTTTGGGTCCATCGGGTTGCGGCAAGAGCACGCTTTTGCGGCTCGCTGCCGGGCTGGAGCCGCCAAGCGAAGGGCAGATTCTTGCCGATGGCGAGGAAATCCTCGGACCTAATCCGTCGCGCGTGGTGGTTTTTCAAGACCCCACACTTTATCCATGGCGCACGGTGCGGGACAATGTTGCTTTGGGGCTTCAGGCGCGTGGCGTGCTGAAAACTCAGGGGCATCGCATCGATGAAGCGATTGAACTGGTGGGATTGTCGGCTTTTGCCAATGCCTATCCGCGCCAGCTTTCGGGCGGCATGGCGCAGCGTGCAGCCTTGGCGCGTGCGCTCGTCAATGATCCGAAATTGCTCATTCTGGATGAGCCACTAGGAAAACTCGATTCCCTGACGCGGCTTGCCATGCAGGCTGAGCTTCTCGATCTTTGGCAGCGCAACGGTTTTACCACATTGCTCGTCACGCATGATGTCGAGGAAGCGATTTTCCTTGCACAGCGGGTCATCATCTTTGGCAACCGTCCGGCAAGCATCGAAGCCGAACTTAAAGTGGATCTCAGCGATCCGCGCCATCGCGGCGATCCGCGACTGGCGGAACTGCGCAGGCAGGCGCTTGCGCATCTTGGGCTGGATGCCGACTGGTAAAATCAGGAAAGAAAAATGTTCAAAAAAGCAATTCTTACAACGGCCCTTTTATTGGGGTCGATGACGCAACTTTATGCGCATGCTCATCTCGCACAATCCGAGCCCGCCGAAGACGCCGTGCTCAATAAAACGCCTGCCACTGTTTCCATCGAATATACCGAAGCGCTGGAACTCGGTCTTAGCAAACTTGCCCTCAAGGATGAGAGCGGGGCAACTATCGAGACCAGTAAGCCTGAACATATTGACGGCAACACCAAGACGATTTCGGTCACACCGCCAGTCTTGAAGCCGGGTACTTATACGGTTCAGTGGGGCGCTGCGTCGGTCGATACGCACCGCACCGAAGGCTCGTTCAAGTTCAAGATCACTAATTAAGGTTGCCGGGCGCAATGACTGGAATTGATATTGTCATTGCGCTTGTGCGATGCCTCAATTTTGCTGGCCTCGCAATGCTCGCTGGCGCTCTTTTTTTCCGCATCTTGCTTGTTCCAAGCGAAATAAGTGACGGCAAACTTGCGGCTTTTGTAAGAATCTGGCGTCAACTTTATGGCTATTCCGTGGCAGCCAGCGCTTTTGGACTGGTTCTGTGGGTGCCGCTTCAGTTCTCACTGCTGTCTGGTGCGAATAGTTTTTCTGATGCATTAGCCTTTCTCCCAAGCGGACTTTTAAGCACAGCCTTCGGCATTGGATCGTGCCTGCGCGCTTTGGCAATCGTGCTTGCTGCTTTGCTTCTGCCGTATGCGATAAAGTCTCAAGCCGTCCGTATCCTGTTGTTTTTGATCGTTGTTTTAGCGCTTGGTCTCCAGATTCGTATGGGGCACGCCGCAGCAGCTGATACTATTTGGCTACCACTGGCAGTTTCTGCGCATGTGATTGCAGGCGCGCTATGGTTTGGTTCGCTGCTTCCGCTCTATCTTCTCTTACGTGTTTCGCGGGATGACGGCTTGCAAGCCGCGCGTCGATTTTCGCTTTATGGCATTGTTTTTGTTACAATTCTTGTTGTTGGTGCCACCATTGCAGGATGGCTTTCGACAGGTGGTTTGCCGGGGCTGGTTGGTACCACTTATGGCAGGATCATGATCGTGAAGATCGCGCTTTTGGCCGCCATGCTGACACTTGCAGCACTCAATCGTTTCTGGCTGAGCCGCGAGGGTGCGAGCGGGCAGGGGCTTCGTTATGCACTCATCGTTGAGGGCACAATCGGCATCGCAGTGTTTCTCGCGGCGTCCCTTCTCGCGACACAACCACCCGGCGTGCATGAAGACATCATCTGGCCTTTCGCCTATCGTTTGCGCGACAACGTTCTGGGAGATGCGTTTCTCGTCGATGCCGCATGGCGGAGCTTCAAGCCACTTCTGCTGGCATTTCTGATCGGTACTGGGTGCCTTTTTCTGTCTATATGGCGATGGCAAGCTATTGTTATCGTGACAGTTATCGGCTTTGCATTGTTCCAGCCACCGCGCATCGGATTGTTTGTTCAGGAGGCCAACGAAGCCAGTTTTCTGCGCTCGCCCACATCCTATACGTCTATCGCAATTTCGCGGGGCGCTGCGGCTTTCGGAGGCAATTGTGCGTCCTGTCACGGCAATGAAGGGCGCGGTCGCGGTGAACAGGCAACCGGCTATCCTGTATGGCCGCCCGATCTGACAGCACCCTTGTTTGCTGATCGCAGTGACGGTGAAGTCTTCTGGGCGATCATGCATGGCAAGGAGTTGCAAGACGGTCGGCAATCCATGCCCGGTTTTGAAACGGTGTTGGATGCGAAAACCGGGTGGTCGCTGGTAGATTATATCCGAACGATTGCGTCTGCCCGAACGATCAGTCTGCCTGAGCCTGATGGTGCGGTTTATCCGGCTGCAAGCCCGCGAATTACGGTCTATTGCGGGGCTAGACGGCATGAGGTCGGTCGGCAATCCGACAATTTCTGGCTGCTTCATCTTCAGGACGAACAGCTTGAAGCCTTTGCTGTTGATAGCAATGGCATCCCGGCACAATGCGATGTTTCCGACCAGACTGCGGCTGTGGCTGTGCAGCTTCTGACGCCAACTGCCGATGGGGCAAGCTTTCTCGTAGATCAGAATGGCTGGATACGGTTTCGATGGTCAGGGTATGAAAAGCCGGAGCCTTTGATCCTTGAGGCCGCTATCAGTAAGGCTCGTGCGAATCCGATCAGTCTATCGAATAGAGGACATCATTCATGATGATCCGAGCAGCGTTGCTACGCGAATATAAATGCAAAGAGGCCTCCTGCAGTGGATTGCAAATCTATGTGCCGGGCGAACTAAGTGAATAATTTTCTTAATAAAATTCAGTAGCTGGTGAAGATTAGACGTTGAATTTTGATGCCTGTTGGCGAGAGGGAGTGGATCATGGGTAAAATACGCAATGGCTTTTCGGAGCTTGTCGGCAATACGCCTCTGGTTGCTTTCTCACGCCTTCAGAAGAGCAATGACGTTTCTGTGCGGCTTCTCGCAAAAATCGAATATCTCAATCCGGCTGGCAGCATTAAAGACCGTACTGCGTGGGGGATAATTCGGGATGCCGAGCGTGCCGGTAAGATTAAGCCGGGTGATCTTCTGGTAGACCTGACCAGCGGAAATACCGGCATTGGTATTGCGGCTGTTGCTGCCGCAAAGGGCTATCGGACGAAGTTTTATCTGCGTGATACGATCAGCGAAGACAAAATCAATATCCTGCGTCAGTTCGGGTCTGAAATCGTGCTGATTGATAATGACGAATTGCTAGAATTGGGAGCGTTGCAAAAGGTGCTCGATCGCATTCGCAGCGAAAATCCGGGAGCTTATTATACGGGCCAGCGGTCCAATCCTGCCAATCCGGCAATCCATTTTGAAACGACTGGCCCGGAAATCTGGCACGACACGGATGGCGAAGTGGATATTCTGGTCAGCACAGTGGGCACTGGCGGGACCATTTCAGGGGCGGGAAAATATCTGAAAGAAAAGAAATCATCTCTTCGCATCATTCTGGTGGAGCCGACGGCAGATTCTGTGCCTTCTGCCGATAATCCAAAAGCTGAAACCATTGAAGGCGTTCACAAAGTCACCGATATCGATGAGACCATTCTGCCTGAAAACTACGACAAGACTATTGTCGATGAAATTGTTGCGGTGACGACGGAGCAGGCTCGACGTGCCGCATTATCGGTTGCGCGGGAAGAGGGCTTCCTAGTCGGTACGTCTTCCGGGGCTGCGATTGCTGCGGCCCTTCAAATCGCAAAGCGCCCGGAGAATGCGGGAAAGACCATCGTTGCCGTTCTGCCTGATAGCGGAGAGCGCTATTTGTCACTGTTTCAAGAACCAGTCATAGCTGACTAGGGGCTGGTTCGATTATTATTGAATTCAAAAGAAAATAATTAGCAAGTAATCAATATTATATAATTTATATTAGTTTTGTTTGTCGAGACCATAGAATATAATTTTGTTGAATTGTGTAATTATATCAATTTTGAATATTATTATAAGAAATATTATTTGTCATATATTTTATAATAATTAGATATAATTGCCTTAATCGAATTATCCCTCTGAAATAGAACGATTTTGTTTGTTGTTAGTGGGGATGATTATGATTCTGAAAAACACTGTAATCGGTTCGGCATTCGCTGTTCTTGGGGTGACACACGCAAATGCAGCCGATGCAATTGTAGCACCGGAACCGGAGGCTGTAGAATATGTGCGTGTCTGTGATGCCTACGGAGCGGGCTATTTCTACATTCCGGGAACGGAAACCTGCCTGCGTATCCATGGTTATGTTCGTTACGACCTGAGGGGAGGCGATAACGTCTATTATCGTGGTGCAGGTATCAGCCGTGCTCCGGACGGAAGTGCTTATAATCTGAGCCCGCGTGGTAAGTCCTATGATAGCTGGACGAATAATACGCGTTTCACATTACGCACATCGACGGCTTCCGAAACGGAGCTTGGTACGCTTTCGACCTTTACTGAAACCCGGTTCAATTTCGGTAATGGTGTGGATGCCGGAACGACGCTCAACCGTGCGTTCATCCAGCTTGGCGGTCTGCGCGTTGGTCTGGATGACACGGCATTCTACACTTTCACTGGATATTTCGGTGATGTTTTGAATGACGATGTTATCAGCGCCGGTGGTTATCGCACCAATCAGATCAGCTACACATTCAAGGGCGGCAACGGCTTTTCGGCCATTATTGCTTTTGAGCAGGGCAACAATGTTGATGTCGACTGGAATGGCGTGATTGATGACTACACACCACACGTGGTTGCTGGTTTGAAATATGCTCAGAGCTGGGGCTCGATTGCCGGTGTCGTTGCCTATGATTCCGTCAACGAAGAATGGGCCAGCAAGGTTCGTCTTGATGTCAATGTAACCGAACAGTTCTCTCTCTGGCTGCTGGGCGCATACAAGTCGAATGATGATCACTATGTTCACTACGATGCAGGTGGCGCTGTCGTCCATGATGGCGGCAGCAGCAGCTATCGGGGTGTGCGTGTCATCGACAGTTTCTATGGAACATGGGGCGGTGATTGGGCCGTTTGGGGTGGTGCCAAGTTTAAAGCCACCAGTAAGGCAGTCTTTAACGTTCAGCTGGCTTATGAAGGTGCCAAAACATTCGCAGCGAGTGCAAACGTTGCCTATCAGCTGGTTCCGGGTTTCACCATCACGCCACAGATTTCCTACACCAAATGGGATGACAAGAACTCAATCCTGAAAGGTCAGGATGCCTGGCAGGGTGTGGTCCGTTTCCAGCGGTCATTCTGATCTCATAGTAAGGCAGCTTTTCAGCTGTGAACCATGGAATGGCGGCTTTGGCCGCCACTTCTCTCATGGGACTTTTTTCCATTAATCTCGGTCTAACAAAGGTCGATATTCCTACTTTCCGCACTTGAATAGCTTGAACTGCCTCGTTTCTGCTGCATAGCAAACGCTACAATGAACACTAGACCATTAGATCGTAAATGCCATGGATAGGAGGTGTGATTATGATGCAAGCGCAGTCAGATTATCAGCATTCTTCATCGCCGAGCTATGCCGAAAGCGGAAGAGCGCGAGGGACCATTGCGTCACTATTGGCCGCTGTTGAATCTGCCAAGCAGGAGGCGAATGAGAGCCTACGTCGTGCTCAGTCTGCCCCGTTGCCGCATATCGCAGACAATACGATTTTCATCGCACTGTTTGAGCGACATTTATCTGATCGTGAAATTTTGTTTTCGAAAATACGTCAGCTTGACGATGCTAAGGCGTCTTTGCGGGCTTGAGGACGAGGGCATTTTCATTTCATAATAGCCGGGGCTTGGCACAAGGTTCGTTTAAATAGGAAGAAGTGCATTGACTGATTTTGCATCCAGAATGACGCTGACTGAGGAATTGGTTTCGCTGAGCATTCGGGCAGAAGTAGATCGGGGGCCGGAACCAAATAGGGTTCCGATGACTGATCTTGATGTGCAAAAACTTTCAGAAAAACTGTATCTTGAAAGTGGCAAAGATTCATTATGGGTGTTCGCTTATGGCTCCCTTATATGGAAACCGGATTTCAATGCCGTCGACTGGCGTTATGGCGGACTGAAGGGCTGGCATAGGTCATTCTGCCTGAGGCTGACACGCTGGCGCGGCACACAAAGCCAGCCCGGTTTAATGCTTGCTCTAAAGCGTGGCGGCAGTTGCAATGGAATTGCCTTCCGGCTCTCCGACGAAGACAGGTTGGGCCAGATTCAACGCATGATCCGTCGAGAGATTAGCTCGATAAGTGACGCATCGAGCATTCGCTGGGTGTCACTTGAGACACCTGAAGGACCAGTGCGGGCGCTTACATTCTGGGCTGGACCACGCGGAGAGCGGGTGTTGAACGGCTTACCGCTTGAGACGGTGGCCCGAACATTGGCGCGTGCCTGTGGACACATTGGGTCCTGCGCGGAATATTTGTATCTCACAGTCAAGCATCTGGAAGAAAAAGGTATCCGCGATCGCAATCTATGGAAGCTTCAGGAGCTTGTGGCGACGGAAATCGCAGAACTTTACGAACTGAACAAGCAGGCATCCGCTACTTCCCATTCAGGCGATCTGTGCGTTTCTCACTAATCTGATATTAAGCAACAGACTGAATGTGACATTTGGTCTGTTGCGGTAGACTATTAATCCGTTCGATTTAGTGCAAAGCCTCCGTTTATAAAATCGGCGGAGGTTGTTCTATGCTTACGAAAAAGGGGAAATACGGCCTCAAAGCGCTGGCGCACCTCGCTTTGCTTTCCCCAGGGGAGAGCGCATTCGTTGCCGACATCGCCACTAAAAACAACATTTCGAAAAAGTTTCTTGACGCAATCCTGTTGGAGTTGCGCAACGATGGTATTTTGCGTTCGAAGAAGGGGCCGGGCGGTGGTTATAGTTTGGCAAAACCAGCCAGCGAAATCACGATGGGTCAGGCCATCCGTGTTCTGGATGGGCCTTTGGCGCCTATTCGCTGTGCCAGCCGTACCGCCTATGAACCTTGCGAAGATTGCGAGGATCATAAGGCCTGTCAAGTTCGTCGTTCGATGCTTCTTGTCCGCGAGGCAATCGTTGGCGTTTTGGATGCTATGACGCTAGATCAATTTGCGCTTAATGGCGGGCTTGAAGATGATGGCGCTGCGCCCGAATGGGCCAAGCTTACTGCGTAGCGACCGATTACTTCCGATATGCGATCGTGTAGGTCAGGCTACCTTCCGTAACTTCTTCAATTTCAATAACGATATCGCGTATTTCGACGGTCTTCTGATCTTGCGGAAAGTGGGAGGTCTGCCCTGTCGCTGGAGAATTCAAATCTGCGATCGAGTAGCCGCGAACCTCAAACTGTATTTCCCCATTTTCGATCCCCAGAAAAGCAATATCGTAGATCGTTCCGCTTTCATCCGGACTGTAGTCATCGGTATCAGGAACCTCCAATCCCTTAGCATAATCGCGTGGCGGGACGATCGGATTGCCAGACAGAATGAATTGGGAGCGTCCGAAAGTGTCCGTTCCGGGTGCCGGTTGTTCCTGCATTTCCTGCTGTGCAATCGCTGCTTCAGCCCCTGCGGCAGGTCCAGCACTTCCAATGGCAACATGAGAAATTGCAAAGACTGCATTGATGGTTGATGCCAGGACAAGTGCGCGCAGTGTTCTGTTCATTTCAGATGCTTTCTTGATCATGATCTAATACCTATACTAAGGCTGGCATCGATCGCGGCTTGCAATGGAACCTTGGAACTTCCGTATCTTCTGCCAGAACGAAAGCAATCATTTTATCGCATTGCAAACATCCACAGGTGAGTCAATTGCCTGTTCTGTGGACAATACTGAATTGACCTTTCTCCGATCTTCCGTCTAGTGTTCGTTGATATAAGGCATTTTTTGCCGAGACGAGCTTGTAAAGCGCATCCCGAAAAGAATGAAACATTTTCGAAAAAGATGCGCGTTAAAACAAACGGTTAGACCACCGGTCTGATTTAATCAGATCGAAACGGTCTGCAAGAAAGTTGTCTGATGAACTCAGTATGGACCAAGTGGCTTATTAGTATTGTATTTGGCATTTTGTTGGCACGTTTTGGATATGGTCTCTTGGCACCATTGGCAATGGCCTTTTTTCCGGCCCAGATGGACACCGTGACTGCTGCAACGGCCAATTCAGACAGCCTTGATAGTGCAATCATCATTACAGTGCTTGTTCAGCTACTCGTGGTAGTTGTGGGGGCTGTTTGGTTGTCCCGATTTGAAACCCGCAAACTTCAAATGGGTTGGGGCTGCTTTGTGCTGGGAGCTGTTATCCTCCTCGGTTTGCTTGCTACGATATTTGTTGCTGGCCCAGCTATGCAGGAAGGCGCGAACCTTGGGGCGTCGGGTCGTAACGATGCAGCCACCGCGTTTTTGTTCTGGTTGTTCGTCCTAGTATTGCCAATGGCAATCGGAGGCGGGCTGTTGACCGTCATCGGTTGGGTGATGATTTCAAAAGGACGGCGCGAGTTGCAACACAAGTAGTTATGTCCTCAAGGTTGCAGATAAATGACCAATTTATTGGGCGGTAATCCACTATCTGCTTAGACGAATGAACAATTACCGATTGACATCAATCTGTTGAATCGTATTGCAATAAATGAATTGAATGCAGATCAGAGTTTTGGGCGGACGGATGCCTTATTATCCGGGATAAAAGCCGTGCCATATTGATGAAATTAGCGGAATGGGGACTTTCGAATGCGTCTGTTGGGTGCGGTTTTCTTCGCGAGTTTCATCGCGTCCAATCTTCCTGCCCATGCAGAATTTGAGAGGGAACTAGGCCCACTCGCCTCGGCTGCATCATCGCAGATTGTTCAGGGTTGGACCGGGGCCGTACATGATGGATGGTTTGTTCTCAATAACCAGCAGGCCAGCGCTACGGAGCAGACACTGGTTCTCAATGCCGGACCCGCGCCTGAAGCTGGTCGCGCAACAAAGGTAACAATTGCCGTCAATTCGTCGAAGCCTAGTGCTTCTTTGGGGCTGATTGCATCCAATCCCGCCAATAAGGCGATCTGTCTTATGGAGGTCGTCGCAGATAAGAGCGTTAAGCTTTTCTGCATGGAAAATGGCCAGCAGCGCAATATTGCAACGATACCAAACGTCGCCAAGCTCGACGGTACCGACGTCATCGAGATGGTCGAGGTTCCCGGTGTAACACGGTTCCTTCTGAATGGAAGAATGATTGGCGACGTTCAGGGCTCACCAGCTCTCGGTGCACAAATCGGCGTAATGGCGTACGATACTGGAATGTTCGGGATCGCCAATTTCAGTATCACGTCTGACGGCGAGAACGTCCCAACACAACCGATTGTTGGAAGCGGGCAGGGCGGTGGTGCAGCACCACAGACAGCCGATACCGGCTCACAACCCGCGCCGCAAACGGCCGATAATGGCTCTCAACCTGTGTCGGGTTCAGGGGGAGATTCTGGCCCGTTACCGGACTTTGGTGGTGATGGAAACCGGATCGCCTCGGTGTATTTCGGACTTATGCGCAGTATCTTTGCGCATGAATTTGGTCATGCCTTGATTGGGGAGCTACAACTCCCATCGACTGGTCCCGAAGAGGATGCCGTCGACATCTATTCCGCTCTACAGATTGTCGAGCCAACCATGTATCCATCAGGCGACAAAGAAGTCGACGACATGGCAATTGGAAGCGCGAGCTATGCTGCGCTGCAATGGTATTACAGCGGCAAACTCAACGAAATGAAGGGTAGCGCGCCGTCACCATGGCAGGACGAGCATACGGCCGATCTAAAGCGTTTCCGTAACATGCTTTGCATCATGTATGGCGGAAACCCGAAAGTCTTCAGTTCAATTGCCGATGGAGTGCAGTTGGACGAACGGACACGGTTCCGTTGTTCAGATGAGTTCAACAAGCAAAACCGTGCCTGGCGCAAAATTCTTGCCCCGCATACCCGTTCGGGTGAGTGGCATCCGGAAGGCGAGCAGCCAGCAAATGCGCCGGGAGCTGCTATTAAAACTGTGTTCGAACCTTCATCGCGCAGAGTGGGTAACTTTTATGCGGCGAAGCTGTCGGGCGCTTTGACGGGCTATTTCGATAACTTGTCTCAGACCTATGTGCTGCCACGACCGATAACCGTTACTTTCCGCGACTGTGGTCAGTTGAACGCTTGGTACGATCCAAAAGAAGGATCGATCACCATGTGCTATGACTTGTTTGAACATCTGGCGGTCATGATTTCTGACGTTGAGACTGGAAGTGCTCAGGGCGGTTCTGCGGGACAAACTACCAATGCCTCGGCTCCAGATTCAGGTGGAGCGGCAGGCGCTGACTTAGACGAGTTGCGCGATGATGGTGTTGCTGCGAGCATGGTACTATTTCAGTCACCATATGTTGGACCAACACCGAATAAGCACGCCAGAGCGACGGTTATAACCACCGTTGAAGTTGTGAAGATTATCACGAATGGTCGAAAAACTCTTTTCGTCGATACAAGCGGTCTGCAAGAGACTTTGCAAAACGCCTATTCTCTGCCGGATGCCGGGCGCGACGGCAGCGTTACGGATAGTCTGCAGCAACCTTTAGATGAATGGCTGACTGAAAAGGCTGGCGGCGACAAGAGCGTGGGGGTTGTTTTCTTCGGTAAGGGACTGCGTGACCGTTCATCCTATAATGCTGCATTGCGCGCGGCCACGCTTGGCTGGACGACGTTCTGGTATCGTGGCGGACTTGAAGCGTGGACTGGAAACGGTTTGCCAGTGAGCAAGTAACGCGCTGGGTTGATAGTTGTTATCCGCCCGAACTGGAACTGCTCGGATATTGAACGAGAGAACGACCGGAATCCCTCAAGACCTTTTGCTCTCTCTCGCCCAAACAACAAAAGGCGGAGCCTGAAGAGGCTTCGCCTTTTTGTATCTGACCTGCTTGCGCCGGTCTTAGTTTTGATAGCTTGAAGGCGATGCATCACCAAAGCGATGAGCGGAGCCGTCCTGATAGGTAGTCGTCTGACCAATCGAAGCAGTTGCCGTGTTATCAACCTGCTGGGTTGCAACGGGTGTACGGTCATTTGCATAAAGATCGGCAGGTTCGCCAACATGTGGATTTTCAGCGAAAGCAGCACCGGCGCTAAGGGCAACGGCTACGGCAGCAAGAGCAAACTTTTTCATTTTCTATCTCCTAGAATTTGGGAAGCGACGGTGTGTTCGTCGTTTCGATGATTGAGAGATAGGCCTTTCAAAGGGCTGCGCCTAGATCGCAAATGGTTCACGCATTGTATTCATATCAGTAGACAATAAGCCTTGAAATGGGCTCAATCGACCAATGGAGTGCAATTTATTCAAGTATATGTGAACAGTATGAGGCCGAAAAATGGCTGTTAAAGCATAGGTGGAGCAACCAAGTTTTGGCTCTGCGGCTGGGAAGGTTGCCGCATATTCCTTAAGCTTTCCGAATTAAGCTCTCGTATGATCTTTATTGGACATGGGGGCACCAATATGAATGCGGGTGTGGAGCGCGGTGAGTTCGTAAGTTTGATTGCGCCGTTCCTGGAGCCGATGGCGTCAGCTCTCGAGTTTTTTGGTGTGGCCGTGATCCTAATTGGCGTCGCCGTTGCAACGCTTGGTTATCTTAAAGACGTTTTCGTACTTTCAGGCGAGAAAGCCTATACACGCTACCGCGCCAATCTTGGTCGCGGCATCCTCCTCGGTCTGGAAATTCTGATCGGTGCAGATATCATCGCCACCATTATTTCCCCGCTCACATGGGAAAGCGTTGGCCTGCTGGGGCTGATCGTTCTGATCAGGACCTTCCTCAGTTTTTCTCTGGAAGCGGAAATCGATGGTGAATGGCCATGGAGACGCCGCCGCCGCGAAAGGATTCTCACGAACGGCGAATAAGTCTCGCTCTCAGGGGAGTTCTATCCGATGGATGTCAATTCGCGCGAAAGCCTGTTCATGCTCTCTGCACCGCTTGTGGTTATCAGAAACTGTTCTTCGATCATCAGGGCACCAAGCCCATCGGCATAGAACGGAGTTTCCAGCGCCAGAACCATGTTTGGTTCAATTAGCATTTCGTTGCTGCTTGAGATAAACGGCCATTCTTCAATACCGACAGCCGCGCCCACCGAATGCCCAAAATGGCCACGGTAATATTCGCTGAAACCACTCTGCCGCATGATGCCAAGCATTGCTGCATGAATATCGCAGAACCGCGTACCGGGCTTTAACAGTGCTTCGCCCACCGCAAAGCTTTCCTGCAACACCTTGTATATCTCGCTCGCAAGCGGATCGGGCTTGCCGCAGACATAAGTGCGCGCACCATCCGATGAATAGCCGTTGATCAGGGTGCCGACATCGGCTTTCACAAGACAACCTTCTTTGAGCTCGGCCTTCGTGTCCTGAAGATCAGAGCCGGTCGAGATATAAGCCCAATGCCCGGAAAGGGCCTGACCATTCCGTCTGGCTTCCTGTGTGGCGCCATCAATCCAGGCTGCTGAAAGCGCATTCAGGCTGGAGCCGCGTCGGGCGGTGTTCAGCATATTTTCCAGCCCGCTTTCTGCATAGCGGGCTGCATTTCGCAGATACTCGATTTCGCGGGCATTCTTGATGAGACGCAAGCCCTTGACGAGAATGGAAGCATCCTGCCAGTCAATCGACGGTAGCGCTGCCTTAAGACGAGCGAAATCCGCAGCCGGCACAAATTCAAGATCAACACCGATCCTTGCTTGGGAAAGCCCGCGTTCAGTCAGCAGTTCGTCTAGAAGCCTGAAAGCTGCTTCCTGATCGAAAGTTTCAGCGCGCGGGCCGACATTGTTTGCCTGCCTGTAGGCTGCATTGATATCTTCGAATGTTTTTGCATTGTGAACCGTCACCATATCGATCCAGATACGATGCGTGCGGAAATCAATTTGATCCGCAAGATGCGCTGCAGCAGCATATGCATGATCGCTGATCACGGCACCGATTATAGCCTTTTCATCAGCTGGGACCAGTGCAATGGCAGAGCCCGCCCGACCCCACATAGTCGCGACACCGGCTGCTACACCGGTCGCATAGCGGAAGTTTTCAGGTTGAAACAGAACAAGCCCATCAAGCCCTTCCGCTTCAAGAAGTGCCTTGGTTCTATCGCGATTGATCTGGCTCATTATGTTCTCTCAATGCCACCAGGCCGTGATCGTGTATCACGAAGCCATTGGTTTATCGTCGTTAATATAAAACGGAGCGACTTTGTAATCCAATTTTTGAAGTTGGCGAGCTATCAGGCTATCGTGAAGGATAAATCGTCTACCAATTTTATTTATTATAGAATAATCTTCTAAAGAATCCCCGTATGGCATGGTTCCGCCGCTTATCGAGGCTCCGGCCGTCGCTGTATAACCTGTATCAACAGAGGCCCTGGTAGCGACCTAGAAGCTGGAGAATAAAATGAGCGGTTTGACCATTCTTAATCGCAAAATGAAGTTGAGCAACTGGGGCCTGACCACGGCGCTGACCGTTGCACTCGCTTTCGGCTCGTTCACTCAGGCCTATGCCCAGGAAAACGACGCAGACGCGACCGTCAATATCGGATCGCTCTACGAGCCGCAGAACCTCGACAACACCGCAGGTGCGGGGCAGGGTATCAACGAAGCCTTTAATGACAATGTTTATGAAGCACTGTTCCGTCTGGATGATGATGGCAAGGTCGAGCCGGTCCTTTCAAAGGATTACACTGTCAGCGATGATGGCCTGACCTATTCGTTCAAGCTTCAACCCGGCGTCAAGTTCCACTCTGGAGCACCACTGACCTCGAAGGACGTCAAGTTCTCCATCGAGCGTGTCGCAGCGCCGGAATCCAAAAGCTCACGCAAGAGCAGCCTCAAGACCATTACGGGCATTGAAACGCCTGATGATGAAACCGTCGTCGTCAAGCTTTCGTCTCGCTCAATTTCGCTGCCTTACAATCTCAGCTATGTCTGGGTTGTGAATGATGAAGCGACAGATTTTCAGTCGAAAGAAGATGGCACCGGCCCTTACGCACTGGAAGACTGGCGTCGTGGATCATCACTCGCCATTAAACGTTTTGATGACTACTGGGGTACGAAACCGAAAAATGAAGAAGTTGTCTTCCAGTATTTCACCGATGCGAGCGCGCTCAACAATGCGCTTTTGACCGGTTCGGTTGATATCATCACTTCTGTTCAGAGCCCGGATTCGCTGGCACAGTTTAAGGACAACCCTGACTTTACTGTTAGCGAAGGCAAGTCCACGACCAAGTTGCTTCTCGCCTATAACGACCGCGTTGCACCTTTCGATAATGTGAAAGTTCGCAAGGCACTGGCTCGTGCTATCGATGACAAGAAGCTGCTAAATGCAGTTTGGGGCGACTATGGCACGCTGATCGGCTCGTTCGTTCCGCCCACAGATCCATGGTATGTGGATCTGACAGGCGTTGACGCTTATAATCCAGAAAGCGCCAAGGAACTCTTGAAGGAAGCGGGCTATCCCGACGGCTTTACCTTCACCATTGATACGCCCAATTATGACCCGCATCCGATTGCCGCTCAGTTTATACAGGGTGAACTGGCCAAGGTCGGTGTGAAGGTTAACATCAATATCATCACAGCCAATGAATGGTACACGAAGGTCTACAAAGCGCATGATTTCCAGGCGACTTTGCAGGAGCATGTGAACCATCGCGATATTGTATTCTACGGCAATCCGGATTTCTATTGGGGTTACAACAACCCGAAGGTTGTGGATCTCATCAAGGAAGCGGAAGCCAGCTCCACGACTGACGAACAGACGGCCAAGCTGACCGAAGCCAATAAGATCATTGCTGAAGATGCAGCCAGCAACTGGTTCTATCTCTATCCGCAGATCGTGGTTTCGAAAAAGTCGGTCAGTGGCTATCCGGTCAATGGTCTGAATTCGCAGTTCTTTGCTTATGACATTGCGAAATCAGCAGATTAATCGGCTGTCTATAATTAAGAACTGATGCTCGACAGAGAGCGCCGCCTGAATTATTTTCCGGCGGCGTTATCGCATTATTGAGTGGCTAAAAACTGCTCCCTCATACCCGAGAGGTATTCGCCATTCTTGCCTATATCCTTCGCCGTTCAGCCATTTTGATCCTGTCGGTGTTCATCGCAGCGATCGTTTTGTTTTTGTTGCTGCGCCTTTTGCCGGGCGATCCTGCGAATGCGCTCGTATCGGTTGGGGCGGATGCCGCGCAAATTGAAGCAGCGCGCAAACAGGTCGGTTCCGATCTGTCGCTCTACCAGCAGTTCACTCAGTTTATCGGCTCGCTTGTGCGCTTCAACCTTGGCAATTCATTTGTCAGTGGCGCACCGGTGCTGACTGAAATTGGCAAACGCCTGATTGTGACGCTGCCGCTAACATTGATGGCTTTCGTACTCGCGATCATTATCGCCGTTCCGCTCGGCATCCTGTCGGTTGTGCGCCAGAAGAGCTGGTATGGCTCGATCATTTCTGTGATCTCACAGCTTGGCATCGCAGTGCCTGTATTCTGGATTGGTATTCTGCTGGTCTGGATCTTTGCTGTTAAACTGCGCATGTTCCCATCTGGTGGCTTTCCATCACGTGGTTGGCAGTCCGCACCTGCAGCAATTCAGTCGCTGACATTACCGGTCATCACCATTGCCATTGTCATGTCGGCATCGCTCATCCGCTATGTTCGTTCGGCAACGCAGGATGTATTGGGCAGCGATTACCTACGCACGGCGCGTGCGCTGGGCTCTACATTCTCACAAGCGCTGATCCGCCATGGCATCCGAAATGGCGCAGTTCCTGTGATTTCGATCCTTGGTATCGAACTCGCTTCAACGCTTCTTGGCGCTGTGGTGGTGGAACGCGTTTTCTCGCTCCCCGGCCTCGGCTCCATGCTGCTATTGGGTATTGAGCAGCGTGATTATCCAAATGTGCAAGGCGTCTTGTTCGTCTCGACGCTTCTGGTTCTTCTGGTGGGCTTCGCTGCCGATCTGGTGCAACGCTTGATCGATCCGCGATTGCGCAGCCGGTCTGCGGGAGGCCGCGCATGAGCAGCATCACCACAACTTCGCAAAGTTTCCGATTGCCTTGGCCTCTCGTGGTCGGCGGTATTCTTGTTAGCATTCATGTCGTTGTTGCACTGCTTACCCTGTTCTGGACACCTTATGGGGTTGGCGACATGGTTGGCGGACGGCTGGCAGCGCCATCATGGGAGCACTGGGCAGGCACAGACCGGCTCGGTCGCGATCTCATGACGCAGATCATGGTAGGCTCACGCATCGCGCTTTTTGTGGGCCTCGGCGCTGTCACCATTAGCGCTGTGATTGGCGTCACCATCGGCGTTCTGGCCGCTTTTGCGACGCAGACACTCGACGATATGCTGGCTGCAACGCTCGATATTCTGATTGCTTTTCCGACATTGCTGCTCGCCATGTTGATCGTCGCTTCAAGCGATGGCGCAAGCCTTTCGACGGCCATTCTCGCAATCGGCATTGCAGCATCAGCCATCGTCGCGCGACTGACACGCATTCTCGCCAAACGCGTTCTGGCGATGGATTATGTTACAGCGTCGCGCATTTCTGGCACTTCGTGGCTCGGTGTCGTTCGTATCCATGTACTGCCGAACATCTGGCCGACGCTGATTGTCAATTTCGCGCTGCAATTCGGACTGGCCGTTATTGCCGAAGCTTCGCTGTCTTATCTTGGGCTCGGTACTCCACCACCAAACGCCTCCTGGGGACGGCTTTTGCAGGAAGCGCAGGCTTCCGTTTATACAGCTCCCTTCGGTGCTATTGCGCCGGGCTTGGCACTCGTTTCGCTCGTCATCGGGCTTAATCTTTTTGCAGATGGCTTGCGCGATGTGGCCGATCCAACGCGGAGGAGGCAACGGTGAGCCAATTGCTGAACGTTGAAAATCTTGCAATTGAAACTGCAGGCCGCGTTCTTGTTTCCGGCGTATCTTTCTCAGTTGCGCAGGGCGAAAGAGTAGGGCTGATCGGTGAATCCGGTTCCGGTAAGTCACTGACTGCACTAGCCATAATGGGGCTGCTTGCAGACGGTATGAAAGCAAGCGGCTCTATCACGCTCGATGGCCATCAGATTATCGGGGCGCGTGATCGTGAGCTTGTTCCGCTGCGTGGAAGAAGCGTCGCCGCTGTTTTTCAGGAGCCGATGACGGCACTCGATCCTTTGATGCGGATTGGGAAACAGGTTGCCGAAGTCGTGCAGAGGCGCGCATCTCGCGATGGTCGCAAGCTTGGCAAAGCGGAACTTAAAGGCGAAGTGACGAGTCTTCTTGAGCGTGTATCCCTGCCAGAACCGGAGCGCATAGGGCGCTCATGGCCGCATGAAATTTCAGGCGGTCAACGCCAGCGTGCAGCCATTGCCATGGCGCTTGCCTGTCATCCAAAGCTGCTCATTGCCGATGAGCCGACAACAGCACTCGATGTGACGACGCAGGCGGAAATCCTTAAACTTCTTGAGCAACTCGTTCGCGATGAAGGCATGGGGCTTTTGTTCATCAGCCATGATCTGCCGGTCGTTGCAAGCATTGCCGAACGGGCGCTTGTGCTCAGGCACGGCAACTTGATAGAGCGGGGACCAGTGGTCGAGCTTTTTGCAAAGCCGGTAGAAGATTATACCAAAGGGCTGGTTGCAGCCGCGCGGGCCTTCGACGCCGCATTGGAGGTGGCGCGATGAGCCTCATCGATCTTTTAAACGTATCCTTCGCTTATAGCGGCGGCAAAACCGTTTTGCATGATATTGATCTGACACTTGAAAGCGGTAGTAATCTTGGCATTGTCGGTGAATCCGGCTCTGGCAAGACGACCATGCTGAAGTTGTTGCTCGGCTTGCAGGTCGCCACGACTGGTGACGTAAATTTTCGCGGGCAGAAGCTTAATATCAAAGACCGCAGCTTCATGCGTGGCTTCCGCCGTTCTGTGCAGGCAGTTTTTCAGGATCCTTATTCGTCGCTTGATCCGCGCCAGCGCGTTTTCAACATCATCGCCGAGCCGCTCCGCTCATTAAAAATCGAGACTGACATAGCACAAGCCGTTGCTCAGGCACTGGCTGCGGTCGATCTGCCAGAAGATGCAGCAACACGTTATCCGCATGAGTTTTCAGGCGGTCAGCGTCAACGTATCGCGATTGCGAGGGCGATTGTCGCCAACCCCGACCTGATTATTGCCGATGAAGTGGTGAGCGCGCTCGATCTTACCACGCGTGCGCATATCATTGATCTCATGCGGACATTGTCCGAACGCACGACTTTCGTGGTTGTTTCGCACGATATCGCACTTGTGGCTTTGCTTTGTGAAAGACTGATCGTGCTGGAAAAAGGCAAGATTGTCGAGCAGGGCAATACGCGAGACATTCTTGCTCATCCGCAACATACCTATACGCGAAAGCTGCTGACCAGTTTGCCTCGAATGCCGAGAGAATCGTGACTTACTGCAGGCTCAAAAGAGGGGACTTCGAGCCTGATCACGGTTTTGTGCATATACGAAAATATGAAAATAATTAGCAAGTTTTAGCGGGTTTGTGAACAAGTCATCCCATTGATTTCATTATTTTATTTTAAAATTTCGGAAAGTGGACAAACGCCCACAATATGGGCCTCGGTCACGCCCTTTACAAACAAACCGAATTCTCGAAATTTGAATTGTGGCAAATGTTTGTATATCGCAACACTTTGTTTCATAATGCCATAATATATATGGAATCCCCCGAAACAAATTTAACCGTCTTACCCACCTAATCGGCAGGAAACGACAAATGACCGACCTCCCCGGCTATCCGAGCCGGCGCAGCTTTTTGAAAGCATCCGCAGCAAGCGTGATGCTTTCAGGATTGGCTGTGTCAGCTCAGGCGCAACAGTCGACGCCCCCTGTTGCTCTCGAACAATACGAACGCCAATATTTTAATGATCTTGAATGGACGTTTATCCTCGCTGCGACAGCAAGGCTGATCCCGTCTGACGGTGATGGCCCGGGTGCCATCGAAACCCGTGTTCCTGTATTCATCGATCTTCAGCTCGCTGGCGACTATGGTCGCGCAGACGACTGGTACATGGTTGGCCCGCATGATGCCTCGGCAGATCCGACGCGCGGCTGGCAGACCCCGCTTAACCCTGCGCAGATCTATCGTCAGGCAATTCCAGCATTCAACGGCTGGTGCGAGCAGAAGTATGGTGCTGCATTTTCCGCTTTGACTGCTGAGCAGCAGGACGCAGCACTCACATCCCTTCAGAAGGGTGAAGTTGGCTTGCAGCCTGAGCTGCGCGATTTCTTTGGCATTCTCTTGCAGAATACCAAAGAAGGCTATTTTGCCGATCCGATGTATGGCGGCAATCACGGCATGCAGTCGTGGACCTATATCGGCTTCCCCGGCGCACGCGGCAGTTATAAGGAATGGGTTGAGCGCTACAATGTTCGCTACCCACTAGGCCCGGTTTCCATCAAGGGCGAGAGGGCTTAACATGGCACGTCAGGAAAAGAAAAAAGACGTGGTCATTGTTGGCCTCGGCTGGACCGGCGCGATTCTTGCAATGGAATTGGCTCAGGAAGGTCTTGAAGTCGTTGCTCTTGAGCGGGGTCACGATCAAAACACTGTTCCGGATTTCAAATATCCGAACATGATCGATGAGCTGAAATATGGTGTGCGTCTCAAGATGATGCAGCGCGCCAGCCAACAGACGGTCACTATACGCCGCACTGACAGTGAAATCGCCCTGCCTTATCGCAGTTTCGGTTCGTTTCTTCCGGGCAATGGTGTCGGCGGTGCCGGTACGCACTGGAACGGCCTGAACTGGCGTCCGCAGGCAGAAGAACTGCGTCTTCGTTCGCATGTTCTTGAAAACTGGGGCGAGCAGATCATCCCGGAAGATATGCTTCTTGGCGACTATCCTGTCACTTATGACGAAATGGAACCGTTCTTCGACCGTTTCGAACGCGTTGCAGGTATCTCGGGCAAGGCAGGCAACATCAACGGCAAGATCGTTGAAGGTGGCAATCCTTTTGAAGGTTGGCGCGCCAACGAATATCCGATGCCACCAATGCATACGACATGGGATGGCCGGAAATTTGCCGATGCGGCAAAGGCCATGGGTTATCATCCGTTCCCATCACCGGGCGGCATTGCTTCAACGTCCTATGTCAATGAATATGGCATGCAGATGGGACCGTGCAACCATTGCGGTTTCTGCGAGCGTTTCGGCTGTTATCAATATTCGAAGTCATCGCCACAGACGACCATTCTGGATGCGCTGAAGCGTATGCCGAACTTCTCCTACCGTACGGAATCTGAAGTTCTGCGCATTGAAATGGCACCGGACGGTAAGACTGCAACCGGCGTTACTTATTTTGACGACAAAACGCAGGAAGAAGTCTTTCAGCCCGCCGATATCGTCATCATGGCATCGTTCCAGCTCAACAACGTGCATCTGGCGCTGTTGTCTGGAATTGGTACACCTTACGATCCGGTAACAGGCGAAGGCGTAACGGGCCGTAACTATGCCTATCAGCTCACCGGTGGCGTGACGCTCTTCTTCAAGAACGAAGAGTTCAACCCGTTCATCGGTACGGGCGCAAACGGCATGTGCATCGATGATTTCGGGGTAAACCAGATCGACTTTGGTCGCGAGGGATTCATCGGCGGTGCTTATTGGCGTTCGGGCCAGACCAATGGCCAGCCAATCCGCAGCATGACGCTGCCATCAGGCACACCCGGTTGGGGTGCTGGCTGGAAGAACGCCATTGCTGAGTGGTACGGTCACTCCATGAATATCGGAACCCATGGTTCTGTCATGGCTTACAAGACTAACCACCTTGACCTCGACCCTACCTATAAGGATCCGCATGGTCGTCCTTTGATGCGAATGACCTTCAACTGGAATCCGAACGATATCCGGATGACCCAGTTCATGAAGGGCAAGGCTGAAGCACTGGCCAAAACCATGAACCCGGACTTGATACAGTCGTCCTTCAAGAAGGAAGGTTCGCAGTTCGACGTTCGTCCTTACCAGACGACACATACGACTGGCGGTCACACCATGTCGGCCAATCCGCGTGAGGGTGTGGTCAACCGCTTTTCGCAGGCATGGGACAAGCACAACGTGTTCATGCTGGGCGCGGGTAACTTCGTGCAGAACACGCAGTATAATCCGACCGGTCTTCTCGGTGGTCTGGCTTACTGGACCGCACATGCGATCCGTACACAGTATCTTTCCAATCCACGTCCGCTGGTTTGAGGAGAATAGTCATGAAAACTTTTCTTCGTATCATCGGCGTTCTGGTCGTTCTGGGAGTTATCGCGTTTCTGGCTTTCTTGTTCGTTCCGGTGCAGCTGACCAAGGCAACCAAAGAGCTTGCTGCTGACTGGAAGCCAGCGAAGGGTCAGGGCGAGTATGTAATGTACGCTTCCGACTGTATGGCTTGCCATACAGCGGAAGGCGGCAAGTCCTTTGCTGGTGGCCGTCAGATTGCAAGCCCGATGGGCACTATCTGGACCACCAATATCACCCCGGACAAGGAAACAGGTATCGGTGACTGGACACTCGATCAGTTTCGTGCAGCGCTTTATGACGGCATTCGTGCCGATGGAGCACATCTTTATCCGGCCATGCCATACGAAAACTACCGTAAGCTAACCGAAGAAGATGTCCGTGCGCTTTACGACTACTTCATGCATGAAGTGGAACCGGTAAAGAATGAAGTGCAGCAGACCGAACTCGGCTTCCCGTTCAACATGCGCTTCGGTATCCGCGCATGGAACTGGCTCGCTCTGAACCATAAGGCCGGGTTCACGCCTGCGGGTAAGAACGAAGTCCAGGAACGTGGCCAGTATCTTGTCGAAGGTCCGGCACACTGCGCAGCCTGCCACAGCCCACGTAACATCCTGATGGCGCAGGACGGTATTCAGGCTGGCGACAAGGCCTTCCTTACGGGTGGCGTGGTCGATGGTTGGAATGCACCTTCGTTGCGTGGCCCACAGTCGGCGCCTCAGAAATGGTCCGTCGAGGAAATGGCTTCGTATCTCGCAACCGGTCGCAATGCACATTCAACTGCAAATGGCGAAATGGGGCTTGTTGTCGAACATTCCCTTCAGCATCTGACCGATGCCGACAATCTGGCGATCGCTGCTTTCCTTAAGGGGATCGACGGTGCAGCGGTTGAAGTTCCACAGAACTTTGCCGAGAAGGTTCCGACAGCATTGCCTGCAGCTCCTGCCGATGCTGCTGGTGAAGAGACTGCAAAGATGCTGACCGAAGCCTCTCCGAATATACCAGTCGGCGCACGCCTCTACATTGACAACTGTGCAGCTTGTCACTTTGTGACGGGCAAGGGCGCTCCTGGAATCTTCCCGGAATTGGCAAACAATGATCTGGTCACGGGTTCGGAAGTAAAGCCTCTGATCTCGATCATTCTGCATGGTGCAGAAGTGCCTTCGACCGAAAAGCGTCCAATGCGTCTGGTGATGCAGGGTTATGCCGACCGCTTGTCAAATGAGGAAGTCGCAGAGCTTGCAACTTTCGTTCGTTCTGCTTGGGGCAACAAAGCAGGTGCAGTTTCCGCAACCGATGTTTCAGCGGTGCGAGATCAGCCTTCGCATTAATGAAGAAGCGAAAAGCGGCTGCATAAAAATACAGCCGCTTTTTGAATACGAGATAAAAAAACACCCCCGCAGCCAAACGCGAGGGTATTTTTGTTTGGCTCGTTTGCAATCGATTAGAGATGATCGCGCGGGATGGTCTGGTTCCATTCGCGGGTGACAACCGATTCGCCATTTTCCTTCGCCGTCAGAACGCCGGAAATATAGAAGTTTTCGGCGTCGGAATGCATCTTGGTAGTGCTATCGATATCGATCATCCAGCCTTCGCGACCCATCTGATAAGCCTGCGTCAGCACATAGGATGCTGACAGTGGATCATTGTCATTGATGCGCAGTTCGCGCTTGAGACTATGGCTCAACTGCGTGCCAAGATCGTCAAAGCGTAGCACACCTTCGCCGAACAGACCGCCAATGCCTTCCGTCACATAGAGCGTTTCGCCGGTGACGTGATCCTGCTCGGTCCAGCGGCGTACGCTGCCCGGATCGAGCTGCGTCATTGGCGTTGTAGGGCCATGCGCTGGCTTCTGGAAGACAACCTTGGCATCAATGTCGGACACTGGGCGCACTGGCAGATCGAGAACCGACGAAGCGGTGTCGAGCGTCAGCGTCACGCGCTTTGGTGAAGGCCAGACCATCGGCCAGTAGCCGGTTGCAACCGAAAGACGGATGCGGTGGCCTTGCTTGAAGCTGTAGCCGCTGTCGTTGAGCTTGATCGCGATTTCGTAAGTCTTGCCCGGTACCAGCATTTCCGGCTTGTCATGGCCGTTGATGTGGTTGAGGTTGAAGACCTGATAGCTGACGCGGGTGATGCGGCCATCCGGCAGAATATCGCTCAAGCGCAGCGAAACCTGTGCAACCGGCTGATCGACGGTAAATGTCAGACGTGCAACCGGCGCGCCTAGAATTTCGAGATCTTCGGTCAAAACAGCGGTGTCGAAGTTGAGCGAGCCGCCATCGTCAAGACGCTGATCGGTTGGATGTTCACCCGGGCAACCTGTCGCCATCCATTCGCCGCCAGCCTTACCGTGGCTGTTTGGCGAGGAGATCGAAAGCATGCCCTTGGCGGCCTCGGCCTTGCCCAACGTGAAATCTGCACCAAGCGCGAAAGGCGTGTGTACGATTTCCGTCGATGGCCAGTTCTTTTCACCGACCCAGCGGCCATTGGTGAAGTCGCGCGAGCCGGTTGGCTCGATGGTATCGCAGACATAGGCGCGCAGCTTCGGCTCGTCCATGATGCTGGTCTCTTTGCCCTTGAGCCACTGGTCCCACCAGCGCACTGCTTCCTGAAGGAAGCCGATTGCCGGACCCGGAACACCATCCTGCGGATAGACATGGCCCCATGGGCCGATAATGCCGCGTGCAGGAACCTGAAGGTTTTCAAGCAGGCGTGGGACCGCGTTGGTGTAGCTGTCGGCCCATGCGCCAATAGCGAGAACCGGGCACTGGATCGCCGACCAGTCTTCGCAGATCGAGCCATGCTTCCAATATTCATCGTAATGCTGATGTTCGAGCCAGAGGGCAGGGAAGAACGGCAGACGCTCCAGACGTTCAATCCATGCATCGCGCCAACCGGCACCCACAATCGCCGGATCAAGCGGACGCGACTGATAGGCGAGCATGATCGTGCCCCACCACAGATTGTCGTTGAGCAGCAGGCCGCCCATGTAGTGAATGTCGTCGCGGAAGCGGTCGTCGGTCGAATAGGCGGTGATGATTGCCTTCAATGCAGGCGGACGGCATGCGGCGACCTGAAGGCCGTTGAAGCCACCCCAGCTTTTGCCCATCATGCCGACATTGCCGCTGCACCATGGTTGCGCGGCAATCCAGGCGATGACTTCCAGAGCATCGTCTTGTTCCTGCTGGATATATTCATCCGCCATGTGGCCGTCGGATTCACCCGTTCCGCGCATATCAACGCGGATTGCGGCATAACCGTTCTGCGCGAAATAACCATGCATCGGCTCGTCGCGGCCGCGCGTGCCATCGCGCTTACGATATGGAATATATTCGAGCACGGCAGGAACAGGATTTTCCTCGGCGCCTTCAGGCAGCCACAGGCGCGCGCCAAGACGGGTGCCATCCTTGAGAGTGATCCACAGATGCTCGGTGATATTGACGGTCATGATCGGTTCCAATGTCTATAAAGAGAAGCCGGTGCGGCATTAGCGCCGCATCGGTAGTTTAACTGGCAGCACGTGCTTTCAGGATGTCGTCCAGCCAGTCGCGGCGCAGCTCCGGAACGGATGTGATGAGCTGCTCCGTATAGGGCTCATAAGGCGGTTCGAAGATTGCCTTTGTGGTGCCGGTTTCGACCACCTTGCCCTTCTGCATCACCATGGTGCGGTCGGCGAGCCGACGTACGACGCCAAGGTCGTGGGTAATGAAGAGATATGACACTTGCAATTCATCCTGCAATTTCCGCAGGAGTCTCAGAATTTCTTCAGCGACCAGAGGGTCGAGCGCTGAAGTCACTTCATCGCAGATGATAAGATCAGGCTTTGCCGCCAGCGCACGTGCGATACACACACGCTGCTTTTGTCCGCCTGAAAGCGCGCCGGGAAGGCGGTCTGCAAAGTCGGCAGGCAGGCCGATGAGTTCAAGCAGACGCTTGACCTCGATCTCGCGCTGATCTTCATTCATCCCGAAATAGAACTTCATCGGGCGACCGATGATTTCACCCACTGTCTGGCGTGGATTTAGTGCCACGTCAGGGAGCTGATAAACCAGCTGAATGCGGCGCAGTTCTTCACGCGAACGCTTTTTGTAGTTCGCTTCGAGCCGCTGTCCAGCAAGGGTGATGATACCGCTCGAATGCGGCGGCAGGCCTGCAATCACACGCGCAAGCGTTGATTTGCCGGAACCGGATTCACCAACAACTGCAAGGGTTTCGCCGCGACGGATGTAGCAACCCACATCGGTCAGAACGAGTTTCTTGCCATAATAGGCGGTTGCGTTTTTCACTTCGAGCAGGATTTCGCCGGTCTTGTGCTCGGCCTGTTCGCCCGAAATGCTGGCTTCACGCTCAGACACCAGACGCTGGGTATATTCCTGCTTTGGCGCTTCGAGGATTTGCTCCGCAGAACCAAGCTCGACCATCTTGCCATGACGCAAAACCATGATGCGGTCGGCAATCTGCGCCACAACCGCAAGGTCATGCGTGATGTAAAGCGCTGCGGTGTTGTAACGCTGAATGAGGCTGCGCAGGAGGGCGAGCACTTCGATCTGTGTTGTTACGTCAAGCGCAGTTGTTGGCTCGTCCAGCACCAGAATATCCGGGCGGCAAGACATGGCCATGGCGACCATGGCACGCTGCAACTGACCACCGGAAACCTGATGCGGATAGCGATCACCAAAGGTGTCGGCGTCTGGAAGCTGCAATGTATGCAGCAGTTCCAGCATCCACGCTTTAGCTTCGGCTTTGGTCATGAGGCCGTGATAGAGCGGGCCTTCCATGATCTGATCGCCAATGCGGTGTGCCGGATTAAACGAAGCCGCCGCACTTTGCGCCACATAGGCGATGCGTGCGCCGCGCGCCTTTTCACGGGTCTCGCGGGTGCGGTCCATCAACGAAATATCGTCAACGACAATGGTGCCCTCGGCGATTTTGCAGCCGCCGCGGCCATAGCCCATGGCTGCAAGTCCAATGGTGGACTTGCCTGCGCCGGATTCACCAATCAGGCCAAGCACTTCGCCGCGCTTCAGCGTCACATCGACATGATCGACAAGTGTTGCGTCATTTGGGGCTTTAACGACGAGATCGGAGATTGAAAGAACGATATCCTTGCTCATCGATCAGCTCCCTGCGTGGTCGTGCGTCCGGCCAAAAGCCAGTCAACAACGAGGTTGACGCCAACGGTGAGGATGGCAATTGCAGCCGCCGGGAACAGCGGTGCGTAGAGGCCGTAGAGAATAGCCTGCTGGTTGTCCTTCACCATGCCGCCCCAATCCGCAAATGGCGGCTGGATACCAAGGCCGAGGAACGACAGACCGGCAACGAAGAGGAAGGTAAAGCAGAAACGCAGGCCGAATTCCGCGATCAGCGGTGGCAATGTGTTCGGCAGGATTTCACGCCAGATCAGCCAGCCAAGACCTTCACCGCGAAGACGGGCGGTTTCGGCATATTCCAGCACATTGACACCCTGCGCCACGATGCGCGCCAAACGGAACACGCGGGTGGAATCGAGCAATGCGATAGTGACGATCAGAACCGGCAGCGATGAGCCGAGCGCCTGCAGGATGACGAGCGCCGAAATGAGCACCGGAATGCACATGACGGTATCGACAATGCGGGACAGAACCGTATCGACCCAGCCGCCCAAAATGGCAGCGAGGAAGCCGAGCGGCACGCCAACGCTGAACGACAGGAGTGATGCAGCCAGCGAGACGCCAATCGACATCTGCGCACCAAAAAGCAGGCGCGAGAGCATGTCGCGGCCATTCTGATCAAGGCCAAACCAGAACTGTGCCGATGGGGGATCAAACGGCGCGCCGACGATTTCTTCCTGTCCATAAGGCGCGATCAGCGGGCCAAACAGGAACATGAGAAGGCACAGGGTGACGATAGCGAGACCAACCCACGCCGTCAGGGGAATAGATTTCTTCATTGTCTTCATCGTGGGTGCCTCAGGCGCGGATTGAGCGCGATGGCAGCGACATCGGCAATGATATTGAGAATGACATAGGCCGCACCGAAGACGAGGGCCGCAGCCTGCACGAGTGGAAGGTCCCGCTTGGAAACTGCATCAACCATGAAGCGGCCAAGGCCGTTATAGTTGAACACGGCTTCGACAAGCACCACGCCAGTGATGAGGTAAGCAATGTTGAAAGCCACCACATTGACGATAGGCGCCGCCGCATTGGGTAGGGCGTGCTTGGTCACGACGCGCTTGGTCCGCAAGCCCTTGAGATATGCCGTTTCAACATAAGCCTGATCCATGACTGACAGCACGGCGGTACGGGTCATTCGCATCATCTGCGCAACGGTGACGAGAACCAGTGTCAGTGCGGGCAGGGCAGTCGCCTGAATCCATTCGAGAAACGTCATGCCTTCATAGGTGTCGGCGAGACTTGGCAGGAGGTTGAAGCGGATCGATAAAAACAGGATCAGCAACAGGCCGAGGAAATATTCAGGTAGAGAAACAAAAAACAGCGCTACGATATTGATAACACGATCAAAAATGCCGCCACGCTTTACCGCAGTGATGAGGCCGAGAAAAATAGCGATAGGAACGCTAACGACAGCGGCAAAGGCTGCAAGGGCCATCGTGTTCCAGAAACGCGGCCACAGGAGGTCGGCCACCGGCTGCTGGTTGGCAAGCGAGGTGCCAAGGTCGCCAGTAACGAAACCAGTAAGCCAAGAGAAATAGCGTGCAAGGAGTGGTTGGTTAAGACCGAGGCTTTCGCGCAGCGTGGCGAGCGCTTCCGGCGTGGCATTCTGGCCGAGGATAGCAGAGGCAACGTCACCCGGTAAAATCTGCGTGCCGGCAAAAATCAACGCCGACACGAGGAGTAGCGTGAGGGCACCAAGCCCTACACGCTTGAGGATAAGAACGAACATTATGCTTCCAGCCAGACTTTTTCCGCGAGACGCGCACCCATAAGGTTGAACATCGGATGCGTGGTCACGCCCTTGAGCTTCTTGGAGGTAGCGTCGAGATAGTCACCGAACATAGGAATAAGCGCGCCGCCATCATTGCTGATCATGGCCTGCAATTCGGCATAGATCTCTTTGCGCTTGGCCAGATCGAGCATTGCACGGGCTTCGAGCAGCTTGGCGTCAAAATCAGCGCTCTTCCAATGCGTATCGTTTTGCGAAGCGTTGGATGCATAAGCGATCGACAGGGCCTGATCAGCAGTCGGACGACCACCACGATAGGACATGCAGAATGGCGCTTTCATCCAGACATTGTCCCAATATCCGTCTGCTGGCTCACGCTTGATATCGATCTCGATGCCCGACTTGGCGGCGGCGGTGCGGAAGATAGCTGCTGCGTCGACGGCGCCAGTAAAGGCGGCATCCGAGGCGGACAGCTGAATTTTCAGCGAATCCATACCAGCCTGCTTCAAATAAAACTTGGCCTTTTCCGGATCGTAGGCACGCTGTGGCAGTGCTGCGTCGAAGAAGGGGTCAGTGCTTGGAATGGGATTGTCGTTGCCCAGTCGTCCATATCCGCGCAAGGCTGTCTTGAGCAGCTGATCGCGGTCGATGGCATGCTTGACTGCAAGACGGACATTGTTGTCGGTAAATGGCGCCTGCGTGCAATCCATCAGGAAAGAGAAATGCTGGCCACCAGAAGACTGGACGATATTGAGGTTCGGGTTGCGCTTCAACAGATCGACGGTCTTGAAGTCAAGCTGGTTGATGGCGTGGACCTGACCGGACATCATGGCGTTGGTACGGGCAGACACGTCGTTGATGACGATCACTTCAACCGCATCGACCCATGCCGAATTTGGCTTCCAGTAGCTTTCATTGCGCGTGAAACGCGAACGCACGCCTGGCTGGAAACGCTCGAAAACGAAAGGTCCGGTGCCAACCGGCTTGTTGAAATCGGTCCAGCCCTTCGGAACCACGAGGAAGTGGTAGTCAGACAGGATGTAAGGCAGATCAGCATTGCCGCTATTCAGCGTAATCTTGACTGTGCCAGCGTCAACCTTGACGACATCGGTGAATTCTGACGCCAACGAGCGCGCACCGGATGTGGTTTCGCCGCGATGCAGGTTGATCGAATAGATGATGTCATCGGCATCAAGCGTCTTGCCATTGTGGAAAGTCACGCCCTGACGAACCTTGAAGGTCCATTCCTTGGCGTCGGCAGATGGCTCCCAGCTTTCAAACAGCTCAGGCACAGCCTTGTTGTTGGCGTCGATTTCGACGAGGCCGTTCATCAGCATGTAAGCCTGATTGACCGGAACCCAATCCTTCAGAAGGCGCGGATCGAAATTGTCGGTGGTGGAGCCGCCGCCAATGCCGAGCTTAAGAACTCCGCCTTTCTGTGGGGTGCCCTCCGTTGCGGCGGCTGCCGGCGAGGTGTTCAGGCCGCTCATGCCGGTGACGGCGAGGAGGCCAAAACCTGCGGCGCCTGTCATGAAGGTGCGGCGGGAGAGGTTAAAATCGTTTCGGTGCTCAGTCATGCGTTACCCCTATTGAAGTCTTAGCTTGTATTTTATGCATAGCTAATTCGATTTTGCGGGTTGGACTAGCCCACACATCCCTCCGTTTTCAAGGGTTCTAGGTGGTTTTTCTGGTATGACTTTTATGCATACCCCCATGCCAAATGTCCTCTTGGCTTTTACGCGAACAGGAATAAAGGAGCACTCCACAGTGACCTGCGGGGGCATATTCTTCTGTAAAAGAAGCGGCTTCTGCGATTGAATTCTTGCTGATCGTGGAGATCAAAATGGGTTTGCCGGATATCGTTGGCTTGTTGGGCGCAGTCTTTTATCTTTCTGCTTATGCCCTGATTCAGCTGCGGATTTACACGGTGGACGATGCCATCATCACGGTGCTCAATATCCTGGGCGGTATAGCGCTAATCTATTCACTTTCGTGGAACTTCAATCTGGGTTCCATCATCACGCAAATCGCGTGGCTTGTCTTTACAATTGTTGGCTATGTGCGTTTCCGCGTGATAGCGCGCCGCCGCGCAGCTATTGTACCTGCCGAATAAGTATCATCATCTTTATGTGATCGAATCTGCTCCGTTGCTGGTTATCAGCCAATCGGACACTTCACGCACAATTTTACGCTGATGGCGGTCGGCTGGCCGCATCAGATAGAAATAGGCGTCGGATCGCATCATGTGTTCGTGGACAGGTACAAGCGTACCTGCTGCAAGCTGCTCCTTGATGAGCCATGTCCAGCCAAGCGTAATTCCTATACCTTGTGTAGCCGCTGCAACGCAGAGGCCATAGTCACCTAGCCGCCATTCAAGTGCGCCGGGAGGAGGAGAGAGGCGGGCATCCTGCCACCATTCTGGCCAACCTTGCCATTCGCGCATTGTATCTTCTATTGAAAGAAGAACAGGTGTTTCCTGCTCCATAATACTGGCTGTGCCGGGCGCTGAAACCGGAACGACTTCTTCACGTCCGAGCACTGTGAGGTTCACTCCAATGGGGCGTTCTTTGCGATAGAAAAGGGCTAGGTCAAATTCGTCCAGACGTAAATGCGCCACATCGTCGGTTACGCGCAGCCGGATTTCGATACCGGGAATTTCTGCTTTAAGCATTCCTACACGCGACAGGAACCATTGATCGGCAATCCCACGTGAGCAGGCTATGGTGATCTGTCGAGGGCCGGTCCATGCACGCAGACCGTCGGTGACTGCGGTCAAATCACCAAGCAAACGGCTGACATCGGAGGCGTAGCTTTCACCCATAGTGGTCAGCTGAACGCCGACGGGGAGGCGATTGAACAGCTTCGAGCCGATAAAGGCTTCCAGCTTGCCAATCTGACGACTGACAGCACTCTGAGTAAGGCCGAGTTCCAGACCCGCGCGCGAAAAGCTGCCAAGACGCGCAGCACTGTCGAACACAACGAGCGCGTTAAGCGGCGGCATAGATTGGCGTCCACCTGCCATGAAAATTCTCCAGAAGAATGAGGCTGTTGTTAATGCGATCTCGCCTCCACTGCAAGATCGCTCAACATGCGCGAATGCGCCCTTTTTTGATTTCTTCCATTTTGGAAGAAGTTCAATTCGGAACGACTATCTAATCATTTCACAAACTTTTCGGCATGGTCACGCTGAACCAGCATTCGTTAAAAACGAGGTCTATCGTGATCGATAATCGTACTGCCCCTTATGCAATTTTCCTTCTTCGTCTCGCACTAGGCATTCTTTTCCTTGCCCATGCTGGACTGAAAATATTTGTATTCACACCTGCAGGAACTGCAGCATTCTTTGGTTCGCTCGGTCTGCCGGGCTGGTTTGCCTATGTCACCATTCTCTGGGAAGTGGTTGGTGCAGTCGCGCTGATTATCGGCATTTATCTACGTGTTGCAGCCGTTGCTCTGATCCCGATCCTTCTGGGTGCAATTTTTACGGTTCACGGCGCTGCCGGGTTCTTCTTCACCAATACTAATGGCGGTTGGGAGTTTCCCGCATTCTGGATCGTGGGCGTTCTCGTCGTAGCACTGGCCGGCAATGGCGCCTATACTATCAAGCCTGCTGCGTCTGGCCGGTGAACAGTAGATAGCCGTTTAACGAATTCTCGCGGGGCAGGGTGTCTCTCCGCGTAGCTTACCTGATTACGAGGAAAGCGCTATGCTGGTAGATGGGAAGTGGACGGAGGACTGGCAGCCGGTCCAAGCCAAGGACGAAAAAGGCGGCTTCGTGCGCCAGATTTCAGGCTTTCGAAACTGGGTAACGCCTGATGGCAGGGCGGGGCCGACAGGCGAGGCGGGTTTTAAGGCGGAAGCCGGTCGTTACCATTTATATGTTGCTTATATCTGTCCGTGGGCCTCGCGCACGTTGATCGGACGTAAACTTAAGAGACTTGAAGATGTTATCTCTGTATCTGTGGTGGAACCTGCTCTGACCAATCAAGGTTGGCGGTTTGGCGATTATCCCGGTGCAGATCGTGATATCGTCAACGGCGCGACCTACATGCATGAAATCTATACGAAAGCCGATCCGCATTATACTGGCCGTGCAACCGTACCTGTGCTGTGGGACAAGCATAAGCAGACCATCGTCAACAATGAGTCTGCTGATATTTTGCGTATGCTCAATTCAGGTTTTGGCAACCTAGCTCGATCTGATTTCGATCTTTATCCAGAAGCATTGCGTTCAGAGATCGACGCGTTGAATGAACGTATTTACCCACGCCTCAATAATGGTGTTTATCGGGCCGGTTTTGCCACGACACAAATTGCGTATGACGAAGCTTTCCTCGACGTATTCGGTATGATGTTTGAGTTGGAAAACAGGCTCACCGACCATGGTCCGTTCTTGTTTGGCGATAGTCTGACAGAAACAGATATCAGGCTGTTTGTAACTCTCGTTCGCTTCGACGCTGCATACCATGGCTTGTTCAAATGCAATCTTCGCCAACTTAAGGATTGTCCGGGCCTGAGCGCATGGCTATTGCGTGTTTTAGAAATTCCGGGTGTCTGCGAAACAGTCAATATCGACCACATTAAACGTGGCTATTATTCAATCAAGACATTGAACCCGACAGGTATTGTACCGCTTGGCCCTGATTTACCCGGGATACTCAGTGTTCAAATCTAAACGATTGCTTTAATTATTTCCATATTCTGGCTATTTTACGCAAAACACGCGTAAAAATAGCCAAAATGGAAACAGTCAATGGATCGGCTTGATAGTGAACGGATGTTTGTTGCCGTACTGGATACGGGCAGCTTTTCTGCGGCCGCTCAGCGCCTCGGCACAAGCAGCGGGCAGGCCTCCAAGCTCATATCCAAGCTTGAGGCTGCTCTGGGCGTTCAACTCATAAAAAGGACCACCAGAGCGCTTTCTCCGACCGAGGTCGGGTACGCATATTATGAGCGGATCAAAGGGTTGTTACATGATTTTGATGCGCTGGATGCATCTGTGCGTAATGCATCTGGTGCGCCGAGTGGGCGAATAAGGCTTACCGCGCCCATGTCTTTCGGAACGCTACAGCTGACACCGGTGCTGCTTGCATTTGCCAAATCATTTCCAGAGATTCAAATAGACGTCAATTTTTCCGACCGTATCGTCAACCTCGTGGATGAAGGCTTTGATATTGGGGTCCGGATAGGTAAACCGCTGGATAGCACTCTCATCGCAAGGCGATTGTGCGATGCCCGCGTCGTACTCGTGGCCGCGCCGGGTTATATTCGTGAGCAGGGCGCACCGCAGCATCCACGCGATCTATCCAGACATAATTGTATCGTCGATACGAATTTCCGCGAGCCGTTTGTTTGGCGCTTTGTACCGTCGTCAGATGGTGAAACGCAATCTGTCAGCATTTCAGGGCGGCTTCAGTTTTCAAATGGTGAAGCCTGTCTGCAAGCTGCGAGCGCTGGATTGGGGATTGCACACGTACCCACTTTTATAGCCGGTCCATTCATTCGTGATGGTGAGGTGCAACGGTTGCTCGGTGAGTTTGAAGACAGACCACTTGGTATCTATGCGGTTTATCCGCCAGCCCGGCATCTGGCTATAAAGGTCAGAGCGCTGGTCGATTATCTGGCCGATAACTTCCGTGGGGAACCAGCATGGGATCGCGGCTGGAACTCACATCTCTCGTAGATTTCAAGGGATATTCTGGAAGTCTTATTTCTCGTTGAATCGATACCATCCGCGAAAGACCCTTACAAAGTGTGCATGATGGTCTCTTCCAGAAGTGGCGGCGTTACTACTTAGATAGACCTTTAAATGAGCCAGGCGCGTCAAAGGTAAATACTCAGCTAGGCATGCAGCACTAAACGGCTCCATCACAATATTTTCCATTCGCACGATGCGATGAATTACTGAGTATATTTGGCCATCTTTGGCTAATCGCTCCTGGCTGATGCGCTTTTGGGGAACTGCAAAGTTTCGTGTCTCATTCGTCATGAGCTCGTTCCAATCCATGTCTTATCTAGGCCGAATACGCATGATCGGTTGGCTTGATAGCTTTTGTAAAACAGTAAACCCAGCTTCATTTTCCAGAAGTTGAATTGCAGCGTCCGCGACAGCCGTTATGCACGAACGCGGCATTATTTCTCACTGCGTTTGCTCGTTATGGACGTGACGCGCGATGAACGTGAGCGGGAAAAACCACCGCATGAACGCCTTAAGATATTGGCCAGTTTCGTCCAATCTTTTGATGGTGCTGTCATTTGATGATGAGCCTTTTTCAGTTCACCTTTACTGGCAGCGTGCTTCTCGTCGTGTTGTGGATTGATGGGCAAAGCTCGCTCTGTAGTGTTGTTGATATTTTCTGCTGCCATGATGCCTCCTGGTGATCTGTTTAACGCTTTCGTGAAGTGCGATCCGAACAATGAGAAAAAGTCTTCGGAAATGCAGTTCGCTAAAACAATCTATTAGAACGCTCTGACGAGCGCGCTGCCGGTATTAGTCAAAGGAATATCGAACATGTGGCGACTGCTGCGGCAGCATCGATAAAAGACCTGCCAACAGCAGGTTTTACCTGTTCTAATTTGTTCATAGGTGGATCCGATATTCCGGGATTGGATACACCAAATTATGTATTAGTATTCCACCATACTACCTTTAGTCGTAAATCGCGCATGAATTCGTGGGCGAAATGATCTATGTATCGTTGAATAAAGTGAAACGGGGAGAAAAAGCCCGTTATTACAACCGATAAGCCATTGGTATCATTCATAAGTAGCATCAGAATGCTGAAACCAACTGGCTGCAAAAAAATGTGGCAGCCATGTTGAATTGTCACATCTGCTGCAAAGTTAAAAATGTCACTTTGATTTCTTTGCGGGCACGTCGACCAGCCCCGCTCTGTCCGGCTAGTCGGGGTTGCAAGGGCAGAGCGGGGCGGATGGTTTGGCTTTCTCGGCTTTTGCTTTGGGCCTATCGGATAGGCCCAGTCGGCCTCGAACTGAGCGGGCCACGCTTCATCTGAGCTTATAATAGAAACTTGCCAAGGGCATCCCGAGTTTCTTCGTTCTGCGACATCACAGTTCCTCACATCGATCGATGGCCCATGCGACATTTTCCACTGTGCCGCGAAGGGCATTCTCAAAGACTTCTTCCAGCCTGATCCGGAGCTGGTAGCATCGGAGCCTTTTGGTATGGCGAAGACGATCGGTACAGTGGGCTTCGAAGAAGCGAGCCTGTTTTTCCATGCACTCCAGCCAGTTGCGCCAGAACAAGATATTGGCGACATCATAGAGTTTTTGGAAAAGCTATCCCAAGTGCATCATGCCGTTGGTGAGGCTATCTGATTATGCTGCTTCCTGCAAAAGGGAGGCGAACACTTCAGCGGGTGTCTTGAATCCAAGACACTTGCGCGGGGTTGCGTTGAGATCATGGGCGAGGGCAGTCAACTGCGCCTGGTTGACCTGCGTCAGGTCAGTGTTGCTGGGCAAATAACGTCGAATGCGCTTGTTGATGTTCTCAATAGCACCTTTTTGCCATGGCGAGTTTGGATCGCAAAACCAGCTTCTGGCCCCCATTCCATCCTCCAAAGCCCTATACCCCATAAACTCGGAACCGCGATCAAAGGTAAAACTGCGGCGTGCGTGATAAGGCAGTGTAGCAAAGGCCTGAATGATTTTGTTCATGATAGGCTTTGAGTGCCGACTGTTGTTTTTGATGATGACGCAATAACGACTTTTGCGTTCAACAAGCGTCATGACATTGGCTTCTCCCAGGTCACGATCAAAGATAATCAAATCACCTTCCCAGTTGCCGAATTGCAGACGATTGCCAATAAAATCAGGGCGTTGATGAATGCGAAACGCTTCTGGAATACGGGAACTGCGCGATCGTCTGGTGCCGCGTGGGCAGCGTTTTGTTCGCATCTCGGCAAGGTGTTCAAACAGCTTCAGCCCATATTCTTCCTTTGAGTAAATGAAGCGATAAATCGTTTCCGCACACAGTCGTATCGCGCTCAGACCATGGCGAACCAGTCGGCCGCAGATCTGCTCTGGCGACCAATGGGCTTCCAATTGTTCAATGACAAACTTGCGCAGCTCTGGGTAACGTCTGAGCTTGCGCAACCGTGTTCTGCGGTCTTTGCTGATATTGTCGGCAACAACGCTGTGATAGCCATTATAGTCTGGTATCTCAGTGTCCCGAAAGCTGTTACGCTTGATCTCGCGATAGATCGTCGAGCGATGACGACCCATCAGCCGCGCAATGTCGCCGAGAGGGACTTTGAGCTGTTTAAGTTCGAAAAGACGGCGACGTTCACGCAAAGTGATCTGTGAATAGCAATTCGACATCCAATTTCCTCCATGGCTAACCTCATGAATTCATTGACATGTTGCAGTTTAAAATAGAATGTACCCCCCTACATGTCGTGTCAAAGCTGATTAGAGATGCGACACCGGTGGCCAGATAGAAATGCGACACTTCTTGATGAAGGACGCAGCGCCAAGCCCCCGATCTGACCGGCTGGTCAGGGTTGCAAGGGCAGATCGGGGGCGGATAAGGGAACGCCTCTTCGGGCTTTAGCTTTCCTCCGAGATCACCGCCTCAGCGGTGCTCAAATGAGAGCGTTGGATATGGAGCCATTGTTCCGGGAACGGCTGGTAATCCTCAGAATGCTCCGTCTTGTATTCGCCCCACCCTTGATATTTCCAATATCTGGTCATCACGTCAAAATGGCTGTGCCCACTCAAAGTCCCGACGCGAATTGCCCCTTCGTTGAGAAGTGATCGAAATCCGTCCCCCATAGGGCCAGCTTGGCAAAGCCCAGGGAGCATTTGGCCATCAGGTTCGGGATCAAGCCATAACTCAAAGATTAGCTCTTCTTTCATGGAGTGAGTATACGAAAAATGTTCGGGCTCTCCAGTATATAATGCCCGCGTTGGTCAACCTCATTTCCCAGCTTCTATTCGCGCCAGCGCCTTCTCACGTCTGGCAATGACCTCCGGATCGTTCATGAAATCGGTCCTGCGTCCCGGCTTGCGCCCACGTTTCTGATAACCATTACCGACGCTGCCATCGCGTATGCCAAACATATGGTTTGTCTGACCTGTTCGGCGCGGGCCGCTCCGTTTCTCTTCGCGTCCAGCTTGCATCTCGGCGACAATTGACAGCATGTCGTCCAGCCGCTTGTTATCGACAACCTCCGCACGATGCACCGAGCGCAACGTGTCGAAGGTTCTGTAGGGCAGGGAAAAGCTCTCGTGCATGATCTCGAGCCGGCCGTCCGGATAATCGCAGACGATCACCTTCTGGCCCGCCAATGGCCTGGAAATCTCGGTCGGGTCGAGAATGAACAGCACCTTGTCGTAGCGCAGCGTCAATGACTGCGAAAGGGTGCGGACTTCCTTGCGGCACATGGCGCCATCAAGGTTCTCATGCTCGGCCAGTGGCCGGTGCATGTCCTTCGGATTGCGTGGTTGCTTGCCGAAGCGAGTGTTGAAATCCATAATGAACTCAGTGGCATAGGCATTGGCGGCCTCGATCGTGTCGATGCCGCGCAGCCGCATCTCCTTGACCAGCCGATCCTGCAGCGTCTGGTTGGCACGTTCCACACGGCCTTTGGCCTGTGGGGTGTTGGCACAGATGATGTCGATGTTCAGCTCGTAAAGCGCCCGGCCGAACTGCGTCAGACCGCTCGTCCGGTCTTTCTTCGACGCATGGAGCGAGCGGAAAACGCCGTGCTTGTCGCTATAGAAAGCCAGCGGCTTGCCCCATTGCTGCAGATAAGCCTTCGTCGCATGCAGATAGTCGAACGTATTTTCCGATCCGGCAAAGCGAAGATGCAAGAGCTTGCCGGTGGCGTCATCGATGTAGACGAGCAGGGCGCATTTGGGGCCGCGGTTCTCGAACCACCAGTGATGCGAGCCGTCGATCTGCACCAGTTCGCCAAAGCAGTCGCGCCGGCCGCGTGGCTGGAAAACCCGTTTCTTGCGTTCCCGGCGCGAGATCCAGATGCCGGCCTCGGTCATCCATTGCCGCAGCGTCTCCTTGGCAACAGAGATCCGGTGCAGTTCGATCAGCTTCTCGCGCGCCAGCGTCGGACCGAAATCCAGATAGCGTTCGCGGATCAGGTCCAGCGCCGTATTACGGAAATCCTCGCTGTGACGCCGGTTGCTCGGACGCGATCGCTTCTTGGAAACGAGGCCAGCTGGACCATCCCGGTCATAGGCTTGCAGCAGCCTGTGAACCTGACTTCGACTGAGGCCAAGCAGCTCAGCCGCCTGGACAACACTCAGGCGTAGATCACGGATCTTCTGGACGACTTCGAGGCGATGCAATTCTTTCTGCGACATGGTGATCAAACAGGGCATGACGACTCCAACCGCTCATGGTCTCAACCAGACTGAAGATCGTCATCCTTGCCTCCAACGTTGACATTGACCAGCACCTCAAGAGGCGACACGTCGCATCTCTAACTGGCCCAACTGTCGCATTACTAAATAGCCCCTACATGTCGCGATCACATAACGTATGTTATGGAACAATGATGCACATATAGCCAGCGCCTTATTGGGATGACCCATCTGAAACGAATTTAATATGATGCCCTGATGATCCGGCAAACTCGGCTTATAATCAGTGTTTTCCGGGACCCGAAGTCGATGATCAAAATTTAGGCGAATCGTATGTCTCAAACTGGATGAAACTGCCTCCAGCGGCAGCGCGAAAGTGCCGTAAAATAAGGAGTTTTCGTGATCTCTTAGCGTCTTGTACTAAGCATAACCCTTTCGTTTAACAGCTACTGCGTACCAGATTTTTTCCTTCTAGATTAGCTTTGCTGCAGTAAATCCACCAACTAATTCAATGCGTTGAGAACTTCTCTTGCAAGAGCTAATCTTATCCATAAGATGAAAACCATTTCAAAAATTACCAAGGAGGGGTTCTTCGTGTTCCGCAAAACTTTACTGACAAGCGTGTGTCTTCTGGCATTGATGGGCGCAGCATCGGCTGAGACTGTTCTAAACCGTGGCAATGACACCGATCCGGCCACGCTTGACCATCATCGCACCTCCACAGTTTCCGAAGGCAATGTGCTTCGTGATCTCTACGACGGTCTGACCATTCAGAATGCGGATGGCGAAGCTATCCCCGGTGTGGCGAAGTCCTGGGATATTTCCGAAGATGGCACTTCATACACTTTCCACCTACGCGATAATGCCAAGTGGTCGAACGGCGATCCGGTCACAGCTGGTGATTTCCAGTTTGCTTTCCGCCGTCTGATGGACCCGAAGACCGCTGCGGGCTACGCCAGCATGCTGTTTGTTATCAAAAACGCTGAAGATGTTGCTGGTGGCAAAAAGCCAATTGATGAGCTTGGCGTTGAAGCAGTCGATGATCACACGCTGAAGGTTACGCTGAACTCCCCTACTCCTTATTTCCTTGAACTTCTAACGCACCAGACGGGTTTCCCGCTGCACCAGAAGAGCGTTGAGGAAAATGGCGACAAGTTTACGACACCGGGCAAGATGGTGACGAATGGCGCTTATGAGCTTGTCAGCTTCACGCCAAACGACAAGATCGTCATGAAGAAAAACCCGAATTATTACGAAGCGGATCAGGTTAAGATCGATACGATCAACTGGATTCCATTCGAAGATCGCGCCAGCTGCATGCGTCGTTTCGAAGCCAAGGAAGTTCAGGTTTGTTCTGACGTTCCTGCTGAGCAGATGGATTACGTGAAGAAGAACCTCAGCAACGAATTCCGCATGGCACCTTATCTCGGCGTTTATTATCTGCCAGTCAAAGGCAAGACTGCCGACAGCAAGTTGAAGGACCCTCGCGTTCGTCAGGCTATTTCCATGGCAATTGATCGTGACTTTATTGCAGAGCAGGTTTGGCAAGGCACCATGCTGCCGGGCTATTCTCTGGTTCCTCCGGGCATCAATCATTACGTCAAGGACGCGCCAAAGCTCGACTATTCCGATGATATGCTTGATCGTGAAGACAAGGCCAAGGAACTCCTGAAAGAAGCGGGCGTTGAACCAAACACGTTGTCGATCGAACTGCTCTACAACACATCTGAAAACAATAAGAATACGATGGCGGCAATTGCCGACCAACTTGGCAATATCGGCGTGAAAGCGACACTCAACGAAACCGAAGGCGCCACTTACTTCAACTTCCTGCGCGAAGATGGTCCATTTGATATAGCACGGGCTGGCTGGATCGGTGATTACAACGATCCGCAGAACTTTCTCTACATCAGCCAGAGCGATGTCAGCTTCAACTATTCCAAAGTAAAAAACCCGGAATATGATGCGAAAATGGCTGAAGCTGAGAAAATCCTTGATCTCGATGCCCGCGCCAAGGTTCTGGCTGAAGCGGAGCAGCTCAAGCTCGACGATATGAGCAATATTCCGATCCTTTATTATTCCTCGCGTGCTCTTGTTTCTGACAAGATCGACGGTTGGAACGACAACCTTATGGACAGTCACAAGACCCGTTGGCTTTCGTTCAAACAATAAATTTTCAGTTCGGGCTGCACCTATTGCATCGGCTCAAAAATCGGAAACGATTTAGGGCCGATGCGTAGATCAAATAAGTTGGAGCGATCTTTGTGCGTCCGAAAGGACGCACGGTACTCTGGTGGCGCAGCCCCTTTTTCTTTCGACCTTGGGAGGGTCGAAAGGTCCCTTTTTCATGGGGCGTATATTTTAAAATTTTATGGGAGTTCTCGATGGTTCGCGAAATGTTATTGGCAGGCGTTTGTCTGGTTTCGCTAAGCAGTGCCTCTTCAGCTGCAATTGTACTTAATCGTGGAAATGACATGGATCCATCGACACTGGATCAACAGCTCACCACAACGGTCCAGGAAGACCGTGTTTTAAAAGATCTTTATGAGGGCCTGGTCGCTCAGGACAGTCGCGGTAAGGCCGTGCCAGGCGCTGCCACGTCATGGGAAATTTCGCCCGATGGCCTCACCTACACATTTCATATGCGTGAAGATGCCAAGTGGTCCAATGGTGATCCTGTCACCGCAGGTGATTTCGAATTTTCCTTACGCCGTTTGATGGACCCCAAGACTGCGGCTGGCTATGCCAGCGTTTTCTACTCGATCAAAAATGCCGAACAGGTCGCAACTGGCCACATGTTCGTTGATCGGTTGGGCGTGAAAGCTTTGAATGACAAGACACTTCAGATCGCGCTGAATGCTCCGACTCCCTATTTCATTGAGTTGCTTACCCACAACACTGGTTATCCCGTCAATGCCAACGCAGTAAAGGAATTTGGATCGAAGTTCAGCCAGCCAGGCCATATGATTAGCAATGGAGCTTATGAGCTCGTCAGCTTCAACCCTAACGATAAGATCGTCATGAAGAAAAATCCCTACTATTGGGATGCTGAGCATGTTCAGATTGATCAGGTGAATTGGATACCGTTTCAGGATCGCTCCAGCTGCATGCGTCGCTTCGAGGCGAAAGAAGTAGATGTCTGCTCTGATGTTGCTGCCGAACAAATGGATTATGTGAAGGCGAACTTCGGCAAAGCTTTCCGTCAGACACCTCTGCTTGGCGTCTATTACATCAACATCAAGGGAGAGCCTTCCAGCAAGTTGCGTGACCCGTGTGTCAGGCTAGCTATTGGAATGACGATTGATCGCAATTTTCTGTCACAGGAAGTGTGGCGTGGCACAATGCTGCCTGCCAGTTCTATGGTGCCGCCCAGCATCAATAATTACGTGAAGGACGCGCCGCAGTTAGATTACGCCAAACAGGACATACTGGATCGAGAAGATGAGGCAAAAAAGCTTCTCGAAGAAGCAGGCGTCACACCTGGAAGCCTTTCGGTGGTTCTGAAATACAGCACGTCAGAGAACCATAAAAATACGATGGCGGCCATTGCCGACATGCTTAAAGAGGTTGGCATCAGCGCCACGCTCGATGAAGCCGATGGCACGACCTATTTCAATTATCTTGAGCAGAAAGGCATGTTCGACATCGCGCGTGATGGTTGGGTTGGCGATTACAACGTTCCAAACTCGTTCCTGTCATTATTCACAAGCGACAGCTATTTCAATTACGCGCAATGGTCGAACAAAGGCTACGACGACAATCTGATGAATTCGCATGCCACGCACTGGTATCGATAAAAGGCTAAATAAAAGCAGGAACACTCTTAGAGAGCCGTGCGCCCGCAGGCGCACAAAAGGACGCTCTAAAATTCAAAAGGCTGCATAATTTTCTTCAATCGGGTTCGATTTAAAAATTATGCGGAAATGGGATTTGCCGGATCGCTTCAAAGCGGTCCGGCAAAGAAGGGAAATAAAAATGCTGGGCTACACGCTCCGACGATTGGGTAGTGCAATACCCACGATCTTTATAATAGTGACTTTGACTTTCTTTCTTATAAGACTGGCTCCCGGTGGGCCTTTTGATCTGGAGCGTCCGATCGACCCTCTGATCCTTGAGAACCTCAAGAAAGCCTATAATATGGATGCGCCGCTTTGGCAGCAGTATCTGATTTATCTGGGCAATCTGCTGCGTGGTGATCTTGGACCAAGCTTCACGCGTCGCGATTTTACCGTGAATGACCTGTTTGCTTCCGGTCTGCCGGTTTCGGTCATGCTTGGCGCTTTGGCGCTTAGTCTTGCTGCGATTATCGGAACATTTCTTGGTACAATTGCAGCACTGAAACAGAATTCTTCCATCGATTATTTCGTTGTAGCACTTGCCACTTTCGGTATCACAACGCCCAACTTCGTTGTTGCTCCCCTCCTCAGCCTGCTTTTCGGTGTCATTCTTGGCTGGGTCCCAGCCGGAGGCTGGTCGTCTGCGAATATCACTTACTGGATGTTGCCGGTGCTAACTCTGGCTTTGCCGCAGGTTGGCGTTATTGCGCGCCTCGTGCGCGGGGCAACCATTGAAGCCTTGCGCGCTAATCATGTTCGCACCGCCCGCGCCTATGGTCTGCCATCGCGCGTCGTGGTCGGCGTACATGCCTTGCGTGCTGCGATGCTGCCCGCTGTTTCCTATCTCGGCCCGACAGCTGCAGCACTTCTTACCGGCTCTGTTGTCGTTGAAACCATCTTCGGCATTCCCGGCATTGGTCGCTACTTCGTGCAGGGCGCGTTGAGCCGCGATTACACGATGGTCATGGGCACCGTGGTTGTTATTTCCGTTTTCGTCGTGGTGTTTAATCTCATCGTCGACCTCCTTTATGCATGGCTTGATCCGAGGGTTCGCTATGACTGATTTTACTGCAGCCGTGGAAACAGAAAAATTGGGTTCAGTCCAAAGCCGCTCGCTCTGGCAGGATGCTTGGTTGCGTCTGCGCAAGAACAAGGCAGCTGTTACAAGTGCCATCGTCCTCATCGTGCTGGCACTTGTCGGCATTTTTGGACCCATGATCAGCCCACATCCTTACGACAAAATCTATCCGCAGTTCGTGCGCGTGGTTCCAAGTCTGGAAGCATATCCGCGTGCCGATACGATTATGCCGGGACTGGAACGCGAACTTGCCCGCGCCCGCCTTGACGCGTCAGCGGAGCCGGAATTGACCGGCAACAGTGTGTTGGTTAACTTCACCACCCAGCGCCCGACCGATGAGCGCGTGTTGCGTTATTTCCAGCGCTCTGACCTGTTTAGCAATCCGAAAATCGAACTTGCTGCAGATGGGTTATCGGGCAAGCTTACACTCAACGTCTCGCGCAACTATTTTGTACTCGGTACAGATAATCTTGGCCGCGATTTGATGACACGCATCTTTATCGGTGTGCGCATGTCGCTGGCAATCGGCTTGTTGGCTTCGGCAATGGCTTTGGTGCTCGGCGTTGGATATGGCGCGATATCGGGCTACCTCGGCGGGCGCGCCGACAATGTCATGATGCGGCTTGTCGATATTCTCTATTCCCTGCCCTTCATCTTTTTCGTCATATTGATGCTCGTCTTCTTTGGGAGGTCGATTTTCATCATCTTCATTGCCATTGGTGCAACCGAATGGCTGGATATGGCGCGCATCGTGCGTGGGCAGACATTGAGCCTTAAACGACAGGAATTCGTGCAGGCAGCGGAAGCGCTAGGCGCAACACGGCGTGGCGTCATTACACGACACATCATTCCGAACGCGCTCGGACCGGTCATCGTCTTCGTGACACTGTTGGTGCCCAAGGCAATTCTTCTTGAAAGCCTTCTGTCATTCCTCGGTCTCGGTGTGCAGGACCCACTCACCTCGCTCGGTCTTCTCATCTCGGAAGGTGCGCAGAACATGCGCGGCGCAAGCTGGCAATTGATCTGGCCTGCCGCAACCCTCACCATCATTCTGTTTGCGCTGAACTTCCTGGGCGATGGCCTGCGTGACAGCCTTGACCCGAAGGATCGCTGAGATGACGAACGAAAACATTCTAAGCGTGCGCGACCTGCGCGTTACCTTCGATACAAACGACGGACCGGTTGAAGCCGTCCGTGGCATCAATCTGGACGTCAAAGCTGGTGAGACGGTTGCCATTGTTGGTGAATCTGGCTCCGGCAAAAGTCAGACAACCATGGCAATGATGGGCCTGCTGGCCCAGAACGGTAGGGCTACAGGGCAAGCGCTTTATCGCGGGCAGGACCTGATCGGTATGACCGATAAGGCACTCAACAAGATACGCGGCGCAAAGATCACAATGATCTTTCAAGAGCCGATGACCTCACTCGATCCGCTTTATCGCATCGGCGATCAGTTGGCAGAACCGTTGCGTTATCACCGGGGTATGAGCAAAAAGGAAGCGCGTCCGCGTATTCTTGAACTGCTAAAACTGGTTGGTATTCCAGAACCCGAACGCCGCATCGACAGCTATCCTTATGAGCTTTCAGGCGGACAGCGTCAGCGTGTCATGATTGCCATGGCGCTTGCCAACGAACCGGATGTTCTGATCGCTGACGAGCCGACGACGGCGCTCGACGTCACCATTCAGGCACAGATACTCGACCTGTTGGCAGATTTGCAAAAACGGCTCGGCATGGCCGTGGTCTTCATCACGCATGATCTCGGGATCGTCCGCCGGTTTGCGGATCGGGTTTATGTCATGCGTTACGGTGAGGTCGTTGAAACCAACGAAACGGACAAGCTCTTCACTGCGCCTAAGCATCCTTATACGAAAATGCTTCTTGATGCCGAACCGGAAGGCGAAAAGCTCTCACCGCCTGATGAGGCACCAGTGCTGATCCGCGCTGATAATGTGAAGGTCAACTTCCTTATCAACAAACCATGGCTGGGTGCTGCAACCTATCTCACTGCCGTCAACGATGTTTCACTGACCCTTAAACAGGGCCAAACCATCGGTATTGTTGGGGAATCCGGTTCGGGTAAATCGACGCTTGGTCGTGCTATTCTGCGATTGCTGCCGTCCGACGGACGTGTGGCTTATCTTGGCAAAGAGTTGCCTGTTGAATCGCAGGCCATGCGGCCAAAGCGCCGCGAATTGCAACTTGTGTTTCAGGATCCGTTCGGTTCTCTAAGCCCACGCATGACGGTAGGCCGCATCATTACCGAAGGACTTTTGATCCACGAGCCGAACCTGTCGGCCAAGGAACGCGACCGCCGTGCCTGTGAAGCGCTTAAGGAAGTTGGCATGGATCCGGCGATGCGCAACCGGTATCCGCACGAGTTTTCCGGTGGTCAACGTCAACGTATCGCGATTGCCCGCACCATGATCTTGAAGCCGAAAGTGATCGTACTTGATGAGCCGACAAGTGCGCTCGACCGTTCGGTTCAAAAGCAGATCGTCACTCTCTTGCGTGATTTGCAAAAGGATTATGGACTTTCCTACATCTTCATCAGCCATGACATGGCAGTGGTCCGTGCGGTATCAGACTACGTGATCGTGATGAAGAACGGTAAGATCGTGGAACAAGGTGATACGGAGCAGGTCTTCGATAATCCGCACGAGGAATACACCAAAGCGTTAATGGCGGCGGCACTGAGCGAAGAACGTTTCGGAACTGATGCATAGTTATAAATTAGCAATAAAAACGGGGCATTGGCCCCGTTTTTTTATAATGTAATACAACTCTAAAAAACAAGCGAACGGTGAGCCGAGACGCCTGCGGTAACTCCATCCGAAACAGACCACGCAACGCTGTGCGCGCCGCGTGTAACATCGCCTGCCGCATAAATTCCCGCAACACTTGTCGCTTTCATCTCGTCTGTCTTGATAGTTTTACCAAGCGGCATTTCTTCGAGTGTGCAGCCGAATTGTTCGGTAAGAGAACTGCTGAGCCGGTTGCGGGGAGCAATATATAGCGCCTCTACCGAAGTCATCCGGCCATCAGCCAATTCGATTTCCGACAGAGAAGTCCCCTCGCCTCGTAATCCCACAACTTTGGCAGGTTCTATAGTTATGCCGCGATTTTCCAGTTCTAGGAGAGTCGCTTCGTCTGGTTCATTGCCACCATTCAAATAGAATGTTGTCGGCCCCCATTCTGCGATTAGCATGGCCTGATGGGCTGACATTGGTGAAAGGTTCAGTACACCAAGTTTTCTGCCGCTGAACTCATAGCCATGGCAATATGGACAATGGATAACCGAATTGCCCCATCGTTCCGGGAGTCCCGGCACATTTGGTAATTCGTCCGAGATACCAAAGGCAAAAATGAGCCTACGTCCGCGCACTGTCTCGCCTGTATCGAGTTCGATTGAAAACTCATCAATCTCCCCGGTTCCACCAATGGCCTGTCCTTTGGTTATTTCGACACTGGGATAGGCCAGCACCTGAGCTCTTGCCGTTTCAAGCATGGCTGCCGGATTGCTGCCATCCTGCGCAAAGAAGCCATGCGAGTGCTCAGCAAAGCGATTGCGGGGCTTGCCTGCGTCGATCACGCGGACAGATCGTCTGCCACGAGCGATGTAGGTGGCAGCGGTGAGCCCGGCAAAACTTCCGCCGATAATGATTGCATCATGATGCGTCATGAGCTGTCTCCAAATCGAATGTCGCGCCGCGTTCGAGGGCGCGTTTATGGAAATCCTCGCTCAACATGGCGAGTGACACTTCTCCAAAGCGTTTCAACAGGAGTTTCTCTGCGTCATGAAACGCTTTGTTCAGAGAGGCATTCACTGCCTGCTCAACGATGCATCCCGGCATTTCGGTGCGATTGCTCATGGCAAGCAGCGACGGTTTGCCGATAGCATCATAGATGTGTCGCAACGTGACCTTTGATAGATCACAGGCGATCTCCCAACCACCACCATGTCCTTTTTCGGAGCGAACATAGCCCTGCTCGCGCAGGCCGCCCATAACGCGACGGATCACAACAGGATTGGTGCCCATTGCTTTCGCCAGCACCTCGGAAGTCACCGGCCTCTGATATTCAGCCATGTGAAGGAGGACGTGCAGAACGCCCGATAATTTGCTGTCTCTCTTCATGTAACTTTATATGTTACGAGTCTTGTGCATTGTCAAGCGGACAAAATTTGGAAGCAATTTTCGGGAAGCGGTGGCAGGGCTTTATGCTAAGATCGCTCAATGAACGATCTCTTTTCCAATCTAGAAACGCGTGAAAATCTGACAGACGGAGCGATGCTTTTGCGCGGCTTTGCTCTTGCGAACGCCAAAGACGTTATCAGTGCATTACGAAGTCTCGCTGAAGAAGCACCCTTTCGCCACATGACCACCCCGGGCGGTTTTCGCATGTCTGTGGCGATGACCAATTGTGGTTCATTCGGTTGGGTCACAGATCGCCGCGGCTATCGTTACAGTCCAGCCGATCCTGAAACTGACAGGCCATGGCCCGAGATGCCGGATGCTTTGCTTAATCTGGCTGAAACTGCTGCGCAGGAAGCGGGTTACGCTGCATTTTCACCCGATGCCTGCCTCATCAATCGCTATGAACCGGGTGCAAAGATGTCGCTTCATCAGGATAAGGACGAGAAGGATTTCACCAATCCGATTGTGTCCGTATCGCTTGGCCTTCCCGCGACATTTCAGTTTGGTGGTTCGCAGCGCAATGACCCCGTGCGCAAATTTGTGCTGTATCATGGTGACGTGGTCGTCTGGGGTGGCCCCTCAAGGCTGTTCTATCATGGCATTCTGGCGCTTAAAGACGGCGAACACCCGCAGCTGGGGCGCTATCGCTACAATCTGACATTCAGAAAAGCGCAATAGAGCGCCGTGCGCTATCACAGTGTAATTATGCAATAGTCGAAACCAAACGGGGATCGTTCTTACAAGGACGATCCCTGATTGAATTGCTTTAATTGAAAGCGCCGCTGTCACTTTTGCTTTCAGGACGCTCTTTGGCAACTTTTTCGCGATAGCCGCTGGCGCGATAGGCCGAAATTGGTTCAATCGCCCCACCAGTTCGGCGACGTGCTTCGGCCAATATAGGCTCAACATCTGTGCGATACGCACGTTTCAGCGTGTCTGATGCCATCAGAGCATCGTTTTCCTGCTGATAGGTTTCTAGAGCCTCGCGATCCACCAACAGTGCTTGCGCATAAGCACGGCGTATTTCGTTTGCTGAAGAGATGAGGCTTTCCAGCGGATCAGTCACATTATGCGACTGATCAATCATGTGAGCTGGATGAAAGTCCTTCACACCGCGATAATCCGCATCAACCAATTCGTTGAAAACAAGGAACAGGCGATAAGGATCAATAGACCCCGCATCAAGATCATCATCGCCATATTTGCTGTCGTTGAAGTGAAAGCCGCCAAGCTTTCCAAACTGCATCAGCCGGGCAACGATCATTTCGATATTGGTATTTGGGGCGTGATGGCCAAGATCAACCAGACATTGCGCTTTTGGACCAAGCGTTGAGGCTATGAGGTAATTTGTACCCCAGTCCTGCACGACCGTCGAATAGAAGGCTGGCTCGTACATCTTATGCTCAGAGAACAACCGCCAATCATCCGGCAGCGCCTTATAAATCTCGCTCATCGAATGCAGATAACGCTCGAAAGCGCGGGTGAAATTCTGCTGGCCCGGGAAGTTTGAGCCGTCAGCAAGCCAAACCGTCAGCGCCTTGGAGCCAATAGCATTTCCGATTTCAATACACTCAATATTGTGCTCAACGGCCTGCGCGCGGACTGCCACATCCACGTGCGTAAGTGAGCCATACTTATAAGAATGTTGCTGATCGGCTGAATCCGCAAACGTGTTGGAGTTCATCGCATCAAAGCCAAGCCCCAGGGCAGCGGCATGTGCCATCAGCTCTTTCGGATCGGCTTTATCCCATGGAATGTGCAGTGAGACATTTGGTGTTGCGCGCGATAGCTCGTTGATAACGGCGCAATCATTGAGCTTGTCAAAAATACCCCGTGGTTCACCGCGCCCCGGAAAGCGACCGAAGCGTGTGCCGCCCGTTCCCGCACCCCAAGACGGTACGGCAACATAATACTTCGCAACCTTTTCGGTGATTTTTTCGATTTCAATGCCGCGGCGTGCAAGGTGGTCGCCAAGCGCCTGATAATCGCTCTTCAATGGGCTTTCGTAACCGAAATTATGCTCAGCGATGAAATCGGCTGCAATACGTTGTTCCGACATGGTTCCTCCCAGAATGCCCTCAATTTCTTGGATAAAAGGCAGGAAGGCAAGATCGCCTCGCCCGCCTTTTCAATGATCAGCGCGGGAAGCTTTGCTGGTTTCCGGCATCCACATTAATGATATTGCCGGTAGATTTGGCCGAGGCATCACTCGCGAGGAAGTAGATTGCTTCCGCAATATCTTCGGGCAGCACATTGAGCTTCAAAAGGGAGCGCTTGCGGTAATGTTCCTCGAGCTCCGTGACGTCGATTTTGGAAGAAGCTGCGCGCTGCTCCCGCCACTCACCATCCCAGATTTTCGAGCCACGCAAAACAGCATCAGGATTGACGACATTCACCCGAATGCCGATCTCTGCGCCTTCGAGTGCCAGACAACGTGCCAGATGAATTTCGGCCGCCTTTGCAGTGCAATAAGCGGATGCGCCGGGTGACGCGGCCAGACCGTTCTTGGATGCCACGAAAACAACATTTCCGCCAAGCTTTTGACGCCGGAATAACCGGAATGCCTCACGAGAGACAAGAAAATATCCTGTAGCGAGAATGTCAATATTGCGATTCCACATCGAAAGCTCGGTAGTTTCGATGGGTGCCGATGATGCAATACCTGCATTGGAAACCAGAATATCAATGCCACCAAGTTCAACACTTGCCTCGATGAAGGCGCTTATCACGGCCTTCTCATCGGTCACATTCAGCTCAACGCTACGCACCTGATCCGCGCCGAAGCGTTTCGACAAATTATCATGAGCGGATTTGAGCGACCCTGCGTCAATATCAGCCAGAACCACGCAAGCACCCTCGCCTGCAAGATGTTCTGCGGTCGCGTAACCGATACCACCTGCTCCACCGGTAATGAGTGCGATACGCCCTGCTAGGCTTTTCGGCTTTGGCATCCGCTGGAGTTTTGCTTCTTCGAGCAACCAATATTCGATGTCGAAGGCTTCCTGCTCCGGCAAGCCTTGATATTCGGACACGGCAGATGCGCCGCGCATGACGTTGATCGCGTTGACGTAGAACTCACCGGCAATGCGCGCTGTAGCCTTGTCGCGTGCAAATGACAGCATACCAACGCCCGGGATCAGGAAAATTACCGGGTTTGGATCGCGCATTTTTGGCGAATTATCGCGCTTGCAGCTCTCATAATAGCGGGTGTAGTCAGCACGGTAGGCTTCTAACGCGGCGTCCAGTCCGTCAACTATACGATCCACATCGGGCTTGGCTGGGTCAAAATCGATTACAAGCGGGCGGATTTTCGTACGCAGGAAGTGATCCGGGCAGGATGTGCCCAGGCGAGCCAACGGCTGAAGATCTTTCGCGTTTACGAATTCAAGCACAGCCTCCTGATCATCAAAATGACCAAGCTTGCGTTCGCTGTTTCCAATAAGACCGCGAATCTCCGGCATAAGACGCGCGGCAATGGCGCGACGTTCCGGTGCTTCGAGGCTTTGTGCGACAGCTCCACCGAAAGCAGCTTTATCGTCGGTCTTCTGATCAAGCCATTCGATAGCCTTGTTGATGATTGCTAGGGTCGTTTCATAACAGGTCTTTGCATCATTGGCCCAAGTGAAAAGACCATGACTTTCAAGGACTACACCCTTTACCTTCGGATTTGACTTCACAAAGGCTTCGAGGTCGAGGCCAAGCTGGAAGCCCGGTCGGCGCCAAGGCAGCCAGCCAATATCATCGCCAAAAATCTCGGCGGTCAGTTCGCGGGAGTTCTTAGATGCGGCGATCGCGATGATCGCGTCAGGATGCATGTGATCGACATGGATGAATGGTACAAAACCATGTAGCGGCGTATCAATGGAAGCGGCGCGCGGATTGAGGTTGAAGGTACAATGCGGAAGAAAGCCGACCATGCGGTCTTCATCATCACCCCCCTTGTAAATACCCTTCAGTGCATCAAGCTTATCCTGATAAAGCGTGGCAAAGCCATCCAGCTTGATCGTGCCAACATCGCCGCCTGAACCTTTGACCCAGAGAACCTGAACTTTCTGGCCTGTCAGCGGATCAATTTCCTCCACCTTTGCAGACGTATTGCCGCCGCCATAATTGGTGATGCGCTTGTCGGAGCCAAGGAGATTGGAGCGATAAAGCAATTTACCCGGTTCATCCAGCGTCGCTGCCTTGGCATCATCCCAGCGGTTATGCAAAAGCCTGCTTTCGGCCACCATGTCATCCTCCCGTTTTATGGTGAAGACCTGATTGCGCACTTTCTTTTTCGCGCACAAACGATCATGTTGGCGACAGATATGGCGTAATGTGCAAATTAATGTCAATCACAAACGATCAAAAATAAGCAATACTATTCTTACTTTGCATAAATATGATTGTTTATGATTGACACTGCCCGCATTTGTGTTTGATACAAGAAAAAGGAGGAGCCATGCACGAAAGAGAGCGCCACCGTATTATCCTGAGCGCGGTTCAGGAGAAGCCGGTGATCACCATTCAGGATCTGGTGGAATTGACGGAGGCGTCCGAAGCGACCCTTAGGCGCGACATTGCATCGCTTCATATGCAGGGCCGTATCAAGCGAGTACGTGGTGGCGCAGAGGCCATTCATCCACCACAGCTTGGCAGTCTTGCTGGCCGACCTTTTAAAGTATCGGAAACGGAAAATACTGACCGCAAGCGTGCAATCGCTCGCGAAGCTGTGTCGCTTTGCGAGGAAGGCGACAGCATCATTATCAATGGTGGCTCAACCACTTTTCAGATGGTGCACTACCTCGCAGCGCGTCGATTGCAGGTTCTGACCAATTCCTTTGCCATTGCCGAACACCTTCTGCGTCAGTCCAAAAGTACAGTTATCGTGCCTGGCGGAGCCATTTATCGCGATCAGAGCCTTATTCTTTCGCCCTTTGATAACGATGTGATCCGTAATTTCTACGGTCGACGCATGTTCATGGGCTGTCAGGGCGTCAGCCCTCTCGGCGTGATGGAATCGGACGCACTGATCATTCAGAGTGAACAAAAACTGATGGGCCAGGCAGACGATATTGTTCTGATGGTCGATTCATCGAAATTCACCCGTCGCTCCAGCCTTATTCTCTGTCCTCTCGACCGTATCAGCACGCTGATTACCGATGATGGCATCTCGGATGAGGCGCGGCGGATGGTGGAAAATGCAGGCATCAAGCTCATCGTGGCTCAGGTTTCTGCCAATGCCGGTAAAGGCAGCGAACGGGGGGAAGCCACAGAAGTCGCCTGAGCCGGACTTATCAATCTTAATGTTCTTAATCGGGAGGAATAGGACATGAAACTTTTCAAGAAACTGGCAATGGGCACGGCGTTGGCCGTTGCCTTCATGGCGACTGCCGCTCAGTCTGCCGACATGAAGATCGCACTTGTCGCGAAATCGCTTGGTAACGGCTTCTTTGAAGCGGCCAATAAAGGCGCACAGGAAGCCGCCAAAGAATTGGGTGGCGTTGAGGTCATTTATACTGGCCCGACAACAACCACTGCTGAAGGCCAGATCGAAGTCATCAACTCGTTGATCGCTCAGGGTGTCGACGCAATCGCTATCTCGGCCAACGATCCGGATGCTGTTGTTCCAGCGCTCAAGAAGGCCGCACAGCGCGGCATCAAGGTTATCTCTTGGGATTCCGGTGTCGCCGCCGAAGGTCGTATTGTCCATCTTAATCCCTCGTCAAATGATCTGATCGGCAAAATGTGCCTGACGCTAGCAGCTCACCATTTGCCGGACGGCAAGGGTGATTTCGCAATCCTGTCGGCAACGACCACCTCGACCAACCAGAACATCTGGATTGACGAGATGAAGAAGCAGCTCAAGGATTTTCCGGGCCTCAATCTCGTAACCACCGTTTACGGTGACGACCTTGCCGACAAGAGCTATCGCGAAGCGCAAGGCCTCCTCACTTCCAATCCAGCTGTGAAGGTGATTGTGGCGCCGACCACCGTTGGTGTACTCGCGGCCTCGCAGGCAGTTAAAGATGCAGGCAAGATCGGCGATGTTTATGTGACCGGCCTTGGCCTTCCATCTGAAATGGCTGGTGCCATCAAGTCGGGCGCGACCAAGGAATTTGCGATCTGGAACCCGATTGATCTCGGCTATTCCGCAACGCAGATTGCCTATCACCTCGTAAAGGGTGATGCAGATGGCAAGCCGGGCTCGGAAATCGAAGCTGGCCGCATGGGCAAGATCAAGATTGGCGAAAACGGCGAAGCGGCAATGAGCGATCCGTTCGTTTATGATGCCTCGAACATCGACGAATTCTCCAAGGTCTTCTGATTTTAGATTGAGACTTGATTGAGGTTGGCGGTGTAAGGCAGCACCTGACACCGCCATCATCTTCCGAATTTATTTCAGGTATTTCTGATGAATGCAGCTTTGCAAAAAAGCGGGCAATCGACCTTGTCTGCGGAGCCTGTTGATGGAACGGTTCAACCGTTGCTGGAGATGCGCGGCATTACCAAGACATTTCCCGGCGTCAGCGCGCTCGATAATGTCAATATTGCGCTTTACCCCGGCAAGGTAACTGCACTCATTGGTGAAAACGGTGCAGGCAAATCGACCCTCGTTAAGATCCTGACCGGGATCTACCAGCCCGATGACGGCGAAATCGTTATCGACGGCAAAGCATTGCGTTTTGCGACAGCGCAGGATGCGACCAATGCGGGCGTAACAGCAATTCATCAGGAAACCGTACTTTTTGACGAATTATCCGTCGGTGAAAATATCTATCTTGGTCATGCGCCACGCACAAAGCTTGGTTTTGTGAATTGGAGTGCCGTTTATGCACGGGCACAGGCCCTGCTCTCCTCACTTGAAATTACTGTCGATGCCCGCATCAAGCTCAAGGAGCTTTCGATTGCGCAACGACATCTTGTGGCGATCGCACGTGCGCTGTCGGTTGATGCGCAGATCGTCATCATGGACGAACCAACGGCAGCACTTTCACGCAAAGAGGTCGACGATCTTTTTCGGATCGTCGAGCGCCTGAAGGCGCAAGGCAAAGCGATCCTGTTTATCAGCCACAAGTTCGATGAAGTTTATGAAGTCGCCGATCATTATGCGGTTTTCCGCGATGGTTGTGCGGTGGGACACGGACTTCTGTCCGAAATGAACGAAAAAGAAATCGTCCGGCTGATGGTTGGACGTTCTGTGGCGAAAGCTTTTCCCAAGCAGGATTTTGCGCTTGGCGACACGGTTCTCAGTGTTGAAAATTACTCGCATCCAACCGAGTTTCGCGACATTTCATTTCATCTCAGGCGCGGCGAAATTCTCGGCATATATGGGCTTGTTGGTGCAGGTCGTTCAGAGTTCGCGCAATCATTGTTTGGCATGACAACACCTTCTGAGGGGCGTGTAACCCTGGAGGGCAAGGAAATCAGAACACGCCGCTCTGGCGAAGCCATCGCGCATGGCATTGTCTATGTTCCCGAAGAGCGCGGTCGGCACGGCGCAGTTTTGCAAATGCCGATTTTCCAGAATATTTCCCTGCCCTCGCTTGGACGCACATCGCGTCATGGGTTTCTACGAATGGCGAAAGAATTCAAGCTCGCGCGTAAATATGCCGAGCGGTTTGATCTTCGCGCCGCGGCACTTTCTGTACCTGTCGGAACGCTTTCTGGTGGCAATCAACAGAAGGTTGTTATTGGCAAATGGCTTGCAACCAATCCAAAGGTCATCATTCTCGATGAGCCGACCAAGGGCATCGATATAGGTTCCAAAGCCGCCGTTCATGAATTCATCAGTGAGCTTGCTGCCGAAGGTCTCAGCATTATTATGATTTCGTCGGAACTGCCTGAAATCATTGGTATGTCGGATCGTGTCATGGTCATGCGTGAAGGCTTGGTGGAAGGTATTTTTGATCGAGCAGGGCTTGATGCAGAAGTGTTGGTGCGTGCTGCAACGGGGAATGCGGGTTGAATATGAAACAGCTTCTCAAACAGCGCGAAGTTCTACTGCTTGTTATCATTGCGATTATGATCGGGCTGTTCTCATTGCGCGCACCTGGCTTTGCCTCACCACGTAATCTGGCAAATATCTTCAATGACACGTCGATCCTGATCATACTGGCACTGGGCCAGATGTCGGTCATTCTCACTAAATCCATTGATCTTTCCGTTGCGGCCAACTTGGCTTTTACCGGTATGGCTGTGGCGATGCTCAATGCAACCTTCCCGGAGCTACCACTGATCCTCCTGATCATAACGGCCATTGGCATCGGCGCGATCCTCGGCGCAATCAACGGTATCCTCGTCTGGAAGCTTAATATCCCGGCGATTGTGGTCACGCTTGGCACACTCACCATCTATCGCGGCATGGCCTTTGTGCTTTCTGGCGGTGCGTGGGTGAATGCGCACCAGATGACAGCGCCGTTTCTGAATACGCCACGCACCGTCTTCCTTGGCCTGCCTTTGCTGGGCTGGACAGCTATCGTAATTGTTGCGCTGGTCTTTGTGCTGCTGACACGCAGTTTCTTTGGACGCGCGCTTTATGCATCGGGCGGCAATCCAACAGCCGCGATCTATGCCGGCATCGATGTCGGACGCACACGCTTTTTTGCCTTTGTACTCTCTGGTTCTTTGGCAGGGCTTTGCGGATACCTCTGGGTGTCGCGCTATGCAGTTGCCTATGTCGATATCGCCAACGGGTTCGAGCTCGATAGTGTTGCAGCATGTGTGATTGGCGGCATTTCAATTGTGGGCGGCATCGGCACAGCAGTTGGTGCGGTGCTTGGCGCTTTGTTTCTCGGCGTGATCAAGAACGCCCTGCCCGTCATCAATATTTCTCCCTTCTGGCAAATGGCGATTTCCGGCGCTGTCATCATCGCCGCTGTGATCTTCAATGCACGACAGGAAAAGCGCGGTGGCCGCATCATTTTGCGTGAGAAAGCCGCAAAGACTTATGAGGAGCCAGCCGCGTGAGCGAAATAACCGAACGTCGTCAAATCCCTGATCGGCTTGGAACCTCCTATACGCGCCTGTTCGCCAGCTGGGAAATGTTGCTGCTTGGCGTTGCCATTGCGATCTTCATTGCAAACGCCTTTGCCTCGCCATTTTTCCTCAATGCTTGGAACTTGTCGGATGCGACCTTCAATTTTACGGAAAAAGCACTCATCGCTTTTGCCATGACGCTATTGATCATATCCGGTGAAATTGATCTGTCGGTCGCAGCAATTATCGCACTGGCCTCCACAGCGATGGGAGCTGCGGCACAAGCAGGCGTCGGCACGCCCGGATTGGTCCTGATAGGTATTGGCACCGGTCTTGTCTGCGGAGCAATTAATGGGGGTCTTGTTGCAGGGTTGAAACTCCCCTCCATTGTGGTCACCATTGGCACTATGAGCCTCTTTCGCGGTGTTTCCTATATCGTGCTTGGCGATAAAGCTTATGGCGGCTACCCGGCAAGCTTTGCTTATTTCGGGCAGGGCTATGTTTTCTGGGTTTTCTCATTTGAATTTGTGCTGTTCATTGTTGCCGCCATCATTTTCGGCACGCTCCTTCACTGCACTAGTTTCGGCCGGCGGATCTATGCCATCGGTAACAATGAATTCGCAGCGCGCTTTTCAGGTATTCCGGTAGAGCGGATGAAGTTCACCCTGTTTCTGCTAACCGGCGTCATGAGCGGCACTGCTGCCGTCTGTCTTACGTCTCGCCTTGGCTCCACCCGGCCTTCCATCGCACAGGGATGGGAACTTGAGGTGGTGACAATGGTCGTGCTTGGCGGTGTGTCTATCCTGGGCGGTGCAGGCAGCATCATCGGCGTAGTGATTGCCGCTTTCGTTATGGGACTTGTGACCTTCGGGCTTGGGCTTCTCAATGTGCCAGGTATTGTGATGTCTATCTTCATTGGCCTTTTGTTGATCATCACGATTTCGCTTCCGATCCTTGGCCGAAAATTCAAGGCGAGGCACAGGATATGACGACTGAGCGCTATGCTTTCCGGATGCAGCTACATCCCGGTATGGAGGCTGAATATCGCCGCCGCCATGACGAAATCTGGTCTGAACTCGTTGATCTTCTGCATGAGGCGGGTGTTTCTGATTATTCAATATGGCTGGATGAGGATACGCATATTCTGTTTGGTGTGCTGACACGCACCAAGCCGAATGACATGGCAGTCTTGCCCGATCATCCTGTGATGAAAAAGTGGTGGGCGCATATGGCGGACATCATGGAAACCAACCCCGATAACGCGCCGATCTCCTCCAACCTCAACCTTGTATTTCATATGCCATGAAGCGCATTGCCATTCTCGATATCGGCAAGACCAATGCCAAGACCGTTCTTTTGAACTCAGAAACGGGTGAAGAGATTGCGGTTCGTCGCACACCGAACACGGTCCTGCGCGATGGCCCATATCCGCATTATGACATTGAGGCTTTGTGGCGCTTTTTCATCGAGAGCCTGAAAACCTTTGCGAGAGAGCCGGGTTTTGATGCCATATCAATAACGACCCACGGTGCAAGCGCTGCCCTGCTTGATAAAAATGGCGAGCTTGCCATGCCTTTACTCGACTATGAGCACGATTACGGGTCTGAAATTCGTGCAGCTTATGCTCGCATCAAACCTCCTTTTGAAGAAACGTTCTCGCCGACACTATCGCTGGGGCTTAATGTCGGTGCGCAACTTCACTATCTGAAAAAGGAATTTCCAGATGATTTTGCGAATGTGCACCGCATTCTGACCTACCCGCAATATTGGGCATATCGGCTTACCGGAATTGCTTCTGTGGAAGTTACATCGCTCGGTTGTCACACAGACCTGTGGTGTCCAAAGAGCGGCACCTTTTCTTCGCTGGTCGAAAGTCTAGGTCTTGAAGGTAAGTTTCCGCCCTTGCGGTCCGCTTTTGATGCGCTTGGAACACTGCGCCCGGAAATAGCCGATGAAATCGGATTATCGCCCCCCGTACCGGTTCACTGCGGGCTTCACGATTCAAATGCATCGCTGCTATCACATCTCATGGATCGTAAGCCGCCGTTCTCAGTTGTCTCTACTGGTACTTGGGTGGTGAGCTTTGCGGTGGGCGGCAATCTTGAGGGCCTCGATCCGAAGCGCGATACGCTGGCAAATGTCGATGCCTATGGTCGTGCTGTCCCCTCCGCCCGCTATATGGGTGGGCGGGAATTCGACCTTATGACCGAAGGCATCGATGCACCTTCATTGAAGGAGGGTGCCAGAATGGTTGAGGAGGTTCTGAAGCGTGGCGTCATGGCGCTGCCATCTGCTGTTCCGGGCTGCGGTCCTTACCCGGACACAAGTCTGCGCTGGATCAATACAGAAAGTGCCAGCTCGGAAGCGCTTTATATTGCTGCCTGCCTTTATGCGGCGCTGATGACGGAAGCATGTCTTGATCTGTTGGGTGCGGATGGGCCGATTATTGTCGAGGGACCATTTGCGGCAAACAGTTTCTATCTCTCAGCATTGGCCGGATTTTCAGAGCGCGAAGTGATTGCTGTTTCGGGCTCGACTGGAACGGCATTAGGTGCAGGTTTATTAGCAGGGGCCACAATTCCGGTGATGCACAATCAAAGATATCTAGCCGATATTGACCAGTATAAAATTTATAAAAAACAATGGGTAAATCTATCTAATTGACAGTTTAATTTATCAAGAAAAGCCCGGATTTCACATCTGAAATCCGGGCTATCATTTATTAGTTCAGTGCCTTGTCCCGCGTTTCCACATTGATGAAGAACGCGATGATCCCGGCCAACGCCAGCAATCCGGCAAACATTGCCACCGCCACGTTGAAGCTTTGGCTGATGACCAAAGCGAGGGCAGACGGTGCGAGCAATCCACCAAGACGAGCCATAGCGCCTGCCGCACCCATTCCGCTTGCGCGCAAGGCTGTTGGATAAAGCTCAGGCGTGAACGCATAAAGTGCCCCCCACGTTCCGAGCAGAGCAAAGCTCATGATCAGGATTGAAGCACCAACCAAGGTCGAGCTAACCGCAACTGTGAAGAGCGCGCAGGCAGCAGCACTGATGAAGAGAAAGCCGATCAGCGTTTTCTTGCGGCCCCATGCTTCGACGCCATAGGCTGCAAGCGCATAACCCGGCAACTGCGCCAGAGCAACGATAACCAGAAAGCCATAACCGCGTACAAAGCCAAAACCGTCACCTGCAAGCTTTGCCGGGATCCATGTGAAGATGCCGTAATAGGAGACCGATACAAGGAACCAGATCGCTAAGGTGGTCAGCGTTCGCTGACGTAAGTTCGGCGATAACAGCTTTTCGTTGGTCACCATAAGCGGCGCGATAAGAATCGTCTTGGGTGGCAGTTCGGCCTTACCGTTCTTACGCAGAACGCGATTCATAACGGCTTTGGCTTCTTTAGTCTGGCCGATTTTGAGCAGGTGCATTGGCGATTCCGGCACCCAGAAACGCAACCAGATGCCGATCAACGCAGGAGCAGCAGTCACGACAAAGATATAGCGCCACGCGTCTGCAACGCCTGCAAGGCTTGCAGCCCATGCGGCCAACGCAATGATGACGGTGCCAACGGCCCAGAAACCTTCAAGCATCACCAGCCAGCGCCCGCGGTTCTTTGAGGGGAGGAACTCCGCCATCATCGCATAATCGACAGGCAAGGTGCCACCAACAGCGATCCCCGTCAGAAAGCGCAACCCAAGCAGAATGGCAAAATTGGGTGAGAAAGCTGATAGCAGGCCAAACACGGCATCGCAGGCAACTGTAATAAGAAGGACGCGACGACGACCATATTTATCAGCGAGCCTGCCGAAGAGCGCAGCACCTATAAGCATCCCGAGAAAGAATAATGTGCCGGTCTGCAGAGCTTGCGGGACGGTTAAGCCGAAAGTCATTGCAATCGAAGCGGCAGTAAAGCCTACGGCCAGCACTTGCATGGCATCTGCAGCCCAGACCAATCCAAATACGCCGAGAAGGTTACGCTGGAAGGGGCCGGCTCCGGCCTGATCGAGCGTTTGTTCGATAGTAACTTTCATGCCGCGCTGATCCCCTCTTTCCGGCCAAAATTCTACGGTGCTTTTGCTGCGCCTCTCAATGACATCTGTCAATGATAGTCCGGCGAAAAAGCCCTGCTTTTGCTTAAAGTGAGCATAAGTAATGTATCGGTGCGACTTTCATGACACTCTCAAAGGGCTGCTATACTCCGACTCGGCGTTCGTGTCCCAAATGGATGCTGCGCGCTGGCGGGCGAGTCGAGCAAGTCGTGTCACACTGAGTCTTACGGTGGGTGCGCATACAGCCGCAATCGCAACTGTAAACCTTGCCGCGAGGTGGCTTAATCGTCATATTTTAAATTAATAATCTTTTGTATCTATCTGGTATTTATATATATTTACCGTTACCCTATCATTTTCGAGACTACTTTATGACTGACCCCATCTGAGAAATTTGTCGGTTTCGAGTGAATTATGAAGGGGGTTGTTAACCTTCATTTTTTATTACTAAGGCTCATTCGGGCGACATATCTATGGTTCAGGTATCATGCGTAATTTGAGAGAAAACTTTCCCCATACTAATGGTAATCGTGCAGAAACTGCTTCCGAGCAGAAGCCGCAACGCGACCCGTTGGGAGCGCATTCACCGGATTCGGATGGAGCGTGGAAGGCGCATTTTTCGCTTGGAGCAAATGTGCGCTTTACGCGTACGCCGGAGGTTGAACTCGTTCGACGTCGCGGCGAAGATTTGCCGGATATCAACGGTCGTACGAAGGGTGCCGTTTCAGAAGCCTCTCCTGCTGAAGTTGAGAAGGCTGCGGAAGCCCAGCCGATGGCTGTCGCTGCTCTTCAGCAGTCGGTATCACAAAATATGGTTCGCACGCCCGTCGCACCTGTTCCACCTGTTGTGACGGCCGCCCCTGTCGCTCCGCTCGCACAGCCGGTTGAAGCTGCACCTGCGCAGGTCGCTGTGACGGCGGAGGTTGAGCCGATTAGCTCAAGCAACCCCATCAGTAATGCAACTGTTTCTGCATTCGCTCATCTGTCAGATTTCGCGTTCTGGGAAAGCTTCGATTTTGATTCAGCTCCGGCACAGCCTATTGCCGCTGTCGTCGCAGAAACACCAAAGCGCCCTGCTCCAACAGTTGAATCCATCATTGCGCAGTTCCGCACTGTCGAGTGGAACAAGCAGAAAGTTGAAGAAGTACCAGTTGCTGCGGTCGCGCAGCCAGTTGTCACCGAGCCTGCACCACAGCCCACTGTAGCAGCTGTCGCAGAAGTGAGAATTGAAGCGCCCATCATGCCTGAGCCTGTTGCTGTTCAGGTTGAAGCACCTGCGGCACCAACTGTTGAAGCGGAAGCGCCGAAGGTCGAGGAAGTCGTCGCAGTATCTCAGGAACCTATCGAAACCGATGTGGTCCTGAATGTTGTCGACGAGCAGTTTGTTGAAGAGGCAGAACAGCCCGCGCCGGTTGCTGCACCTGCAAAAACTGCACCTTCTATTGCGCTTTATCAGCCTCAGCCCCTCCCCCGTACGGAAGCTGTCGTCATGCATGGCGACTACGAGTTTCCGCCGCGCGATCTGCTTCAGGAGCCTCCTTCGCTAGATGGCAATGTCATCACGCAGGAAATGCTTGAGCGTAGCGCTGGCCTGCTCGAAAGTGTACTGGAAGATTTTGGCGTGCGTGGCGAGATCATTCATGTTCGCCCCGGCCCTGTCGTTACGCTCTATGAATTTGAACCTGCACCGGGTGTAAAGTCTTCCCGCGTCATCGGTCTGGCGGATGATATTGCGCGCTCAATGTCAGCATTGTCGGCCCGCGTTGCTGTTGTTCCAGGCCGTAATGTCATTGGTATCGAGTTGCCGAATGCCAATCGCGAAACGGTTTATCTGCGTGAGATGATCGACTCCCGGACGTTCGAATCTTCGAACTATCGTCTGCCGCTTTGCCTTGGCAAAGGCATTGGTGGCGAGCCGATTATCGCAGAACTGGCCAAGATGCCTCACCTGCTCGTAGCTGGCACCACAGGCTCGGGTAAGTCGGTTGCCATCAACACTATGATCCTATCGCTGCTCTACCGCTTCAAGCCGGAAGAATGCCGTCTGATCATGGTCGATCCAAAGATGCTGGAACTCTCCATCTATGATGGCATTCCGCATCTGCTGACGCCTGTTGTTACCGATCCGAAGAAGGCCGTTGTGGCTCTTAAATGGGCCGTGCGCGAGATGGAAGACCGCTATCGTAAGATGGCACGTCTTGGCGTGCGCAACATCGAGGGCTTCAATCAGCGTGCAGCTTCCGCCAAGGGCAAAGGCGAAACCGTGATGTGCACGGTGCAGTCGGGCTTTGACAAGGAAACAAGTGAACCCACCTACGTTCAGGAAGAACTCGATCTGACGCCAATGCCATACATCGTGGTTATCATCGACGAAATGGCTGACCTGATGATGGTTGCTGGCAAGGATATTGAAGGTGCCGTGCAGCGTTTGGCGCAGATGGCGCGCGCCGCAGGTATCCACCTTATCATGGCAACGCAGCGTCCTTCGGTTGACGTTATCACTGGCACGATCAAGGCAAACTTCCCGACCCGTATCTCGTTCCAGGTCACGTCCAAGATCGATAGCCGAACGATCCTCGGCGAAATGGGCGCAGAACAGCTTCTCGGCCAGGGCGACATGCTGCATATGGCTGGTGGCGGCCGTATCGTTCGCGTCCACGGACCATTCGTTTCTGATGAAGAAGTCGAAAAGGTCGTCAATCATCTGAAGGAACAGGGCCGCCCAGACTATCTGGCGACTGTAACCGAAGATGAAGAAGATGATGACACAGCCCAGGACGCGGCGGTGTTTGACAGCTCTGCAATGGGTTCGGAAGATGGCGACGATGTTTACGAGCAGGCCGTCAAGGTCGTGATGCGCGACAAGAAATGCTCGACCTCCTACATCCAGCGCCGTCTAGGCATCGGTTATAATCGCGCTGCCTCGCTCGTTGAACGCATGGAACAGGAGGGCCTGGTTGGCGCTGCCAACCATGTCGGCAAGCGCGAAATTCTGACTGGTAGTCGCGACTGATTGGTCAAAATAAGAGCGTCAAAAAGCCGGGTCGCGTGAGCGTTCCGGCTTTTTTTATACGCACGGACAAGGGCTTACGCAGGGTTGCAAAACGCCGCTTGTCAACTTATCCATTTAGGTTAATAATTGGTTCATTCGTACATTCTTGACTACCGGACGGCGTAGCTTTCGAAGTTATCGCCGCGCCCAAAAACAGGGAGAATGATCGATGAAAAGCATAATCGTTGGACCCAGCGACAGAGATCGAGTGGTCACACAGCAGGTATTGCAAAACATAAAATCCCAGATGGAAAAGCCGTCCGAAGATCGGACACAGGTTTGCAATGTTTTGCGCCTTTCTAAAGGTGGTTATTCGCATCGCAGACGCAGAGTTCATAAAAGCGCATAACCTGATTTATATATGCCAGCGCCATGTCCGCTCAGAGGACATCAGGCGCTGTTTTTTTGGCTAAATCATGTCGCATCTAATCGTAACCACTGCACGCGCTCTATCTCTTTGTTTTTCCGCGACATGCTCTAATATGCTCTTTCAGTAACATTCTTTTGCCGTGCGCTGCACTTTCTTAAGTATGCCTTCTGGGGTATCTGAGGGCAGTTTGTCCCTCGCCCAAGTTCAGGAAACTGCCATGTCCGCCCCGGCCCAAACAAATGAAGCCCCTCAAAAGAAGAAGTCGCGGTTCTTCCTCGGTTTTTTGTCAATTCTGGCTTTTGGTTTGTTTGCCTTGTTTCTTGGTCTGGGGATTTGGCAGGTAGAGCGCTTACAATGGAAGCTCGATCTCATAGCGCGTGTTGATGCACGTGTGCATGCCGAACCAATTGCAGCTCCGGGGCGTGATGACTGGGCCAATGTCAATCAGGCTGAAGATGAATACAGGCATGTCGCACTGACCGGAACCTATCTTAACGACAAGGAAATACTTGTTCGTGCTTTGACCGAGCGTGGTTCAGGTTTTTGGGTTCTTACCCCTTTACGCTCTAACGATGGTGCTCTGACATTCATAAATCGCGGTTTTATACCAGACACCAAGCGTGATCCTGCATTGCTGGCCGAGACGCAGATTGACGGGGAAACGACTGTAACTGGCCTTTTGCGTATGCCTGAGCCAGATGGCTTTTTCCTTCGCCCCAACGATCCCGTCCGCAATGAATGGAACTCGCGCGACGTGGTGGCTTTTGCCGCCAAAGAAGGCCTTGGCACCGTAGCGCCTTATTTCATTGATGCCGACGCACAGTCAAACCCGGGCAACGTGCCAATTGGCGGTCTGACTGTCGTCGCTTTCCGCAACAACCATCTTTCTTATGCGATTACATGGTTTGCACTCGCGGCGATGGTTGCCGGTGCCGCCATTTTTGTCTGGCGGCACGAGCGGAAGGCAAATAGCTAGACATGCAGCGCATGGCCGAGCGCCTTCATGCTGGCTTCGGCAAAGCCTTCACTCAGCGTCGGGTGGGCATGGATCGTACCGGCAATATCTTCCAGACGTGCACCCATTTCGACGGCTTGAGCAAAGGCTGCTGATAGTTCCGAAATGCCTGCCCCAACTGCTTGAATACCAAGGATGACATGATTGTCAGCTCGCGCCACAACGCGGATCATGCCGTCCTCCCTTTCGATGGTCATCGCGCGACCATTGGCCTGAAATGGAAAAATTCCGGTCTGAATATTGTGTCCTGCCTTGCGGGCATCGTCAGGCGATAAGCCCACAGTCACGATTTCAGGATCTGTAAAGCAGACGGCAGGAATGCAGCGTTTATCCCAGACCTGCTTGCCGCCTGCAATAATTTCAGCCACCATTTCGCCTTGCACCATAGCTCGATGCGCAAGCATCGGTTCGCCGGTCACATCTCCAATCGCGTAGACACCGCGCATGGAAGTGCGGCATCTATCGTCAATACGAATAAAGCGCCCTTCCATATCAAGACGGATCTCGCTCAACCCCCACCCATCCGTCTGCGGCTTGCGTCCGACCGTGACAAGCACCTTGTCTGCATCGATTGAATGGGTAGCACCATCGGATGTCGTGACCTCCAATGCTGTGCTGTCCGACTTCATGCCTTTGGCGGAGGTATTGGTGAGTACCTCAACACCAAACTGTTTCAGCCGCGCCATGACTGGTCGCGTCAGTTCCACATCATATTGCGGCAGAATGCGGTCAGTTGCTTCAACGATCGTGACTTTCGAGCCGAGTTTGGCAAATGCCGTGCCTATTTCAAGCCCTATATAACCGCCGCCAACGATTGCCAGTTTTTCTGGTATTTTTTCGAGAGCGAGTGCTTCGGTCGATGAAATAATATTGCCGCCAAACGGCAACGAGGTAATTTCTACCGGCACAGAACCCGTCGCAATGACGATGTTTTCAGCATGGATTGTCTGGCGTCCGGTATCGGTATCGACCAGCACGGTCTTGCCATCGATGAACCGGGCCTGTCCCTGAAACATGCGCACATGGGAGCGTTTTAGAAGACCCGCCACGCCGCTGTTAAGCCGGTTGACGATACCGTCTTTCCACTCAAGCGTTTTGACAAAGTCAATTGCGGGGTTTTGTGTCGTAATGCCAAGAGAACTCTTGTTTGCGAATGTTGTGAGGCGATGAAACTCGTCTGCTGCATGGATCAGCGCCTTCGACGGAATGCAGCCGACGTTCAGACATGTGCCGCCGAGACGCTTTTTTTCGACGAGTACGGTATCAATGCCAAGCTGTCCTGCACGTATGCCGCAGACATATCCGCCGGGACCACCACCAATGATCAGAAGTTTGCAGGAAATTTCACTCATAGTGTCAGCCTTCCACAAAGATCATCGCAGGTGTTTCGAGCAGGCTTTTTAGTTTCTGCACAAAGACGGCAGCGTCCCAGCCATCAATCACGCGATGGTCGAAGCTGCACGAAAGGTTCATCATCTTGCGCGGCACAAATTGTGTGCCGTCCCACATCGGGCGGACGGCCATCTTGTTAATACCGACAATCGCAACTTCCGGTCGATTGATGATTGGTGTCGTGGCGATTGCACCGAGCGGTCCGAGCGATGTGATTGTGATTGTGGAACCGGACAGCTCTTCGCGCTTCGCAGTTCCATTGCGTGCAGCTTCTGTAACGCGCGTGAGCTCGGTTGCAGCTGCAAACACACTCATGCTTTCAGCATGACGCACGACCGGAACGATCAGCCCGTTCGGCGTTTGCGTAGCAATCCCCATATGCACGCCGCCGAACTGACGGATAATGTCGGCTTCGTCGTCAAAATGTGCATTCAGTCCCGGCTGCTCTTTCACAGCCTTAACGATTGTGCGGATAACAAAAGGCAGCAGCGTTAATCTCGGACGCCCTTCCTTCTTTTCATTATTGAGACCCGCGCGCAGTTCTTCGAGCTGCGTAACATCGACCTCTTCGACGATGGTGATATGTGGGATATGACGTTTGGCTTCCGCCATGCGTTCGGCAATTTTGCGTCGAAGCCCGATTACTTTGATTTCATTAATCGAGGTATCGGCAACATATCCAGCTGTTTGCGGCGAACCACCTGCTTCCAGCTTGAAGTATGCATCCATGTCTTCATGTGTAATACGCCCTGCAGGGCCTGTGCCACGAACACGTCTGAGATCTATGCCTGCATCCCGTGCTCGCAGCCTGACCGAAGGTGTCGCGAGCGGCTTTTCGCCCTCTGCGCGCACGGGCCCTGCTCCGGTGAAGGTACGATTTATGGCTTCGCGTTTGGGCGCGGCGGGCTTTTCTGGAACCGGTGTTTGCAAAAGAACCGGTGCCGCTTCTTCAGCCTTTGCCTTGGGAGGCTCGACTGACGCCGATGGCTCAGTCTTTACGGATTCTGGCTTTACAGATTCTTGTTTGCTATCCGCAGCGCCTTCGATTTCAAGTCGTACGAGTTCGGAGCCTACCGCAATTTTTTCACCGATTTCGCCATTGGTCAGCACGACCTTACCGGCACGTGACGATGGAATCTCTACCGTCGCCTTATCGGTCATAACGGCGGCAAGCAGGTCATCTTCGCGCACGATATCACCGACCTTCACATGCCATTCGACAAGCTCGGCCTCGGCAACACCTTCTCCAACATCGGGGAGCTTGATTGTAAAATGAGCCATGTTTCTCTCCCCTCAAGCTTCCATGATCGATGTGAGCGCGCGCCCAACCCGGTCAGGACCAGGGAAATAAGCCCATTCCTGCGCATGTGGGTATGGCGTGTCCCAGCCGGTCACACGAACGATTGGCGCTTCGAGATGATAGAAGCAGTCGCGTTGCACGAGGGCTGCAAGTTCCGCACCATAGCCACAGGTAAGTGTTGCTTCATGCACGATCACACAGCGCCCAGTTTTCCTGACGGAAGCCATAATGGTTTCCGTATCAAGTGGTAACAGCGTACGCAGATCGATGATTTCAGCATCGACGCCTGTTTCTTCTGCCGCTGCAAGAGCCACATGCACCATGGTGCCGTATGCCAGCACGGTCACATCATTGCCTTCACGACGAATTGCGGCCTTGCCAAGTGGTACAGTGTAATAGCCTTCGGGCACATCACCCAAATCGTGCTTTTTCCACGATGTGACTGGCTTGTCATGGTGGCCATCGAATGGGCCGTTATAAAGCCGCTTCGGCTCAAACATGATCACCGGATCAGGATCTTCGATGGCTGCCAGCAGCAAGCCTTTCGCGTCGGCCGGCGTTGAAGGCATTATCGTTTTCAAACCCGAAACGTGGGTGAAAAGTGCTTCCGGGCTCTGGCTGTGGGTCTGTCCGCCATAGATGCCGCCGCCCGAAGGCATACGGATCACCAGAGGGCAGGTAAATTCACCCGCCGAGCGATAGCGCAAGCGTGCCGCTTCGGAGACAATCTGATCATAAGCCGGATAGACATAATCCGCGAATTGCACTTCGATACAGGGCCGCAGGCCATAAGTCGCCATACCGATGGCTGTTCCGACAATACCAAGTTCGCTGATAGGCGCGTCGAAACAGCGTTCTTTGCCATATTTTTTCTGCAAACCGGCAGTGCAACGAAACACGCCGCCAAAATAGCCGACATCCTCACCGAACACGACGACCTTCTGATCGCGCTCCATGGCAATGTCATGGGCGCTCTGAATGGCCTCGATCATGGTCATTTTCGTTGTCTTGGTCATGTCTTAGAACCCCGCTTCGTGGCGCTGGCGGATCAGATGCGGCGGCGTTTCGGCATAGACATCCTCAAACATGTCGCGCATGGAAGGCTTGCGTCCGTCATGCAATGTGCCGATGGCCTCCGCCTCGCGCTGCGCTGCCACAACCATGTCCATCACTTCCGCTTCGGCCTGCTTGTGGCGTTCATCACTCCAAACGCCGCGCAAAATGAGATGGTTTTTCAATCGCAGGACTGGATCGCCCAAAGGCCAAGCATCGCTTTCAGCTTTCGGACGATACGCGGACGGATCGTCGGATGTTGAATGCCCACCGGCCCGATAGGTCACATATTCAATGATTGTCGGGCCTAGATTACGCCTTGCGCGCTCGACAGCCCATTTGGCCACTGCATGGACAGCCAGATAATCGTTACCATCTACACGCAATGACGGAATGCCGAAACCGTGGCCGCGTGCTGCAAACGTACCCGAGCCGCCGCGCGCAATGCCCTGAAATGTCGAGATCGCCCATTGATTGTTGACGATATTCATCACCACAGGCGCTTTGTAGGTGGATGCAAAAACAAGTGCCGCGTGAAAATCACTTTCTGCGGTCGAGCCATCGCCGATCCAGGCAGCGGCAATCTTGGTATCGTGGCTGATGGCCGATGCCATGGCCCAGCCAACAGCCTGCGTATATTGCGTGGCAAGATTACCGGAAATGGTGAAGAAGCCATGCTCCTGTGACGAATACATCACCGGCAGCTGACGGCCTTTCAGCGGGTCCTGTTCGTTGGAGAAAATCTGGTTCATCATCGTGACCAGTGGATATTCGTCAGCGATGAGAAGCCCCGCCTGTCGATAGGTCGGGAAATTCATATCACCTTTACGCAACGCCTTACGGAACGCGCAACTGACCGCTTCTTCCCCCAGATGTTGCATATAGAATGATGTCTTACCCTGCCGTTGCGCCATCATCATGCGCGCATCATAAGCGCGCAGTATCATCATGTGTCGCAGGCCCTCTTTCAGCTCATCGTCAGTGAGGGTTCCAGCCCACGGACCAACCGCCTCGCCATCCCGATTGAGCACCCGGATGATGCTGAACGCCAGATCGCGCATGGCTTCCGGTTTTTCATCTATTTCAGGGCGGCGCACGCTGCCTGCTCGCGGGATTTTAACATGGGAGAAATCCGGCGCATCGCCGGGCCGCCATTCCGGTTCAGGAACATGCAGGGATAGGACGACATCGTCGCTCATGCGGGCATACCTCGCAAAACTGGCACAAAATGTCGAACGGGTGGATTGTGATTTTGTTCCGGCAAAGCATCTACGCTCTTCCGATAGCCAAACTTAAACAGATTGGCTTCATTCCTCCCATGCGACGTGAAGCCGGTTTTCCTCCTCCGATTTCACTTCATTCAGGGTGGAACGGCTTTCAGAATAAAGCAAGATTATTCTTGACTGGCCTTGCTCAATAAAAATCCAGTTAGTTCCCACGAGAAATATGGACCGTTGAAACCCGCTGTCGAAACAAGCTTATACAACTGATTTCATATATGTTTTTTATGAGAAGATTGATTGCGTATTGCGCAATATTATTTCCTTTCGTTGACGGAAAGGTAAGTACCAATTGGTACTGATTGGATGTAACCGCCGAGAAAATTATGCGCTTTGCTGCCATGTGAGGCATTTTGTCCACAGCTCCAATAGCTGTGTTTGTTGCCGGATTGTAGGAATCGATTTGGTTTTGGCACCAAATAAATAAATGGCCCGTTTCCGGGCCATTTCTGTTGGTAGTCTAATGATGCTTGATGCCTTCGCGCGCCAGTTCAGCGGTTGGGTCTCCGGCAAGGCGCTTACGCGCCCTGTCGTCCATCAACTCATACCACATGGCGTTCAATACGGCGAAAGCTACAGCAAGCGGCAGGCCAAGAAGCCAGGAGAAATACCACATCTTGCTCTTCCTTTCTTAGTTTGAGCTAAAATTATGCTCTCATTTTAAAGTGTTAGAGTGACCTTTGTGCGCCCAAGTGGGCGCACGGCGCTCTAATAAGCGTGGTTGCTTTCGTCTTCGATCATTTCCTTATCAACCTTGCCCCACAGAACCTTATAAACCCACGAGGTATAGGCGACGATGAGTGGAAGGAAGATCAAGGTTACAACCAGCATGATGAACAAGGTCATGTGGCTCGACGATGCATCCCAGACTGTCAGGCTCGAACGGGGATCGATCGAAGATGGCAGAATGAACGGGAACATCGAGACACCGACTGAAGCGATAATGCCCAAGACGGATAGCTGTCCGGTGAGTATCGGTGCGATCTCACGTTTGCTGCGAAACATGATGAAAAGCAGCAGCGGACCGAGAATGCCAAGTGCCGGTGCGATCAGGAGGATCGGATAGTTCATGTAATTAACGAACCATGCACCGTGATCCAGTTCAACGGCCTTGCGCAGGGGGTTCGATGGTCCTCCTGTCACCACAGCACTGGTGATTGTGTAGCCCGATACCCAGAGCCAGCTGATGATGCCTGCCACCACGTAAAGTACGGTCGTCAGCAACGCTGCAATGCTGCCAAATGAACGCGCCCTTGCCTGCACCTCGCCAGTGGTCTTCAGCACCAGCCATCCCGCGCCGAGCATCGTCAGCATCGTGACGGAAAGCACACCGCAGAGTAGTGCGAACGGATTGAGCAACCCGAAGAATGTTCCGTCATAGAAGATCTGAAGATCGTCGTTGAAACGGAATGGCACGCCTTGCAAAACGTTTCCTACCGCAACGCCGAAGATCAACGAAGGCACGAAGCCACCGATGAACAACGCCCAGTCCCAGCCCGTACGCCACGCCACGCTGTCGCGTTTCGAGCGAAACTTAAAGCCAACCGGACGCAGGATCAGGGCAAACAATATAAGAAACATTGCCAGATAGAATCCTGAGAAGGATACGGCGTAAAGCGGCGGCCAAGCGGCGAAGATAGCGCCGCCGCCAAGGATCAACCACACCTGATTGCCTTCCCAAATGGGACCGATGGTATTGATGACAATACGCCGCTCGACATCCGTTCTACCGGCAAACGGCAACAAAATGCCGACGCCAAGATCGAAACCATCCATCGCAGCAAAGGCGATCAGCAATACACCGAGCAGCACCCACCAGATGATGCGGAGTGTTTCATAGTCCAACAAGTCGCTGAGTATCATGATCTTTACTCCGCTGGCGCAATGCTTACAGGTGCAAGCTTTGCTTCTGGTTTGCTGTCGGGTTCAGGCCCGGCTTTGATCGCGCGCAACATCAGGCCCATTTCGATGATGAACAGGACTGTGTAGATCGCTACAAATCCGACGATCGTCAAAAGAACCGTCGAGGCACCAAGATTGGAGACGGCAACCGCTGTTGGCAGAATACCTTCAATAATCCAAGGCTGTCGTCCGAACTCAGCGACAATCCAGCCCATTTCCGCAGCGATCCATGGCAGTGGAATGGCAAAGACTGCAACTTTGAGCAGGAATGGATGGCGATCCAGCTTGCGCCGCGCAGACAGCACGAAGAATGTGCCGGTCAACAGGATCAAGAAGAAGCCGATGCCGACCATGATGCGGAACGCCCAGAACAAGGGCAATACGCCCGGAACGGTGTCATTGGCCGCCTGCGCGATTTGCGCATCAGTTGCTTGACGCGGATCATCGACATAGCGCTTCAGAAGCAGCGCATAACCCATCCATTGGCTATTATCGGCGAATACATCCTTGACGTCCTGCGGCACAACGCTTGTATCGCCTGCAGCACGGATTTTCTGAAGCGCATCATAAGCGATGATACCCTTACGGATATGGCCCTGCGCATTTTCGACGAGCTGCTCAATGCCTTCGATTGGTGTTGTCAGCGAGCGTGTACCAATCAGACCCATGACCCAAGGAATATGCACGGCATAATGGGTTTCACGTGCTTCCTGATTTGGAAAGCCGAAGACAGTGAATGAAGCCGGAGCCGGCTCTGTTTCCCACATGGCTTCGATGGCCGCGATTTTCATCTTCTGATGTTCATTGGCGAGATAACCGCTTTCGTCGCCCAGAACGACCACTGAAAGAGAAGCCGCGAGACCAAACGACGCCGCAACAGTCATCGACCGCTTGGCGAGCTCGGTGGAGCGACCCTTCAACAGATACCAGGCAGAAACGCCGAGTACAAAAATCGAAGCCGTTACATAGCCAGCCGAAACGGTGTGTACGAATTTCGCCTGCGCCACCGGGTTCATCAGAACCGCAAAGAAGTCGGTGATCTCCATACGCATCGTTTCGGGATTGAATGCTGAACCAACCGGGTTTTGCATCCAACCGTTGGCGATCAGAATCCATAGCGCGGAGAAGTTTGACCCGGCTGCGACCGCATAGGTCGCCATGAGGTGACCGACCTTGGACAGACGATCCCAGCCAAAGAAGAACAGGCCAACGAAGGTTGCTTCAAGGAAGAAGGCCATCATGCCTTCAATAGCAAGCGGCGCTCCGAATATGTCGCCGACATAATGGCTGTAATAGCTCCAGTTCATGCCGAACTGAAACTCCATCACAACGCCGGTCGCGACGCCCATAACGAAGTTGATACCAAACAGCGTACCCCAGAATTTGGTCATCTGCCGCCAGATGAGCCTTCCGGTCATGACATAAACGGTTTCCATGATGGCAAGCAGCACGGACAGACCCAATGTCAGAGGTACGAAGAGGAAGTGATAAAGTGCCGTAATTGCAAACTGCAATCTCGACAGGGAGACAATATCGAATTCCATCTCTTTAAGCCGGCAAATCCGGCCCTCCTGATGTTACGAGCTGCTACCGATGCTGAACCGGCTCACAGCCCCCCTACTTAAAATTCACCTCAAAGATTTGAGGGCTTTGTCGAAAGAGGGTTCTCCTTTGGTCATCGAATGAACGAGCGCGCCTTGATCCAAAACAATTGCACGATCACAAATGCGTGCTTCGCGTTGAATATGCGTCGCGATCAATAAAGTACGGCCCTTGGCCTGTTCACTGAGGCGGCAAAGCACATCCTCGGCAGTTGCCTGATCGAGCCCTTCAGTGGGCTCATCAAGGAGCCATAAAGGAGAATCGGTCAGGAACAGTCGGGCCAAAGCAAGGCGTCTGGCCTGACCACCAGAGAGCCCAAGTCCCCCCTCGCCCAAAACCGTATCCATTCCCTCGGTCTGGGCGTCCATGAAGTCGCCTAGACCGGCGGCTTCTAATGCGGCGTTTAACTCCGCATCGCTTGCATCTGACTTCGCGAGCTTGAGATTGTTACGAAGACTGTCTTTGAACAGCTCAGTTCGCTGCGTCAGAAGTCGTGCTGGCAAAACTCGGACATTGCCGTCCTCGGCATTGATCTCGCCAGCCAGCACATTGAAAAGAGTAGACTTACCAGCGCCACTGGTGCCGATGATCGCCAAGCGTTCGCCTGTAAAGATGTTCAGATCAACCGTATCAAGAGCTTTTGCTACAACACTTTCATGGCGAACGGTGACATGTTCCAGGTTCACGGCATAGCCTTTTGCAGGCGCCGCCAGCGTTTGGATGTTGTCCGGTGCTTCAAGTGCGGGAGCGACGCGGCGCGCAGCGAGTATTGTGCGGCCGAGTTCCATTGCACCACGGCGCAGTGCTGCAAATGGCTCCATCGCGCCAAGGATGATAAGCAATCCGAGCGCCGCTACCGGGGCATTGATCAATCCAGCTTGCATGAGTAACCCGACACCGATCAGTCCGCCCGCCAGTAGGCCAGCATGAAGAATGCCAAGACCAGCACCGGTCGAAATTTCAATGCGGTTGAGAACGCGGTCGCTTGATGCGATGTAGCTATCGGCCCGCATGATGCTTGCATTCTGACTGTTCATGCGCCCAGCCATTATGAGTTCAGTTTGACCTGCGACCAGATCGACCGTCCGCGCACGCAATGCTTCAGTGCCTTTGGCGCGCTGGCGCATTGGCTTTTCAGCCCGTTTAGCCGCAATAAGTGGCAGTCCCAGTCCGATAAAAAGCAACGTCAACGCAATGATCAAACCAAAAAGCGGATACATCAGACCAAGCGCCACACCAGTGATGAGCGCTGTTACGAGAGCTGCCCCTGCTGGCACAAGGACGCGCAGATAAAGTGAATCAAGTGCATCGATATCAGCAGTCAGTCTGAATAGAAGCCGTGCTGGTCGTTTGAGCAATGCACTGGCCGCTGCCGGGCGGGCCCAGCTGCGGAACAGCTTTTCGCGTAGCGCTGCGAGAATGGCGAGCGTCGCATCATGCGTTACAAGACGCTCCAGATAGCGCGCGCCTGTACGTAAAATTGCCAGAAGTCGAATACCGGCAGCTGGCGCAAAAACATCGAAAACTACGGCAGTTGCAACACTTAAACCGGCAATAGCAGTGGCTGTAATAAACCAACCGGAAAGCCCGAGCAGCGCGATGCCCGCGAGAACCGTTGCTGTTGCGGCTGCAATGCCCACATAAAGCATCAACGCTTTTGTGCGGAAGAAAAGCTGCAGGATCGGGCCGAGCGATTGAAGTCCCTTCATTCTGCTGCCCTTTTCTGCCAGATTTGCCCATTGCCACTCAAATCATTGAGCCGAACCACGCGATCCATACGGCTTGCGAGCGTCTCATCATGTGTTGAAATGATGAGCGTCTTGCCCTTGGCAAGACTGATCAGAGTATCAGCGATGCGATCCGCTGTTTCATGGTCAAGATGTGCCGTTGGCTCGTCAGCGAGAATGATATCGGCGTCTTGATCAACAGCGATCCGCGCTAAGGCCAATCGAAGTGCTTCACCACCGGAAAGCCCGGCACCATTTTCGCCGATTACTCCGGCTCCGGTAATGCCTGCCACATGGCTCAAGGCCATCTGGTCGATGATAGACGCGGTCTTCTCGACACCGGCATCGCGACCAAGAGTTATATTGTGTCGGGCGCTGCCTGCAAAAATATGGGGCTTCTGGCCAACCCATCGCATTCTTGTACGCAGGGTTGCAGCCGTTTCATTTTGAAGCGTAACACCACCAATCCGGATTTCACCTTCCTGTGGTGCCGCCAATCCAGCAATCAAAGCAAGCAATGTCGACTTGCCATAACCGCTAGGGGCGAGAAGTGCCACGTGCTCTCCCGATTCAATATCGAGATTAAAACCGCTGAAGACATCCTCACCAGTGCAATACCGAAAGCGGACATTCCGAAGCATCAGCGAAGGCGCGTTCTCGACTTTCTTCACAGCAGTAATGCCACCAACCACAGGCATTTCGTGCATTGAAAGTTCTTCGAGCGCATCAATGGCGGCTTCGCCAGATGCCCTGTCATGCCAAACGGCGGAGAGATCGCGCAGAGGTTCAAAGAATGCGGGGGCAAGCAAGAGAATAAACAAGCCTTCAGCGAGGCTTAGCTTATGTCCCCAAGCACCAAAACCTAAAGGTCCGAGCAGATGAAAGCCGATGTAAACCGCCACCATAGCAACGCCAAGGGCCGCGAAGAGCTCCAGAACGGCAGATGACAGGAAGGCTATACGCAGAACAATCATTGTCTTGCTGCGTAGTGTCTCGGCATTATCACGGAGACGTGTCGCGGTCATATCGACAGCATTAAAGCTGCGAATTGTTGCAAGCCCACGCAGACGATCAAGCAGAAAACCGTTCATGTCGCCCAACGCAATGAGTTGCTTTTCACTGGCAGCTTTTGCACGCCAGCCAATGAGCGCCATGAAAATCGGGATCAAAGGTGCTGCTATCAGCAGGATCGTTGCTGCTATCCAGGAAAACCAAAACACGACGACAAGGATTGCCAGTGGCACGAGCATAACTCGAATGCGAACTGGTAAAAAGCGAGAGAGATAGGGGACAATCATCTCAGCCTGTTCAGCGAGTATGCTTGCAGCTTCTCCGGAAGACGGACGGGACGTATCAAGGGGAGAGCGGTGCGATAACGCCGTTACAGCTTTTTCTCGTAGCTTGGCCAACTCACTTCTGGCTGCATCGAACGCCTTTTTCGCGCCATGTGCGTCCAGAAGATTACGCACACAGCCTATAAGAAATAGTCCCGCAGCAAGATAATAGATTGTGGCATCAAAGCCTGTATTAGCGAGATAGCCTACGCCATAGGCGAGAAGTGCAGCCTGTGGCAGCCATAAAAGTGCTGCCACAGCTTGAAACCTTGCCCCCGTTTGTAGCAGAGACGGAACTGGACGCGGACGACGTTTGTCGCCAGAGGTTTCGCCGTCTTGTCGTGCCGCTTCTTCCGTTCGGGGGGCAACGGGTTTCACTCTCGCTTAGGCTCCTTTTTGGCCGATGTTCTACCCCTTCCCAGAGCCACGATCCTGTCGGTCGTCTCCAGAAAGCGGGTAACCTTGGCGCCAAGCGCCAGCAGGCTGGTCAATCTGTCGGTATCGAGTTTCTTGACGTCGTCGTACCAGTTGGTTAGCCGCTCGATGAGCGCGTACATGTCCTTCATGCGGTCTTGCGCATATTGATCGCCGGCGTCCTGCGGCTGTTCCATCAGGACTTCGCGCAGAACTGTAAGGGTTGGGTCGATCTCGCGCTTCTTGCGCTCTTCGGCAAGCGTTCGCAAAATCACCCATACATCGCCCGGCGTCGTGAAAAAGTCGCGACGATCACCGGGTATGTGCTTTAACAGCACAAGATTCCAGCCCTGCAACTCGCGGATGCCCATCGAAACGTTGGAGCGCGAAACACCAAGCGCATCAACGATATCGTCCGCACACAAGGGTTCAGACGATAAATAGAGCAGCGCATAAATCTGTCCAACCGTACGATTGATACCCCAGCGACTACCCATCTCTCCGAAGTGGAGTACAAACGACTGAACAATTGGCGATAATTCCAAGTTCTCTCTCCCGTAAATTCTGAACTTTCAGAAATTACTGAAATTCAGATAATTCAAATGGCCTCAACCTTCAATCCGCATGTCTGGATGCAAGGTGCATATGGACAATTGGCCGCAGCCTTCAGCACTCCTCCAAATGCCTCAAGCCGATGCTTCCAACCATCATTTCTGGTCGGAAGATGAAGGAAGCTCTTTGCTGTCCTGCGTTTGATCACGATGAATCACCGCGCGGCTTAGCAACATGAGCGTTACCGGCGTTGTGATGACCACAAAGACGGTAATCAACACTTCATGCAGAATCGGCTTGGATTGCAAGATGGAGAAAAACATGATGGAAGCAATCAAGATTCCACCGGCACCGAACGAAGAACCAATAGTTGGCGCATGAATGCGTTCATAAAAACTCTTAAAACGAACAAGTCCAATGCAACCGACGAGCGTCAGGAAGGCGCCGGAAACAAGAAAAAACGAAATGACGATTGCGGCCCAGACGGGCAGATCAGCAGCTCCGATCATTCGATGACCTCCCCGCGCATCAGGAATTTGGCAAGTGCAACAGTGGCTACAAAACCGAGCAATGAAATGATAAGTGCGGCTTCAAAATAGATGACGCTGCCTGTGCGCATGCCAAAAGTAAGCAGCAATAAAAGCGCATTGAGATAAAGGGCGTCAGTTGCCAGTACGCGATCTTGCGCACGTGGTCCGATGAGCAAGCGATAAATCACACAGCCCATGGCGGCGATGAGCATGATCTGTGCGGCGAGTAGTGACCAGAAAAGAATAACTGCGCTCATGCCGATTGCTCCTCTTTCACTATGTCTCGCGCCCCGAAGATGCGAATGAGTGGCTGTTCATAACGTTGCTTGATCGTTGTTCGCCAGGTTTTGGCATCTTCCAGATCAAGAACGTGGATCGTCAGCGCCTTACGGGCAACGTTGTAATCAACCCATGCAGTTCCCGGCGTCGTTGTGATGATACAAGCAAGGATTGCCAGCCCTGTCCGGTTTTCAAGATCAAGCGGAATGACCACGAATCCCGGATGGCGCTCCTTACGCCGAGACAGGATCAGTTTCACGACTGCAATGTTCGATGTGAGGATGTCGATGCTGACGGCCCAAAACAGCCACAACATGGTCGGTATCGAGCGCAAATGATTTTTCTGTGGCTGAAGCGCTGTCATCGCATGACAGGCAAAGAGCGCAATAACGATGCCCAGGATCAGCTGAGCGCGTGTAAACCCGTTCAGCAGAAGCCAAAACACTATCAAAGATACAAAGAGCAGCGGGAAAGGTAGAATTTTTCTCATTTTACCTCCACCGTTGCTCCGCCCACACGCGGGGCGTCCAGGACACTGTTGATGTAGTCTTTCGGATTGTGCAGCGAACGAGCTGTTGCATCCATATAACGCATGGCCGGACCTGCTGCGATGGTGAGTGCCAGGCAGACGGCCAGTAGACCCGCTATAGGCACCACTTCGCGGACCAGAACGCGCGGGACATTGCCCTCAAGCGACGCCCAGAATGTGCGAATGCCTGTGCGGGTCATCGCAATCAGCGCCGAAAGTCCAGAAAGCAGGATAAGCGCGATCAGTGCCCAACTTGCCGGGCTGACTGGCATAGCCAATGTCGGTGCGGCTCCATCGCCGTTGAAAACGGCTGCAAGGATCAGGAACTTCGCGATAAAGCCAGAGAATGGTGGCAAGCCGATCAGAAGTATAGCCACCACGGCAAAGCAGGTGCCGAGAATGGCGAGGGTTGCAGGCAGTACTACGCCAACTTCCTCTTCCTCTTCTTCTTCCTCGTCGTCGCCATAGGCTTCCATCGTGACCGCAAGAACGTTTGCCGCAGCATCCTGACCACGCTCGACAAGTTCGATCAGCAGGAAGAAAGCAGCAATCGTCAGTGTGGAGCTGACCATGTAGAAGAGTGCTGCACCTGTCATCGCGGTGTTGCCGCTGCCGATGGCGGCAAGCAATGTGCCGGAGGATACCAGAATGCTGTAGCTCGCAAGACGACCCATAGCCTGCGATGCGACCACTCCAATCAGGCCAAAGGCCAGTGTGACCATGCCGCCGTAATAGAGCCAGTCGTTACCAAACCCGTAGGATTCGCCAGCTCCAATACCGAACATGAGCGGTGAAAGACGCAAAAGAACGTAAATGCCGACCTTACTCATGATCGCGAAAATAGCCGCAATCGGAGCCGCAGCTGCCGTATAAGCAGGTACGAGCCAGAAATTGAGTGGCCACATACCGGCTTTGACGAGGAACGCAACGGCGAGAATGGCAGCGCCTGCTTCAAGGAGCATACGATCTTCTGGCGCAACCTGCGAAATCTTTTGCGCCAGATCCGCCATGTTAAGCGTACCCGTCACGCCGTAAATCAGACTGACACCAATCAGAAACAGTGACGACGCAACCAGATTGACCGCGATATAGTGCATGCCAGCTTTAACGCGTGCCGGACCTGAACCATGGAGCGCCAGGCCGTAAGATGCTGCAAGCATAACCTCAAAGAAAACAAAGAGATTGAACAGATCGCCTGTCAGAAACGCGCCATTAAGGCCCATGAGCAGAAGCTGGAAAATCGTATGGAAATTCGGGCTTGCCTTGTGCCAATGGGCAAGCGCAAAGCTGAGTGCTGCCAGTGCAAGCACACTGGTTAGCATCAGCATCAACGCAGCAAGCCTGTCGAGAACCAACACAATGCCGAATGGTGCGGGCCAGTTGCCGATCAGATAAACTGGTGCTTCCGGTGCTTTTTCGCTCGCAACGCCGAGTAGCGTGTACGCAATGTAGATCAAGCCGATGATAGAGATCGTATTGATCGTCATTTTGAGCTTGCGCTTGCGTTCGTCGAACATCAGCAACAATGCAGCTGTTACAAGCGGCAAGAGAATGGGCGCGACGATGAGGTGTGCCTTCCAATCCATCATCAATTCTCCTTGCCGTCGACATGGTCGGTGCGTGTCATTCCGCGCGATGCGAGCAACACGACAAGGAAAAGCGCAGTCATTGCAAAGCCGATAACGATCGCTGTCAGAACCAGTGCCTGAGGCACAGGATCGGTATATTGCGCGGCCTGAACATTAATGCCGGAATCAAGAACAGGAGGTGCATTGGTGCGCAAACGGCCCATCGAGAAGATGAACAGATTAACCGCATAAGAGACAAGCGCCAGACCGATGGCGACCTGAAACGTGCGTGGGCGCAGGACCAGCCAGACACCAGACGACATCAACACGCCGATTGCTATAGCGAGAACCAGTTCCATCAGTTCTCCTCCTTCGCAGCGGCAAGTTTTTCAACACGATGTTTACGGATCGACTGGTGAGCAAGCGCAATCAACATCAGAACCGTGGCGCCCACGACGAGAGCGAAGACGCCGATATCGAAGATCAATGCGCTCGCAACGGGCATTTTTCCTACATATGGAATATCTGCATACTGGAAGAACGTGGTCATGAACGGGTAACCGAATATCCATGCACCTGCACCAGTTGCCGCCGCTATCAACAAGCCGAAACCGATCCAGCGCACAGGAAGAATACGCAGGTGGTCTTCAACCCAGCGCGTACCAGCCGCAAGATACTGCAAAATGAATGCAACGGCCAAAGTGATACCGGCTGCAAAGCCGCCGCCCGGCAGATCGTGACCGCGCAGGATTAGATGAACTGCAAGCACGATGATGACCGGGAACAGCCACTGCATGATCACAGAGGGTACAGCCAAATAATCGGTGAGGGTTTCGCCCTTCTCGCGATCTTCCATAGCCTCATCATACGCATCCTGAATCTTCTGCTGTGCAGTTGAGCCAGTGCTGTCTGGTGCCGGACGGAAACGGCGCAACAATGCGAACACAGTTAGGCCAACGATGCCTAGAACCGCGATTTCACCGAAAGTATCGAAGGCGCGGAAATCAACCAGAGTGACGTTTACGACATTTTTGCCGCCGCCGCCCGAATAGGCGTTTTGCAGGAAGTAGTCGCCAATGCTGACAGGCGATGGGCGGGTCATCATCGCATAGGAGATGATAAACACACCGACACCACTGCCAATAGCCAGCGCGAAATCGCGATAACGGCGAATTCTTGGCCCGAATTTCACCGGAATCGGATCTGGATCTTCCCAGCGCTTTGGCAGCCAGCGAAGACCAAGCAGGAGCAGCACGGTCGTCACGATTTCCACCAGTAGCTGCGTTACGGCAAGATCAGGCGCTGAGAGCCATACAAACGTTATACAGGTGATAAGCCCTGCCCCGCCAAGCAGGATCAAAGCTGCAAGACGGTGATATTTTGCCTGATAAGCAGCGCCAATTGCACATGCTCCGCCCAAAATCCAAAGGCCGGCAAAAATTGGATCGACAGGCTGCACGCCAAGCATACCCGCATGGATGCCATCTTCGAAAATTGGCCATGCGGCTGCAACGAGAGCAACGGCCACGACAATACGCAGCTGTGGCTGGAGACGACGCGTGCTAAAGAAATTTTCGGCCTTACGCGCCCAGTTCCATGAGACCGTGACGAGCACACGCTCGAAAATACGCTGACCCTGTAAATGACGGAAGAAGGGTGGTCCATCTTCACTGGTCGCCAGATAATTTTTCAGCGCCCAATGCAGAATAATACCGCCAATCATGGCAACGATACTCATCATCAGCGGAAGGTTAAATCCGTGCCAGACTGAAAGGCTATATTGCGGTGCTGCATCTCCAAGCACTGAAACCACAGCCGAGTGCAGGAAAGGTCCGATTGCGATATTCGGAATGATGCCGATCAACAGGCAGAGTAAGACCAGAAGCTCGATCGGGCGACGCATCCAGTGTGGCGGCTCGTGCGGTGCTTTCGGCAGGTCATGCGGTGCAGGGCCGAAGAAGGTCGAGTAGATGAAACGCACCGAATAAGCGACCGTGAATATACCTGCTAATGTGGCAATATAAGGCGTGATTGTATCCAACGACGATGCCATGTGCGTTTCGACGGCTTCGGCAAAGAACATTTCTTTGGATAGGAAGCCGTTGAGCAGCGGAACACCGGCCATGGAAGCGCTCGCAACCATTGCAAGCGTCGCGGTGTAAGGCATGGCGCGAGCAAGACCACTCAGCTTGCGCATGTCACGCGTGCCAGTTTCATGGTCGATGATGCCCGCTGCCATGAACAAAGACGCCTTGAAGATGGCGTGGTTGACCATGTGGAAGATCGCTGCAACAGCAGCAAGCGGACTGCCAAGGCTCAACAGGGCGGTAATAAGCCCAAGATTGCTGATGGTTGAATAAGCCAGCAAACCTTTGAGGTCCTGCTGGAATACCGCAAAGAAGCTGCCGATCAACAAGGTTGTCAGGCCGGCAAGACCCAAAATCCAGAACCATTCTTCGGTGCCCGCAAATACTGGCCACAAGCGCGCGAGCAGGAAGACACCCGCTTTCACCATCGTTGCCGAATGAAGATAGGCGGACACAGGCGTCGGCGCTGCCATCGCATTGGGTAGCCAGAAATGGAACGGGAACTGCGCCGACTTGGTGAAAGCGGCCATAAGAATAAGAACCAGCGCGACCGTGTAGAGTGGATGCGCGCGAACGACATTTCCTGCTTCAAGAACTTTGTCGAGATCGTAGCTGCCAACAATGTGACCGAGCAAAAGCACGCCTGCAAGCAAGCAGAAGCCGCCAATACCGGTTACTGTCAAAGCCATACGCGCGCCATCGCGGGCGCTGGCATTGTGATACCAGTAGCCGATGAGCAGGAACGAGAAGATGCTGGTCAGCTCCCAGAACACGGCGAGCAGAACAATGTTGCCCGACAGGACGACGCCGAGCATCGAACCCATGAAGGACAACAGGAACGAGAAAAAACGCGGGACCGGATCTTCCGGTGACATGTAATAGCGTGCGTAAATGACAACCAACAGACCGATGCCGGTAATCAGCATGGCGAATAGCCACGCAAAACCATCCATCCGGAACGTTACATTCAGGCCGTAGTTCGGAAGCCAGTCAATTGATCCGCGAACAACACCTCCGTCCGCGACGATGGGGTAAAGGCTTGCTGTAATGATAAAGGCTACAAGCGCAATCGCCGCTGTAAACCATGCTGAACCTGTGCGATCAACACCCCTGAATAGACCTGTTATAGCGCTGCCAAGAAACGGTAAAAGGACAAGCAAGAAAAGCATTCTGCCGTCCATCGTCATGCGCCACAGGCCTCCATTCCGTAATCAATGTTGATCCGAAGCAGGCACCGCTCATGAAAACAGCAACAGGAACGCTCCGGTAAGTTGTCGAGAGGAATCATATATTCCGATGTCTTTATTATGACCGGCTAGGGGTTATTATGGCAATAGCTTTCAATGGCTTATCGCGATATTTTGAATCGTTTTAGTCTACAAACACGCCAGAAAACAGCTTCCTTAGTGCCAGATTTCCACACAACCGCATTCTATCGGGCATATTGACGCGCAATTTTGCAACCGAATGACAGCCTGCACCGTGTGCGTTGGCGGATTAATTAGTGATTCCTAACCTTCCAGAAGCGTCTTAGCGAGTTTCTCTGCTTGAACGCGAATATCCGGCACGGCCGTCACTTCCCAGAAGACACCTTTTGTTACCGGTCCAATCGCGAAGATTGGCCCTGACGGTTCGCCACGCGCATTCAAGACTTGCAGATCTGCTGTAACGTCAAGGCCTAGATCGACAGCGTCAGGCTTTGCAAGTCCGTGCTCCATCAGACTAGTCAGCGCGAGATTGCGCGTCGTTGAAAATCGCGAACTTCCGCCACGACAATCAATGATCGTTTGAACATCAAGCTCCTCAAGTCCAACGCCCCATCGTTTGCGATAGCAAATTATGACGTGATCAGCTTTGTTCTTAACAGAAGTGAGATGTGCAGCGGTGATTGTGAGCTGCCCCGATTGCTGTGCAATTTGAATGCGATCAGCAACCTCCGGGGCCATCCGGTGACGATGTACGTCCCACCATGGCCGTAGGTGCCGCAGAAAGCTCTGGCGTTGCCTCACAGGTAGTCTGTTCCAGATGTTCTTCGTGTGAGGTCGCAATCCATCAATTACGCTGCGCCAGCTTTTACCCTCCGCCTCACATTGAACAATCATCTTACGAACAATATGCAAAAGCCTAGGCAATCCATCGGCAACCAGTAGCGCATCCGCGTCGATTGGGAATGGTTCAGCCGGTGCATGGCGTGCAGGCAGCAAACCACGCCGGGAAATCGCATGAATCTTGCCCTTGTGTCCCCTGTCTAGCAGTGAAATCACACTGTCGACCATGGACAATCCTGTGCCAAAAATCGCTACCGGATGATCGGAAGGAATGTCGAAATAGCCGTCACTGGACCAGTATTCGGTCACATGAACGCCAGATGTCGCAATTGCGGCTTCATTGCCTGTGGCGACAATAATAGTATCTGCGGGGAAGGTTTCACCTATAGAGTTTGTTACCTGCGGACGCAGGCCTTCAAAAGAGACGTCGGAAACATCTGAAGTTTCAATGAAAATTCGCGGCGCATCACTCTCGATATATGGTTTGAGCAAATCATTGAGGTATAGCCGATAAAGAGCGCGTGGCGCGAAGGATTGCGGCTGCCACGCAGTTTCCGTCATTGAGTGAGAATTGTTTTGAAGCCAGTTGAGAAAATGTTCTGGCTGATCTGGAAACGCGCTCATATTGCTGGCGCGGACATTCAACAGATGATTGGGATTTTGCGTTGAATAGGCAATCCCTGCCCCTAAATCACCGGAACGCTCGAAAACACGAACCGTCGTTTCTGGGGAACGGCCAAGCAATTGTGCGGCCATGAGAACACCACTCGCACCACCTCCGATAATAATAAATGACTTCAAACGATCGTAACCTCGTAGTGCTCAGTCAGTTATGAACTGGCGGTTCACACCGCCTTTTTCTTTGGCGTTCCCATATTCCGATAAATTTTGTCAGATTTCGAATAAAAACGAAAGGCAAAAGCTAAATTATCCCAAAAATCAGCATCGCTCAGTTCACAGAACTGAAACAATTAAGCGAAGAAACGCGTCATCTGTTGACAGTGTGTTTCAGAAACATGGGCTGGCTTCTTGTTCAAAAATCACAATATTTTGCATGAGATTTTCCCAAGCGCTGCAATAAGTTTGCAGCACAGAATCGCTGTAAAAACAGGACACTGATGATGAGCAATAGTTATATCGCCGCCCTTAAGAAGCGTCGTACACAATACGCACTCGGCAAAAACCTTCCCCTCTCCCAGGATGCGACTGCCGAGCTGATCCGCGAAGCAATTAAGCATTCGCCATCCTCCTTCAATTCGCAAAGCTCGCGCGCTATTGTTCTTTTTGGTGCTGAGAGCGACAAACTCTGGAACATCGCCAAGGAAGAGCTCCGCAAAATCGTTCCTGCTGATGCTTTTGAGCAGACCGAAGCCAAAATCAACAGCTTTGCTGCTGGCGCAGGCACTGTGTTGTTCTTTGAAGACCAGAATGTCGTTAAGGGCCTTCAGGAGAACTTTGCACTCTATGCAGACAATTTCCCGGTTTGGTCGGAACAGGCTGGCGGCATGGCACAGCTTTCGGTTTGGTCGGCACTTGCCAATGCAGACATCGGTGCAAGCCTCCAGCATTACAATCCGCTGATCGACGCCGAAGTTGCCAAGACCTGGGATATTCCATCGTCATGGAAGCTGCGTGCGCAGATGCCATTTGGCTCGAATGAGCAGGCTTTTGGCGACAAAGCTTTTATGGATGATGGCGAACGCTTCAAGATATTCGCATAATACATTGCTATTGATTTATGAAACGGCTGGAATTTTCCAGCCGTTTTTATTTTACGGCTAAATATCTCCCGCCATTGTGCCCCCTTTAAAAACGGAATCTAATACTTCCACGTTCAGGAGAGTCGTCACCGGAACGAGTTGGGAATTGATGAGCATGTCCGAACAACGGACGTGATCTCCAGGGGAAAACACATGAAATTCGGAACTACATTACCTGTTATTGCTTGGCAGAATGGGACACTCACCACCAGACTGATGCGTACGTCCATTCCTGCGGCGCTGGCATTCGCTCTTTGCCTGTCAGCCTCACCAAAGGCCGTGGAAGCCGCTACGCCAGCCGACACGCTCGTCATTGCGATGAGTATCGATGATATTATTTCGCTCGATCCAGCAGAAATCTTTGAAATCACTACGTCTGAAATGCTGACCAGCACTTATGAACGACTGGTGACGACAGACACGAAAGATCCAACCAAGATCATACCACAGATCGCCGAGAGCTGGACTTTCTCCGACGATGGCAAATCGATCACGTTCAAAATTCGCGATGGCCTAAAATTTGCCTCCGGCAACCCTATTACGGCGCATGATGCCGCCTATTCGCTCCAACGCGCAATCAAGCTCGACAAGAGCCCTGCATTTATTCTGAGCCAGTTTGGCATCACTGCTGAAAACGTCGACCAAAACGTCGTTGCAACCGATGACAAGACATTCGTTTTCACGACCGGCAAGGCCTTTGCGCCAAGTTTCGTCATGAACTGTTTGACCTCCAGCGTCGCATCGATTGTCGATAGCAAACTGGTCAAGGAACATGAACAGAAGACCGAGAAGACGGACACGTATGCTTATGATACGGACTTCGGTTATGACTGGCTGAAGAATAATTACGCTGGGTCTGGGCCATTCGCTTTGAAGCAATGGCGCGCCAATGAAGTTATGCTTCTGGAGCAAAACGAGAATTATTCTGACACCAAGCCGGCCATGAAGCGCGTTATCTATCGTCACGTGAAGGAAGGCGTGTCGCAGCGTCTTCTGCTACAGGCTGGAGATATCGACATTGCGCGCAATCTCGAACCGGGTGACATTGAAGAACTTGGCAAGGATGCCAAGTTCAGCGTTATCAACGCTCCAAAGGGCCGCATTTATTACCTTAGCGCGAACCAGAATGTGCCGGAACTAGCCAAGCCTGAAGTGCGTCAAGCACTGAAGTATCTGATTGATTACGATACGATTGAAGCAACCCTGATCAAAGGAATTGGCCGCAAGCATCAATCCTTCTTGCCGGTCGGCATGTTTGGTGCAGTCGATGACAAACCTTTCAAGTATGATGTTGAGAAAGCAAAGGAATTGCTTGAAAAAGCAGGGCTAAAAGATGGCTTGAGCATCACGCTTGATGTTCGTAACAACCAGCCATACGTTGGCATTGCTGAAAGCATCCAGCAAACCATGGCCAAGGCCGGGGTCAGTGTTGAAATCCTACAAGGCGATGGCAAGCTTACGACCACCAAAGTTCGTGCCCGCAAGCATCAGCTTGCATTGGGTATTTGGGGTCCAGATTATTGGGACCCACACACCAACGCCGTCACATTCACTAACAATCCGAATAACGGTGATGAGGTAAATTTGCGGACAACCGCCTGGCAGGCTTCATGGGATATTCCAGAACTGACCGCCGAAACCATGGCAGCGGCAGAGGAACGTGATACGACCAAGCGTGAAGCCATGTATCATGATCTTCAAAAGAAATTTCAGGAAGATAGCCCGATAACGGTCATTTATCAGCAGATCGAAACGGCTGTGACGGTTTCAAACGTTCACAACTTCGATATGGTCGCCGATGCGAACTATGTTGCGACCGTAACAAAAGACTAAAAAGTAAAAGCCGAGTGGATTAGAGTATCGATCGGAATCAATAGATCGGTACTCTAACACTTTTCGGGATGCGCTCTGACCCCGTCTTTTCTCTACTGATCAAAACTGAAAGACGGCAACTGCTCGAGCGCCGACTTCAGCGCTTCAGACCAACTTTCCGAAACCGTCTGATAATAAGGGTCGCTTGCTTCAAAGCGCCTGTGTTCGCCGAGCTCGAGGCTGTCGGTCTCATAAATCTGCATATCAAGCGGCAGCCCTACCGAGAGATTTGCCTTCAATGTCGAGTCAAAAGAAACGAGCAGCAGCTTGACCGCTTCCTCGAAACTCATTGTCTCCTGATAAGCGCGCACCAAAATTGGCTTGCCGTACTTGTTCTCACCAATCTGAAAAAATGGCGTATCGACCGAGCTTTCGATGAAGTTGCCTTCGGGATAAATATAGAAGAGCCGAGGCTGTCCGCCTTTGATCTGCCCGCCCAGAATGAACGATGCGCCAAATGCGTCCGCACTCTGCCCGCCTGTTGCCGAGTTCGTAATGACTTCCTTGACCGTATCGCCAATGAGACGTGCCACCTGAAACATGGAGGGTGCGTCGAATATTGACGGGTGCCTGTCCTCTGGCGCCTTCATGCGCTCTTCAAGCAGGCTCGCAACGGCTTGTGTGGTAGCGAGATTACCCGCCGATAAAAGCACAATCACACGTTCGCCAGCTTTGTTCCAGCTACGCATCTTCGAGAATGTCGAGATATTATCGAGGCCTGCATTCGTCCTTGTATCGGACATAAACACAAGGCCGCGATCAATTTTCATTCCAACGCAATAAGTCATCAGCAGTTTCCGGCATGCAATTTATAATCATAGAGCATTTCCAGCAAAAGTGCGCAGCGGTTTTGCGTAGGACAATGCGACAAAACAAACACTTAGAGCATTACTTCTCATTCAGTCATGAAGCACAATGTTCTTAACAATCACTGCCCTACATTGATGTGGACCGCAAGGCTTTCAACAGCGCCTCCAAGCCTTACCCCGGAAATTGGCGCTGCATCGCGATAATCAAGCCCCGTTGCCAGACGAACATACCGATCATTTGGGCAGACATTATTGGCAGCATCAAACCCTACCCAGCCAAGTCCATCGATATGCGCCTCTGTCCATGCATGGCTCGCGGTTTGCTCATCGATGCCTTCCATTAACAGATAGCCGGACACATAGCGGGCCGGAATTTTAAGCAATCGCGCTGCAGAGAGAAAGATATGACTGTGGTCCTGACAAACGCCCCTACCCGCCTCGAGTGCACTTTCTGCATTGGTCGCGACGCTAGTCGTGCCAGGCATATAGGCAACTGCAGTATGAACTGAATTCATCAGTTCATGTAACAATGCAAGACGTTCCTTATCTTTCGGCAGATCACCAGAAAGTGCGCGGATGCGATCGCCGGGCATCGTCAGGTGGGTTTCGCGTTCAAACAGCCACAGAGGCGCATAGCCATACACTGGACCCAGAACGCCAACACGATCTTCCACTTCAACATTGCCGCTCGCGGTAATGATGATCTCGTTCACATTGCGGGCATGCTGGACAAGATCGGTCTTGTTGCCGAAGCCATCGATATAGGAAACTTCAGGCTCGCCGCCTTCAATCTTAAGTTCCCAGTGTTTGACCACTTGGCCGGGTAAAGTCGGCGGGCGCAGCCGCAACCGCTGAACCGCATAGGGAACCGGGTTTTCATATCGATAATGCGAAACATGCCGGATATTGAGCAACAAGCAATCACCTCAATAAAAATTATAGGTTTCAGCGATCTCGTTGCCGAGCCGGTTGTTGCGGGAAATGAAATCAGTCAGGAACTCATGTAAACCGACATCGAAAATTGCACCAATCTCCTGATTTTGCAGGGTTGCATAGATTTTCTCGCCCGTCTGGTGACAAACAGCGCTATCGCCATAATCCTTGGCTAGATAGTTCAAATGTCCGTTAATGCTCTGATAGCAATAATTGAGCGATCGCGGCATACGCCCATTGAGGATCAGATAGTCCGCGACATGCGCAGGACGATAGTCACCATCATAAACCCAGCGATACGACCGATGTGCTGAGACTGATCGGAGAATCGACTCCCACTGATAATTGTCCAGCGTGGTTCCGACATAAGAAACAGCCGGCAGGAGCACATAATATTTCACATCGAGAATACGTGCCGTATTGTCTGCGCGTTCGATAAAAGTGCCGAGCCCCGCAAAATCGAAGATCTCGTTACGCAGCATCGTCCCGTGAAACGCACCGCGGATCAGTGCTGTCTCGCGTTTGATCTGATCGAGCAGCGGCGGTAAATCGGCTTCTTTCAATGGCTTACAGAGCGACTTTTTAAGGACCATCCACGCTTCATTGACGCTTTCCCACGCTTCGCGAGTTAGTGCAGTTCGCACCATACGTCCATTGGAACGTGCGTTTTCTATGCAGGACATGACGCTTGACGGATTATCCATATCCCGAAGCAGAAAGTCAGCGACGTTTGCAGCATTATAAGCGTGATATTTCGCCGAGAACGTCTGGCTTGCGCCTGCCGATACCACCACAGAAGACCACTCTTCCGGTGCATCCGATGTTTTTGTAAGTGCCATACGCAATCCCGCATCAACCAGACGCGCCATGTTTTCAGCGCGCTCGATATAGCGGAACATCCAGTAAAGCCCGTTTGCCGTACGGCCAAGAAGCATAAATTCATTCCCCTTCAACACGCTCCGGTCTTATCGCCGGTTTTGATGCGCAATTCCAAAAACTATTATCTTATACCAAAGTTCATTGAGTAAGACTCATCGGACTTTGATTAAGCCCGTGTGGCGATTGAACATTTTCAAGGCGTGATGCGTCAGCATCTTAGCACCTTGGTATTAGAGCGGGCCGAGTTAAGACTGAATCATTAGAACCGCTCTTACTATTTGTTTTTGCGCCTTTTCCCACACAAAACCGCTTCGCACTTTTGCTGGAAATGCTTTAGTCGTCGAGTACCCAAGTGTCCTTTGTGCCGCCGCCCTGACTGGAGTTCACAACGAGCGAGCCTTCCTTCAGCGCCACACGCGTCAATCCGCCGGGTGTGATGCGAATGCGGTCTGACACCAGTACGAACGGCCTAAGATCGACGTGGCGTGGAGCAAGGCCGCTTTCAGTGAAGATCGGTGTCGTTGAAAGTGCTAATGTCGGCTGCGCAATATAGTTCCGAGGACGGGCTTTCAGTTTCTCCGCAAAAGTGTCGCGTTCAGCCTTGGTCGCGGCCGGGCCGACTAGCATGCCGTAGCCCCCTGAGCCATGCACTTCCTTGACGACAAGATCGGCAAGATTATCGAGCACATAGGCCAGACTGTCAGGCTCTGAACAGCGCCAGGTCGGAACGTTTTCCAAAATAGCCTTGCGACCGGTATAAAACTCAATGATCTCGGGCATATAAGAGTAGATCGCTTTATCGTCGGCAATTCCTGTGCCCGGCGCATTGGCGATTGTGATGTTTCCAGCGCGATAGACATCCATGATGCCTGCGACGCCAAGCGTGGAATCTGGTCTGAATGTTAGTGGATCAAGATAATCATCGTCGACACGACGATAAAGCACATCGATGGCGCGATAGCCTTTCGTAGTGCGCATGGCGACACGCCCATCCACAACGCGCAGGTCACTCCCCTCTACAAGTTCCACGCCCATTTGATCTGCCAGAAAGGCGTGCTCGAAATAGGCCGAGTTGTAGATGCCAGGTGTCAACACTGCCACCGTTGGCACACCTTGCGTTCCGGGTGGTGCCACACTTGCGAGTGATTGGCGCAGCAATTGCGGATAGTTCTCGACTGGGCGAACCTTCACATTCTGAAACAACTCTGGGAACAGTTGCATCATAGTTTCGCGGTTTTCCAGCATATAGGAAACACCGGAAGGTGTTCGCGCATTGTCTTCAAGCACATAGAATTGGTTTTCAGCCGTGCGCACGATATCGACGCCGATAATGTGCGTATAGACATTTCCGGGTGGGCGAAACCCGATCATTTCCGGAAGAAATGCTTCATTATTGGTAATGAGTTCTCTTGGGATACGCCCTGCCCGGACGATTTCCTGTCGATGATAGATATCGTCCAGAAAAGCATTGAGCGCCATCACGCGCTGCTCGATGCCTTGTGAAAGTCGTCGCCATTCCTGACCTGAAATAATACGCGGAATGATATCGAATGGGATCAGACGTTCCGCTGCGTCTTCATCGCCATAAACCGCAAATGTGATGCCTGTCTTGCGAAAGACGCTTTCAGCATCCTGCGTTTTCTGCAGAAGTTTGTGTTGATCCTGCTGGTCGAGCCACTGCTTGAGAAATTCGTAAGGTTGGCGGACACTCCCGCCATGATTGAGCATCTCATCGAATGGCTTCACTGAATTCCCCTTCTTTTCGCTAATATTCAGCTTCAAATCAGGGAAATGCAAGTGTGCATATCATGCAAAAGCGCAAGGCTGGGTTGCGCAATTTCGTCGCGACAGCGGCTTAACGATAGTTTCTAATCCCGCGCAACTGGTATTCAGCGCTGGATTTCAGCCGGGACGATGGGCTTTGACAACCGCCGGATCGGTCTCGATGCGACCTGCTCCGATTAAATCAAGGCAATAAGGCACAGCCGGGAAAATGGCCTGTAAGGTCATTGCGATGGATACAGGTTTACCCGGCAGATTGAGTATGAAGCTCTTGCCGCGACTGCCAGCGGTCTGACGTGAGAGTATTGCCGTTGGTGTTTGCTCGAGGCTTGCGCGACGCATCTGTTCGCCAAAACCCGGCAACTCTTTATGTAAAACAGCATTCATTGCTTCCGGTGTTTCGTCACGTGGACTAGGACCTGTGCCACCTGTGGTCAGGATCAAATCGCATCCAATATTGTCTGCGAGATCGATCAGCGTATCACGCACAGATTCCATGCCGTCCGGAATGACGCATTTGATGATTTCATAGGGCGTTACAATCGCGCTTTTTAGCCAAGATTCGATTGCCGGACCGCTCAAATCTTCGTATTCGCCGCGGCTTGCACGGTCAGAAACTGTAACGACGCCGATTTTCACTATCGCATCCTCTTCATTTGGCTTTTGTCTTGGCTTATATCGTTGTATCTCAGGCTTGTGAAGGTTTGGCTTCCAGGCGGAGGCATCACGAAAACAGTTGAACAAATCCGCTTTAAAATGCTGTTGCTTTCCTTTGAAATTCGAGCTTCAATCAAATAATTTAGGGGGAGAATACCATGCCATTCAAAGGCAGCCAATATCACGGAACGTTCACGCCCGAGGACTTGCAGTTGATGCAAGCCGCCTATAATCGAAGCTGTGCTTTGTTGGAGCGTTGTCCAACCACGCATGAGGCCAAAAACGATCTAGCACGTGCCATTATCAGGACATTTCAATCCGGCGAGTGCGACCCAGAGAAAATTGCTGCAATCGCAGCGCGAGTAGAGCATATGCGCAGTTGAAACCAGTTACTGAATGTAAACTATCCCTATGTATGGTAGTAAAGCGTTCAGATTTACTAAGGACATGCTTTTAGAACGCATCCCGAAAAGTGTGAAACGGTTTTCGGTAAGATGCGTGTTAAGACAAGTGAGTGGAGCGCCGGTCTGGTGTAATCAGATCGATAAGCGCTCTAAACTATCGTCAAGGTTATGAAATTCGGTCAATCACGACCAAACTGCGAATGAAATGATATGCCGTTTTCGAGAGATTATTATTTTAAGCGTTTCAAGCCCGCTGAACTGGAACAGTTGCAGGCGGCCTTTATAGAGACGTGTCAACGTTTAGGGCGTTGCCCGATAACCTCTCCTCAGAAAGATGAAATGGCGCGAGAAATCATTCAGATTTATGAATGTGGTATTTCAAATCCTGACAAAATTGCCGATCTCATGATGCAAATTGAAAGCGTGAAGCCAAAGCCGTTTGCAGAACAGGTCTTTGAGCAGGATTTTGATCGCACCGCGAAAACCGCCTGACATTTCTGCTAAAAATCTGGAAATTTATCTGACATTCAACAGGTGGAAACCTTCCTCTCTTAAGTAATATATTATATTAATAACATAACATATTGTTTTAGTTTCATAATAGTTGCTCCCATCACAGTCACTCGCTCATGCGCCCTTAAGTCTTTCGTAAACTTTGGATTCAGCTTTGTGCGGTAATCTTTGGTTAGCAATTTGCTCGGGAGGAGCGTTGCGAGTTTTGGTGGATGGCATTTCTGCAACCTTTTTTGGTCTGGCTGTAGAGCGCCTGAGTTTTGTGTACGGGTATCATGCGTTTTTCAGTTGTGTCAGCAATTGCCCTTGCCTGCACCGCTCTGGCGGGTTGCACGTCAAGTTCCGGCATCGACAGTCTCATGCCGCAGCCATCTGCTGAGCTGACCAGCTCCGTGGTCCGGCCATCTGCACCTGTGATAGAAACAGCGAGGGCGTCGCAATCGATGCCCGCCGCCCCGCAGGAAGAAGTTCTTGCTTGGGCCGGTCCCGTTCCCGATGCAGGCCCGTTTAAAACCGAGCCTCCCGCTCCCTTGACGCAGCGCCCTGAACAAAGGGTGGCGGCGCCTATTTCAGTTCCCAAGCCAGAAGTTGCCGCCTATCCGCCTGTGCGTCTTGCACCTCAGCAACGTTCGCGCGTCTATAGCCAGCGCTTCCGGGATGCAAAGCCAATCAACTTCGGAAGCGTATCGCCGCGTAGGCACGCCGTACACGGTGTCGACGTCTCGCGCTGGCAAGGTAATATTGACTGGGCTACGTTGCGCCAGAATGGTGCTAACTTCGCATATATTAAAGCAACGGACGGTGGTGATCATCTCGATCCGATGTTCCGCAAGAATTGGCGCGATGCAAAGGCAGCAGGCCTGAAGCGCGGCGCTTATCACTTCTTCTATTGGTGCCGCGTCGCAAGCCAGCAGGCCGATTGGTTTATCCGCAACGTGCCGGTCGATCCTGACGCATTGCCACCTGTTATCGACGTGGAATGGAATGGTGATTCATCCTGCAAGCGCCGCCCATCTCCGGCACAGGTACGCGAAAAGATGCAGGTCTTTATGGATGCACTTGAGCGCCATTACGGTAAGCGACCGGTTATCTACACGGCACCAGATTTCTATGATGATAATCTCAAAGGTGCATTCACGGATTATCCGTTCTGGCTGCGTGCGGTGGCCCAGCATCCATCAAAAGTCTACCCCGGCCGTCGCTGGGTCTTCTGGCAGTATTCTGGCTCAGGCTTGTCTCAGGGCGTTAATGGTAAGATCGATTTGAACGTCTTCCATGGCAGCGAAGAGCAATGGCACAAATGGGTTGACCGCTTCGCCAGTCAATCTTGATATTTAGAAAGCTAATCCCCGCGAGGGGATTAGCTTTTTTTGTTTAGGACTTGCCGATATTTTCGAGGTCATAAGGCGTTGACTGGTACATCTCATTGATCCAGTTGCCAAAAAGCAGATGCGCGTGGCCACGCCAGCAGTTCTGTGGCTTACGGCTGACATCATCATTTGGAAAATAATTGGCAGGCGGTGGTGTTTCCGGTTGAAGCTGGATATCCCGGAAATACTCATCTGCAAGCGATGTCGTATCATATTCAACATGGTTGAACATGTGTAGCGCGCGATGCTGCGGATCTTCCAGCAAGCACAGGCCGCTTTCTGGACTGTCAACCAGAACCCTCAGGCTGCTTTCTGACGGGATGTCGTCTTTGCGCACTTCTGTCCACCGAGAGACTGGGATTGCGAAGTCATCTGAGAAACCGCGCAAATAAGGCGAAGACGGTGCCAAATTCTGCTGGCTGTAAACACCGGAGGCTTTACCGGGCAGATCATATTTACTCATGCCGTGAAAATGATGCACAGCAGCTTGCGCAGCCCAGCAGATATTCAGCGTGCGATGAACATGCGTCTGCGTCCAGTCGAAAACGCGCTGCATCTCATCCCAATAAGTGACTTCCTCAAATGGCATGCGTTCAACTGGCGCGCCCGTAATGACAAAGCCATCAAAGCGCTCATCACGCACCTCTTCCCATGGACGGTAGAAGGAAAGCATGTGGTCGGCTGACGTGTGACGTGCAACGTGATTGGTTATGCGCACGAGCGTTAGTTCGAGTTGTAGCGGGGTAGCCCCCAGCAGCCGCGCAATCTGCGTTTCTGTCGTCGCTTTATTCGGCATCAGATTAAGAAGGCCAATTTTCAACGGCCTGATATCCTGACGGATAGCATCCGCCTCACGCATGACCATAACGCCCTCGGCTTCGAGAACACTGGTTGCGGGCAGATCGTCAGGAATTTTAATAGGCATGTCGCGTCGGTCCTTCTTTATATCAGAGCAGACGCGCGTGGCTTTATCCGTATACTTGCCGGTTGGCCACATCCTTCCTTTTTTAAGGAAGTACCACCTTGCCCGGAAAGGCAGGTTGGCGTTGGGCGTCGCCCCAACTCTTGATGTGACGCTACTTCTACTCAAACTGATGCGCGCTGACAAGAGTGTTTAAACACTCGCCACTCCAACACTGCGGAATTTTATTCTGTTCACTCACGTAATGAAGGCGGTCAGATCGCCCTTAAAGAGCCAAAGACGAAAAGAACTGTCTTTTCAATGCAAATGATGAGCTCCGAGTGGAAAGCATCACAATCGATACGTTCTGGGAACCAGCCGTCATTTCGCGCGTTTTTCCTTTATCCGGCGGATATGTTAAACTGGCGGAAAAGGGAGGGAAAAATGAGCAATATTATTTTCTGGATGGCGCTTGTCATTCTGCCGATTCTGGCAGGAACAGCTTTCGCCTATCTTCGTCATATGCATCACGGCGATGATTTTTAAGACGGTCCTTTAATGATGAGGCTAACTAACTGGCTTGACGAAATAGATTGATATCAACATTACTAGGCAATGCCAGAAGTTCGCGACGTCCCGTTTGAAACCACGCTTCTTGTGCGTGACACTTGTTTATGTCTGCATGTACAGCGTGCAGCACGCGCACTTGCGCGCTTTTTTGATGAGGAGCTGCGCCCATCGGGCTTGAATAACGGGCAATTCTCGCTGCTCATGTCACTCAATCGCCCTAGCCCACCTCCTATGAAACCAGTGGCTGAGCTTCTCGCCATGGATCAGACCACCCTCACCGCAGCACTAAAACCCTTGCAGCGAAATGGCTGGGTCGAAGTTGTCGTTAATCCGAAAGATCGTCGCGAGCGGCTTCTTGTTCTAACATCTGAAGGACAATCAGTGCTTGCCTCTGCCGTTCCTATCTGGATGGCAGCGCATGCGAAACTTGAAAACACTTTTCCCGGCAATAAGCTTGAGTTATTTCGTCAAGAATTAGTTTCACTTTGCCGTTAGTCTCTTTACCATCCACCTGATAGCGTTAGTTTGCAAAGCACGACTATCTTTTGACGAGCGTGAACAGGCTTCACGCCAAATGCAGGTGTAAAATCTCAATGAGCGGACCGGATACCCCCCATATCCTCGTCGTTGGTGCAGGCTTTGGTGGCCTGCAATTTATCCATGATCTGAAAAGCGCGAATGTTCGCATTACGCTTGTCGATCAACGCAATCATCATCTTTTCCAGCCGCTGCTTTATCAGGTTGCGACAACAATCCTCGCCACGTCTGAAATTGCCTGGCCAATCCGCCACCTTTTTCGGGATCGCAAGGATGTCACAACCTTACTCGGCACAGTTGTCGGTGTGGATACTGCGGCACAAAAAGTGCAACTCGAAAACGGTGAGGAAATTGCTTACGACACACTCGTGCTCGCAACGGGCGCGCGCCACGCTTATTTTGGCAATGATCGTTGGGAAAAAGTTGCTCCGGGTCTGAAAGCGCTGGAGGACGCCACGACCATTCGCCGCCGTTTACTTCTCGCATTTGAGCGTGCGGAGCGCGAGACTGATCCTGCGAAGCAACAGGCATTGCTAACATTCTCGGTGGTTGGTGGGGGACCGACCGGCGTTGAATTGGCGGGCATTATTGCAGAGCTCGCCAAGCAAACCATGTGGCCGGAATTTCGCAATATCGACACGCGGCAAGCACGCATTCTGCTTGTTGAGGCGGGACCACGTATTCTGGCGGCGTTCCCCGAAGATCTTTCGACTTACGCGCAAAACGCATTGCAGAAGATTGGTGTTGAAGTCCGTCTCGGCGTGCCCGTCAAGGAAATCACCGAAGACGGAGTGACCGTTGGTGAAGAGTTCATCCCTTGCAAAACAGCCATTTGGGCTGCTGGTGTTGCGGCATCACCTGCAGCGGTATGGTTGGGCGCTGAAAGCGACCGCGCTGGCCGCGTTCGCGTTCTACCCGACCTGACCGTAGCTGGTCATGAAAACATCTTCGTGATTGGCGATACGGCGTGGGTTGAAGGTCCGGACGGAAAACCTGTCCCGGGTATTGCTCCGGCGGCCAAGCAGCAGGGAGCCTATGTTGCGAAGGTCATTCGCAGCCGCACGTCGGGAAAGGCAATTCCAGCGCCATTTCGCTATCGCCACCAAGGAAATCTTGCGACCATCGGTCGTGGTGCGGCTGTGGTCGATATGGGACGCATCAAACTAACCGGTGCAATTGCTTGGTGGGTATGGGGTATTGCCCATATCTTCTTCCTGATTGGTACGCGAAGCCGAGCCGCTGTTGCATGGAGTTGGCTCTGGACCTTCATATCAGGCCAACACAGTGCGCGCCTGATTACGCAAGGCAAAGCCGCAGAAGACAATAAATGAAACAAAACGGCCCGCCAAAAGCGGGCCGTTTCTGTTGCCTGAGATATTACTCTGCAGGTTGCAAAACCAGTTCGCCCACTGGCTCCGGTTCTATGACTATCGGTTTGCCATTCATCGCGGCATTAAGACGCTCGACATCCAGTTCGTTTTCCCAACGCGCGACCACGATGGTCGCAACTGCATTGCCGACAAGATTGGTCAGTGCACGGCATTCCGACATAAAGCGGTCGATACCCAGGATCAACGCCATACCGGCAACTGGAACCGCAGGAACAACAGAAAGCGTGGCTGCAAGAGTGATGAAGCCAGCACCGGTGATGCCCGCTGCACCCTTAGAACTCAACATAGCCACAAGAAGCAGCAGAATCTGGTCGGTTAGCGAGAGTGGAATATCTGTCGCCTGCGCGATGAACAGTGCTGCAAGCGTCATGTAGATATTCGTGCCATCAAGGTTGAACGAGTAGCCAGTTGGAATAACGAGGCCAACGACGGAGCGCTTGCAACCTGCCTTTTCCATTTTGTCCATGAGGCTCGGCAACGCGGCTTCCGAAGAAGATGTACCAAGAACCAGCAGGAGCTCTTCCTTGATGTAGCGAATGAGCGCAATGATCGAGAACCCGTTATAGCGAGCAACAGCACCCAACACCACGAGTACGAACAACAATGCCGTGATGTAGAATGTAGCGATGAGCATTGCCAGATTGGCAATAGACCCGATGCCATATTTGCCGATTGTGAATGCCATTGCGCCGAAGGCACCAATTGGCGCAGCTTTCATCAGGATCGAAACCAACTTGAAAACGGGTGCAGTCAGCATCTGCAGGAAGTCTGTAACTGGCTTGCCTTTATCGCCAACCATGGCAAGAGAGACGCCGAACAGGACCGAGAAAAACAGAACCTGAAGAATGTCTCCTGAAGCGAATGCGCCAACGATTGTGGTTGGTATGATGTTGGACAGGAAGCCGCTGATCGTCTGTTCATGCGCCTTTTCGGCGTAATTTGCGACCGCGCTTGGATCAAGCGAGGCCGGATCAATATGCATACCTGCGCCCGGCTGCACAACATTGGCAACGATGAGACCAATGATCAGTGCCAGTGTGGAAAACGTCAGGAAGTAGATCATGGCCTTACCGGCCACGCGCCCGACTTTCTTCATGTCGGTCATACCGGCAATGCCGGTTGCTACCGTCAGGAAGATCACCGGAGCGATGATCATCTTCACGAGCTTGATAAAGGCATCGCCCAAAGGCTTCAAAGAGGTGCCAAGCTCAGGATAGAAATGTCCAAGCAAAATACCTGCAGCAATCGCGAACAGAACCTGCACATAAAGTTGCTTATAAAATGGGATTGGGCGGCGTGGTTCAGCCACAGCGCCATTCGGTACGGCAATCATGATGTCCTCCGTTTGGCTCTATCTGGATCCCGTCCAGCCTCCCGAGCCTTTCGTCCTCTTGTTCAGCGGCCCTCGCCGCCGCTCACATCATGATTTGCAAGGACTATGCCAGTTTTCATTAGGTGATTAATATATTGAAATATAATGGTAATTTCTTTGTTCGCCGAATATTGCGTTTCATTTGTGCGATTTATCGCACATATATCTTTTCATGAAGTGCGGATTAATGCACAATAAGCTTTATGAAGGAAGCGCCTGTCTCAACGATCGAAACAAGCCCGTCACCCGCCAGCAATCGCCGGACATGGTGGATATTTGGTGTGATTTGCGCTGCCATTTTCGCAATGGCTTTCTGGTTTGTTGGCAATGCGGCGCGTGGCCGTGCTTTGCTCTCATTGGGTGAACAGACGCGAATAGATGCTAATCTAAACACGGCCCTCCTCCGTACTGTTCTGGAGAAACAGCGTGCACTTCCATTGGTTCTATCCAAAGACAAAGAACTGGCGGATGCGCTTGCAATGCCGAGTGCGGTGGTTGTGGACCAGTTAAACCGTAAACTGGAGGCACTCGCTGAAGGCACGCAAGCTGCTGTGATCTATCTTGTCGGCCTACACGGCTATGCGATATCGGCCAGCAACTGGCGCGAGCCTGACAGCTTTGTCGGCAACGACTATAAGTTTCGTCCCTATTTCAATGATGCTCTGAAAAATACCAATGCCGAATACTTTGCGCTCGGTAACGTTAGCCTTCGTCCAGGACTTTACATTTCGCGTCGGGTAGACGGGCCAAACGGACCGCTTGGCGTCGTTGTGGTGAAACTATCGTTCGATCAGCTCGAAAGCGATTGGAACGAAGCCGGTCGCCCGACTTTTGTGACAGACAATAGAAATATCGTGCTGATCACGACCATGCCGTCTTGGCGGTTCATGACCATTGGTGAACTACAGCCTCAGAATGTCGAAACCATCCGTAATAGCCTCCAGTTTGGCAATGCGCCTTTGAAGGCATTGCCACTATCGCTAAAGCCTGTGGCTGGCGATGATATGGTGCTGGTCGATGCCATTCTGCCCGGCTCGGCACGCAGCACGGACTTTCTGGCCATTCGCTCCCACGTGCCGAGCACACCATGGTTGATGTATAGCCTTGCTCCCATCAGACAGCCGGTTGAAGCGGCTATGCGTGAAGCGCGCCTGATTGCCTTCATTCTACTTGCGAGCATCGCCACTGTTGCAGGTATCCTATTGCGTCGTCGCCAACGTGTTGTTGCACGAATCGCCGATGCACAACGCAGACAGATTGAGCTGGAGCAGCGAGTAGCGGAGCGGACTCGTGATCTCATCACAGCGCGTGACCGTCTCGAAGCGGAAATCGGCGACCACCATAAAACGGAGACCATGCTGCAAGGTGTTCAACAAGACCTCGTTCATGCAAACCGACTGGCTATTATGGGGCAAGTAGCAGCGGGTGTCGCACATGAAATTAATCAGCCCGTCGCGACAATCCGCGCTTATGCAGACAATGCCCGCACCTTCCTTGATCGAAAGCGCCTGGATGAAGCAGCTGATAATCTGGCTGAGATTGCATCGCTTACGGAACGCATCGGAACCATTACAGGCGATTTGCGCGCGTTCGCTCGTAAAGGTCATCGTGCCTCCGAGCCTGTGCCGCTTGCACAAGTAATTTCCGGCGCATTGGTGCTGCTTCGCAGCCGGTTTGCGGGAAGTATGGATCAGCTCAATATCGAACTGCCTGCGCGTGACCTCTGCGTAGCCGGACATTCAATTCGACTTGAACAAGTGCTTATAAACTTGTTTCAAAATGCTCTGGAAGCTGTTGAAAATAAAGGTAATAAAGGTCACATAGAAGTTAGAACAAAAGCTCTGTCAAAAAGCGTTGTGCTCACAGTTTCTGATAATGGCCCCGGTATTCCGCAGCAAATTCTGGATAACCTTTTTACGCCGTTCAACACCTCTAAGGAACGGGGCCTTGGGCTTGGTCTGGTGATCGTCAAAGAAATTCTGACCGATTACGGCGGCAAGATTTCAGTGAAAAGCAGCGCGTATGGCACTCTATTCCGCGTGGAATTTAAGAAAGCATGATGAACATTCCAGTCATACTCGTCGATGACGACAAAGCACTACGCCGTGCAACCAGACAGACATTGGAACTCGCGGGTTATGAAGTGTTGGATTTTGCTAGTGCCAGCGAAGCATTGGCCGCTATCAGCGGTTCATTCGAAGGGGTGATCGTTACAGATGTGCGAATGCCACAGATAGACGGGCTTGAGCTATTTGCCCGCATTCGTGAAATTGATCCCGATTTACCAGTTATTCTGATCACAGGTCACGGTGATATTCCTATGGCAGTTCAGGCCATTCAGGATGGCGCTTATGACTTCATTGCCAAGCCTTTCGCGACGGATAGGTTGGTTCACAGCGTTCTGAGAGCCGGAGAGCGGCGCAAGCTTGTTCTGGAAAACCGCAGTCTGCGTCAGATGGCCGATGAAGCGCAGAATGATATGCCGCTCATAGGCCAAACGCCCGCGATTGAAAATCTTCGCCGCACGATACGCGACATTGCCGACACGGATGTCGATGTGCTGATTGCAGGAGAAACCGGCAGCGGCAAGGAAGTTGTGGCTCAATTGCTTCACGATTGGGGCCGAAGACGAAAAGGCAATTTCGTTGCACTCAACTGCGGAGCATTGCCTGAAACTGTGATCGAAAGCGAATTGTTCGGCCATGAGGCGGGAGCTTTCACCGGTGCTCAGAAAAAACGTGTTGGTCGTATTGAGCACGCGAGCGGCGGTACTCTGTTTCTTGATGAGATCGAAAGTATGCCAGCCGCAACACAGGTAAAGCTGTTGCGCGTGCTGGAAATGCGCGAGATTACCCCACTTGGAACCAATGAAATCCGGCCAGTTGATCTTCGCGTTGTCGCAGCAGCCAAGATTGATCTCGGCAGCCCCGACCAACGGGGTGATTTTCGCGAAGACCTCTATTATCGGTTGAATGTCGTCACACTGACCATTCCGCCCTTGCGCGAACGCCGCGAGGATATTCCCCTTCTTTTCTCGCATTTTCTTGCGCGTGCTGCGCGGCGCTTTAATCGAGATATTCCCGTACTGGACGCCTCCACGCACCGACATCTCATGGAGCATAACTGGCCTGGCAATGTCCGCGAACTTGTGCATTTTGCGGAGAGATTTTCGTTGGGCGTGTCCGCTCCTGCCAAGTCTGCGCCGGTTCTGGATGAACAAGCAACGCTACCAAAGCGGCTTGAATTTTATGAAGCGACACTCATCCGCGAGACGCTTGCAACAAACAATGGCGATGTGCAGCAAACGCTCGAAGCCCTCGGCATCCCGCGTAAGACCTTTTACGACAAGATGCAGCGCCACGGCATAAATCGAGCGGATTACAAATCCGACGGCTAACACTTCCTTTTATCGAGGTGCCGCGATCAGGTGGCCTGTTGATGCATGTTGCATAACGTCCATCTGAATGCCGTAAATCTCTTTAAGCTGTTCCGGAACCATAATGCCGGTCGGTGTCGATTGCGCGATGAGACGACCGCTGTGTAGTGCGAATACAGCATCGCAGAAACGCGAAGCCATATTCACATCGTGAAGTACGACGAATACACTCAGGTTCTTTTCATGCGAGAGTTTCTGCACAAGCGAGAGAACATCAATCTGGTGAGCAATATCGAGCGCCGATGTCGGTTCGTCCAGCAGCAGGCATTCTGCATCCTGTGCGACCAACATTGCCAGCCAAACGCGCTGACGTTCGCCACCCGAAAGCGTATCGACCATGCGATCCACGAAACGCGAAATACCCGTCAATTCGATGGCTTCATCGACCTTTTGACGGTCAATAGCGCTAAAGCGACCAAGAGCGCCGTGCCATGGATAACGACCAAGTGCCACCAGCTCTTTAACCAACATGCCCGATGCTGCCGCTGTTTGTTGCGGTAGATAAGCGAGCTTGCGCGCAAACTCGCGATCACCCCAATCGTTCAATGGCTTGCCGGCAAAACGCACTGTTCCGCCCGACGCGGGATGCTGACGGGCCAGAATTTTCAGAAGCGTCGACTTTCCCGATCCATTATGTCCGATGAGTGCTGTCAGGCTTGCCGCTGAGATCGACATGGTCAACGGCTGCAACAAGGTGCGCCCGGGAACTGCGAAGCTGACATTCTCAAGTTCGAACAATGCGGAAGTCATTAATTTGTCCCGTTTTCGGATAGCTGCCGTGCGTTAAAACTATGTTTGGCCGGTTGATAGCAAAACATGACGAATATATACATGTTAAAATTGTTTCATCAGGAAAAATCCTATTGGGCTTCCATCCGCATATGAAAAGCCGCATCGAAGACGTCTGTTTGCTGGACGATCTTCATTATCGCGTCTGGAACGGCGCCATCGCGGATGTGTGGTCAGTCGAATGCGGTCCGGATGCGCGTGGAGAATATGTTTCGCAAGCCCCACGACTTTTTCTGGTGCTTGAAAGCCGTGGTGAACTGGCTATCAGGCCTGAGCAAAGCTCCCGTGCCATTGCACAAACCGCAGAGCAACCAAAACTTTGTTATATACCCGCTGGTATGACGATCTGGAGTCGCGTCACCAGACCGGGAAAGCTGAAACATCTTGATCTGCATCTCGACACCTGCGCGCTCCAACAGCGCTTTGGCAATGCGCTTGACGTTAATGCCATGGAGCGCCCGCGCCTGCTCTTCTCCAACACAAAAATAGAACAGATCGGCACTCTGCTTGCTGAAGAATGCCTGTCTGACGCGCCATTGCATGGGCTATATGGCGAAGGACTGATCAATGCGCTTGTCAGCGAGCTGTTTGAAGCGCGCCCCGAACAGGCAGCACGCACGAGCAAGCTTTCTCCGTGGCAGCTGCGCCGTGTCACTGATTTCATCGAGGATAATTATTATCGCATTATCCGCCTTCAGGAGCTGGCTTCACTGGCAGAGTTGTCAGAATCCTATTTCTGCAGCGCATTCAAAGCATCAACCGGCGTTTCACCTCATGCCTGGCAGATGAAGCGGCGCATTGAACATGCGCGGTTATTTCTCCTGCAGCCTCGTGCTTCTCTGCCTCATATAGCGGCTGTCACCGGCTTTTCTGATCAGGCCCATTTTACGCGCGTATTCAAGAAGTTGACCGGTATCACGCCAGCCGCATGGTTACGTTTGCAATCATAAAACGATCCTGTGGCTGTTTCGTCATATTAGCGAAATATCGTTCAATTTAGCAGAATATCGATCAATCTTCGCGATATATCCTGATGTAAATACTCATATTAACTTGCAGCTTGATCAGAGTTCGCAATGATTGTGCCTGAGAATATATCCAGAGAGGAAATTCTCGCGTTACGCAGGCACTTATCAATTTATATGAGGGGCCATAGCCGTATGACAATATCGATGAAGCAAAAAATGATGACGCTGTTGGCAAGCGGAACGGCTCTCGCCCTGCTTCCATTCACAGGTGCGTCGACTTACGCACAGGATGCTGACACATCGATCCGTCTTGATACAGTTGTCGTACAAACTGGCAATGGCAAACCATCGGACGGCACTGCACCGGTAGAAGGCTTTGTTCCGGCTGCAACGACCACAGGCTCGAAAAGCAGTGTGGCGATCGAAAAAATCCCGCAATCTGTTTCTGTCGTTGGGCGCGATCAAATGGACGCTATTGGCGCACAGAAGCTTGATGAAGCTTTGCGTTACACGCCGGGCGTACTCGGCCAGCCTTTCGGCGTCGATAACGATACGAACTGGATTTATATTCGCGGTTTTGAAGCGACGCAGTACGGCACCTACTTGAATGGCCTTCAAAACTTCAGCTATGGTTTCGGTGGCTTCCTTATCGATAGCTTCGATATAGAGCGTATTGATGTTCTGCGTGGTGCTTCTTCAGCACTTTATGGCGGCACCAATCCAGGTGGTATCGTCAACTATATCAGTAGACGTCCGACCGGTGAGCCCATCCGCTATCTGGAAGCTGGCATTAACAGCTATGGTAACGGTTATCTCGGCTTCGATATCGGCGATAAAGCTACCGAAACCGTCAATTACCGCATCAACGGTAAGATTCAGGGTGGCGACAACTACACTGACTATTCCAAGGAATTCCGCGGCGTCATTTCACCGAGCATTGAATATAAGCCGGATGAAACAACGCGCCTGACCATTCTGGGCAATTATACGCATCTCGACCTGACACATGATGGCGGCGGTTTCCTCCCATATTATGGTACTGTCGTTCCTACCGAGTTCGGCAAGATTTCGCGTAAGACAAATCTGACTGAACCAGATCTGGACGACTATAAGCGGGAGCAAGCCCAGATCGGTTATGAATTCGAACACCAGTTCGACAATGACTGGACCATTCGCCAGAATGTTCGCTACGGCTTTGCGCATGTCAAAGAACATAGCCTTTATGCATATGGCTATAATTATCTCCCACAGCCTGCTCCCGGCGATCCGAATGTCTCGCGCATCAACTTCAAACACGACACGACTGTGCATACGTTTCAGGCCGATAATCAGCTTGAAGGTACTGTAACTACCGGCGCCCTGACCCATAATCTGCTGTTCGGTGCGGAATATAGATATTTCCGCATCAATCAGATGCAGCAAACAGGCGGTGCTACACCAATCAACCCGTATGATCCGGTTTATGGTGAGCCGCAGGGGCCGATGTGGGACCCTTACATCGATCAGGATTTGCGACGTCATCAGCTCGGCGTCTATGCGCAAGATCGTATCGAATTTGGTGATGGCTGGATTGTGACGGCAAATGGCCGCTACGATTACGTCTGGACCGATGCGACTGGCCTGCCTGCATACGAGTATAATACAGGTCGCCTTTCTGGCCGTGCCGGTGTGGGTTATCAGTTTGACAACGGTCTTACGCCTTATCTTAGCGTTGCAACTTTCTTCAATCCGATCATCGAAACGCTTTATGACGGCAGCTATGCCCAGCCAGAAACGGGCACGCAATATGAAGTCGGCTTGAAATACCGCCCCGAACTGTTCGATGGTCTAATCACCGCATCGCTGTTTGATCTGACCAAAGAAAACGCAGTGACCGGCAGCAGCTTCGCTCGCGAACAGCTTGGCAAGGTCAATTCGCGCGGTCTCGAACTGGAAGTTCAGGCTAATATCACCGATGCATGGAAGATTACCGCTTCTGTCACGGCCTATGATCTCAAGATCAAAGAAAACGAGAGTAACGAGGCGCTTATTGGCAAGAGGCCATATCTTTTGCCTGAACAACAGGCTTCGGTCTTTGTTGAATACAAGGTGCCGGAAGGCAAGCTGGAAGGTGTAACTCTGGGTGGCGGTGTCCGCTATGTCGGTTCCTCTTATGCCGACGAAGAGAACACGCTAAAAGTGCCAGCAGTTGCCCTCGCCGATTTGAAAATCGGCTATGAAAAGGACAATTGGGGCATTGATCTCAACGTCACAAACCTGTTCGACAAGAATTATGTTGCCGGATGTCAGGGTGTCTTCGTCTGCGGATATGGCGAAGGCCGTAAGGCGCTTCTGAAGGTTCATACCAAGTGGTAAAATAGAAATCAGATTAAAATTAGATAAGAAAAACGCCCTGAATTCCCATATTCATGGCGTTTCTTTAATTCATATATTACAAATAGATAATAAGTTTTCTTAAAAGATCAATTCAGGACAAACTCAACAATCATCCGGCGGCGGAAAACATCCCGTCACCTGATGAACCTGCCTGTACCGCATGAAGGCGTTTGTAGCGCCCATTCTTTACAGACAGAAGTTCAGCATGACTGCCCTGCTCGACAATCTGACCACCCTCGACAACCATAATTCGATCTGCGTTGACGATGGTGGCAAGCCGATGCGCGATTACCAGCGTCGTGCGACCTACGGAAAGCTCCGACAAAGATTGCTGGATCGCGCGTTCAGTTTCCGTATCAAGTGCAGAAGTTGCTTCATCGAGGATCAGGATCGGTGGGTTGCGCAGGAAAATGCGCGCAATGGCGAGACGCTGCTTCTGCCCACCCGAAAGCTTGACGCCACGTTCGCCGATAATCGTGTCATAGCCTTCTGGCATTGCAGCAATGACAGCATCAAGACGCGCACGACGGGCGGCGTCGGCAATGTCCTGATCACTTGCGTCCAGGCGACCATAGGCAATGTTTTCGCGGATGGTCCCCGCGAACAGAAAGACATCCTGACTGACAATTCCGATATTGTAACGCAGCGATTTCAAGGTCATATCGCGAATGTCGATGCCGTCGACCAGAATTGCCCCACCACTGACTTCGTAAAACCGCGGCAATAACGAGCAAATCGTCGTCTTGCCTGCCCCGGACGAACCAACAAAAGCGATTGTTTCGCCCGCACGGATAGCCATGTTCAGGCCATCGAAAATCGGTCGCTCTGAATTATAGCCGAAGCCAACATCGCGATATTCGATATCACCTTTGAGGCGTGCAACCGATTTCGCATTCGGACGATCGGCGATATCAGGACGTGTATCCAGAAACTGGATATAGCGTTGAAAACCGGCAATGCCCTTCGGATAAGTCTCGATAACCGAATTGATCTTATCGATAGGGCGGAAGAAGACATTAACGAGCAACAGGAAGCCGACAAATCCGCCAGCAGTCAGCTCGCCGCGCAAGACAAACCAGGCACCGGCAAGCATAACAACGACCTGCACAAAACGCATGGAGAGATAAGATAGCGACATAGAGGCTGCCATGATCTTGTAGGCGGCGAGCTTTGTTTTCTGATAGTTCTCGTTGCTTTCCGCAAAGAGTTTGCGTTCATGGTCTTCATTGGTGAAGGCTTGCACGACGCGGATGCCACCGACATTTTCTTCGATACGGGCGTTAAAATCGCCGACACGACGATAGAGAGCATGCCATGTGGTGGTCATGCGGCCACCGTAGCGCAGCGTGACATAAGCACAAAGAGGCACGATAACCGCTGTGATTAACGCCAATGGAACGTGAACCCACATCATCAGGCAGAACGCACCAATCAGCGTCATGATAGCGATGAACAGATCTTCCGGTCCGTGGTGGGCGACTTCGCCGATCTCCTCGAGATCCTTGGTCAATCTGGCAACCAAATGGCCAGTTTTCTGATTATCGAAGAAGCCGAAGGACAGCTTTTGCAAATGGTCGAAAGCCTTACGGCGCATCTCGGTCTCGATATTGATGCCGAGCATGTGTCCCCAATAGGTCACGATAACCTGAAGAAACGCATTGAGCACGTAAATCCCAAGCAAACCTATGGCTGCCAGTGAAATAAGGCCGAGCTGGCCAGTTGGCAGCAGCCTGTCGATGAAGAGCGTTACTGCAATCGGAAAGGCAAGCTCCAGAAGACCCGCGGCCACAGCACTTGAAAAGTCCAGTATAAACAAACCGCGATGCGGTCGGTAATAGCTGGCAAAGCGTTTCAACAAATCGGCCATGGCGTGGCTCCTTCTATTCACAATTAGTAGGGTGCCTAGCGCATTCCGTTTGGGAGTGAAAGGTTATTATGACCTCCTGGATCGGCATTCTTTGGGTAAGGACATTTTTCGATAGAGTGGGCGGCGTTTGATTGTATTTCTACCGCTCACTCTAGATTCCGCTTGCTTTAACCAGCCATGAAACCAACAGCATCCTTGTTCCAATAACCGGCAACGAGTGTACTTTCCCTACTCTTACCGAGTGTTTGCCGCCAATACTGTCGAACAATCTTGGCCTGATCCGCCTCGCCCGCAAACCAGCCGAAACTATCCGGACCTTCTGGCCATTCTGCTTCGCAGAGAACTTGCGTCAATTTTTCTGCGGCACGTTTCTGATCTGAATCCACAATCCAGTCGACGGAAACACCTTGTGGATGCCGCAAAGTTTGTACGTCTTTTTCACTATCAACTGCGATGATAACGCGACCCGTCACGTCTGCGGAAAACTCCTCAAGCATACGTCCAATAGCTGGTAATCCGGTCGCGTCGGCACCAATGAGATAACGGGCTGCCTGGCGCAACGGACGTCCCACAGGTCCCGTCAGGCCGATAGTGTCGCCAATCTGCGCGCCTTTAGCCCACTTGCAGGCCAAGCCTTCCACTTCATGCAGATAGAAGTCAATTTCTAGCCAGCCTGCATCGATATCAAGACCACGGATCGTATAGGCACGTGATGCCGGTTTGCGCGCTTCATCTGGCCAGAACGGCAGGCCGTTTGGTCCCATGATAGGCCATACAGGCCGAGATACCTCTTCTGTTGGAAGCAGCAAGCGAACATGCATTGCGCCAAAGAGTGAAAACCGCTTCAAATCTTCACCTGCCAGCCGCACGCGCAACATATGCGGTGTGAACAGGCTCGTCGACAGCACACGCATCAACCGAAACTGTGGCAAAACCTGTTCGCCTGCATGATCGCCTTGCCACACAATCTCCGGCGCTTCTTCTTTGGTGTAAAGCTTGATCGCCACCGCCGCGAGGTCTTTCAGACGATGCAGGCCGATATCCTCATCAGCGAAAAGCGAAACGCGATAGCCGCTATCAGCGGCATCGATTTCGATTCGACCGAAATCGTAACCGAATGAATGGCGACCTTCATGACTACCATATTGCGCCTGATAGGAATGCAGCCGATCAATAATGTTCGGCAGATAGGCTTCACCGTTTTGAAGGCTAATATGGGAATGGCTTGTCAGCTTGGAGGTCGGTACTGATGACATCTTAGACACGGCTTTTCTCAATCTTTTCTTTCCACAATCTCATAGCATAAACATGAGTATTCTGGAAAAGTTTATCATTTTGATTAAGGCTTGTTAGGGAATGGTGGGCGAGGCAAATCGCCTCGCCTGCTGCAAAGTTATCCGCCGATGCGACCGGTGATGGCGACCATAAAGGTACGCCCCTTTGCCTGTTCGATATCCGTGCTGGTAGCCCAGCCAGTCTGTGCATCGGTATAGGCTTTGTTGAAGAGGTTATCGACGCCGAAGTCGAGCTTCACATTGTCCGTAACCTGCCAGTTGGCGAAGACATTTACGAGATCCACGCGCGGATAGACTTTGACGCCGCCTGTTGTAAGCGCGCGATTGACCTTGCCCACACTTTCATATTCGACACCGTAGACGAGCTTTTCGTCAAACGCCTTAAGGCCGAGCGTTGCACTAAGGTTGTTGAGCGGTGTGTTGCTTAGGCTTTCGCCTTTGTAGACACCATCCTTCATTTCCGCGTCGGTGTAAGAAGCTGCGAGGTTCACGTAGCCCCACCAGTTGTCATAGGTGCCTTCAAGCTCAACCCCGCGCAGACGTGCATCGCCGACATTCTCAGATGTCGTCACGTTGCCGGTCTTGACGGTGTTGATGTAATTCTTGACGTCTGTATGGAAGAAGTTGAGCTTGGCGCGGACCTGATCGCCTGCATCCAGAATGCCGTCCTGGCGAAGATTGACACCGAATTCATAAGAGGTTGCGACTTCAGGCTTCAAGAGCAGGTTCGGTTCATATCCCGAACCGTGCGCTCCGTTCTGCCTGAACATATCTTGCATGTGGGGAACACGATAACCCTGCGAATAAAGGCCGTAGAACTGAACGCCATCCCACGGTGTCACACCGACGCTGAAACGCGGAGAAACGCGATTGCCATCAACGCTGACGTCTTCCGAAGGCAGGACATTGGTGGCCTTGGTCGTGCCGTCGAGACGATAGCCATCGTAACGGAGAGCACCGATCAGCTCGAGCCACTTCTGATAATCGCCCTGCCATTGAATAACACCGCCATAAGCCTGCTGTTCACCGTTGCCGAAGTTGTCGGTGTCGGATTTTCCGCGCATCTTATAATAATCAACGCCATAGGTAAGCGTATGGCTCATGGTCGTCGTTTCAAAGCGCGAGCTGTTATAGGCGCGGAAACCGGCTGTCGAAACGTCGTAATAACGCGTCTTGCCGATACTGGCCTTTGGCCAAACCTGATACTGATCATTGTCGGTGTCGCTGTAATAGGCATTAACCGACAGGTCCCAAAACGGATTATCGTCAGGCTTATAGGTGTAGTTGCCGGTATAGGTGCTGACGATCGTTTCGGCATTATAACGCGACAATGTGCTGGATGTTGATCCGCTGCTGCCTGTCATGATGTCGTTATATTTCTGGCGCTGGAAACCGAGTTTTACTTCGTGACCATCGGCCGGGCGGATCGTAACTTTGCCCAGACCGCTGACGACGCGTTCTCCTGTCCAGCGGACAACATCGCCATCGCCATTCTTATAGGCATCACTATCACGATAGTTGATATTGCCAATGACATCGAAATTTGGGTTTAAGCGATAGGCGCCAACCGTGCTGGTCATCCAACCGTTTCCGTTACTTTCGTAACGCAGCTTTTCGCTCAACGCCCAGGTTTCGTCGTCGCGCAGGAAATCGCCGGCATCTTTGGTTTCAAAGGCGACAAGACCGCCGATACCCCCAGAACCATAGGCATTGGAAACAGGCCCGCGAATAACCGTTACCTGTTTGAGCATTTCCGGGTCAATATAGAATGAACCTGAGCCGTGACCGACGCGCCAATAGTCCTGACGTGCGCCGTCAATCGTTACTGCGACACGGCCATATTCCTGAAGGCCGCGAATATTGATGGATGTCGCCGGATCATCACCATTCAAAGAGGCATGGACACCTGGTGTCGAACGGAAAATATCAGCGGCAGTAGTTGCCTGAATGCGATCCAGCTGCTGCTGCGTGATGACACTCGTTGATGCCATCGCATCAATAGCGGCCTGGTTCTGAATATTGGGTGAAATGGTGATTGTATCGAGCTGAAGTGCCTGCTCTTTCTTTTGAGCTTGCTGTCTTTCCTCAGCTGTCTTCTGATTCTGAGCAGTCTGCCCAAAAGCGGGCATCGCAATCAGGAGACTTAAACCAATTGCTCCACTTAAAACTGTTGTTTCCAACAGATAGCTGCCAAGTCTCGACTTCATTTTCATTGCAACCCCCGAATTGGCCTTCACCGCCATGCCACTAAGATGATAAAAATACTCATATTAATTGGAGGCTATATTAATCCTGATATTATGAGTCAACTTTAATTATATGAATGGGGATAAGGGGTGCGCGCAGGTTGTGAAATGTGAGGCATTGCGTGGCTTTAATCGATTAAAGAATACAGCGTTAAGTTTGCCGAGTTAAGTCATATCTGATGTCAAATAGTGTAATTTTTTGCAGAACGGTGAAATAATTACACTATGTAAGTTGGGGAATGAAGACGTTGTAATTAAAGCTTGGTAGCTATTTTGCATCAACACTTAAATGTACATTAATTTCAGTAATTTCTGAAAATTAGAGCTGAATATAAAGGGGTTGCTTTTTGATCGCTTGCGGTTATTGTCGGCTCCACTTGGAGGAGGATCGAGCCGCCCCAGCGCGTTTATCGCTGCGGGGCGGTCTCTTTTTTTGAGCTATTCATAAATGCATAACTGCCTTGCAGCATCGCCTCTTGTAAGTGGCGGGCCTCGCTCCTATTTTGGGCTTGTTCAGTTTCACTCCTCCTCCCAGAAACTGAACGCGAAGCGCGGCACTCCTCCTCCCAGTCGCGCTTTACAGATCAGCCCGTTGCACACTCCTCCTCCCAGTGCAGCGGGCTTTCTTGTTTTTAGAGCACATCCGAAGATGTGTGAAATGCCTACGCGCTGCGTAGATTCAATCGTTTGGAGCGTGCTTGTGTAGCGCCCAAGTGCACACACGGCGCTTTATCCCTGTGCACTTCCCGAGTCTTTTCAATCAGCTTTCTTTTGCGGAGCGACATCTGTCTTCTGTTCTTGTGCGAGAAGAGACCAGGCAGCGATAAACATGGCAGCAATCATCGGGCCAACGACAAAGCCATTAATTCCCACCAGCGAAATACCGCCGATTGTCGAGATAAGCACGACAAAGTCGGGCATGCGCGTACCTTTACCAACCAACGGCGGGCGCAAGAAGTTGTCGATCAGGCCAATCACGAAAACGCCTACGAATATCAGAACTGCTGCTTTTATCCAGATGCCGTTGACCATGAACCAGATGGCGGCGGGTCCCCAAACGAGAGAAGCGCCGACAACCGGAAGCAGTGAGAAAATCGTCATCATCACGCCCCAAAGCAATGCCGCCTCGATGCCAAGAAACCAGAAGGTCAAGCCGCCAAGTGTTCCTTGAATAAGCGCAATGATGATGTTGCCTTTAACCGTGGCGCGAATAACCGCAGTGAACTTTTCCAGAATTTGGCCGGTATATTCTTCGCTAAGAGGAATTGTTTGGCGAATTTTGGCACCCAGCTCAGCGCCATCGCGGAACAGGAAAAACAGCAGATAAATCATGATGCCGAAGCTTATGAAGAACTGGAGCGTGTTCTGGCCAAAACTCACCAACCGACCAGCAAAGATCTGACTGCCCTGCAAAATGGCGGATGAAATGCGCGAACGCCATTCAGCAAAACTGCCGAGTTCAAAACGAACCATCCATTCTTCAAGTGAGTCAGGCAACGCTCCTAATATGCTGGTGATATAGCTATTGAGATCAAACTCACGCGTACTGAGCCGCTGATAGAGCGAGTTGCCTTCCTGAACCAGCGATCCAAAGATCAAAAGCGTTGGAATGATCACCAGACAAATACACATCAACACCGATAACAGCGCGGCAACATTGCGTCGGCCATTCAGAACTCTCAGCAGCCATTGTTGAACAGGGTAGAAAATGACCGCAAGGATGACGCCCCAAAGCACTGCGGAATAATACGGAATAAGCAGCCATGCGAAGGCTATAGTGACCAGAGCCAGAAGAATGTAGAAGCTTACGCGCTGGACGGACATGAGATCTCTTCAGTCTGGAGTTGGCATCAAACGTGAGTGCAATTCAATTTGCATCCAACAAACCCTAAATCATTTGAGCCAAAAGTGCGAAGCGGTTTCGTGGAAGACGAATACGTTAAAACAAATAGATAGAGTGGTTTCAACGATTCAATATTGAATGAGATCATTCCCCTGATTGGGCATGTGACGTTTACAGGAATGATCAGGGACAAGCCGTTATAATGAAGTATTTTATCCATTTCTAATAAGCATTGTGACCACGCCACTTCCATATTGTTTATGATGATAATTAATATTGTTGACAATTTTTAATATGTGGCGTTCAATCCATCATGCTCTTCTCCATCAAACGAGAGAGGGGTGATTTAAACAAGGGGAATAAAAATGTTTAACAGACGCGCAGTTATTAAAACTGCGGCGCTGGGCGCCGTGTCACTTTTTGCGCTCATGTCCGCCAATGCCTCCCAAGCAGCAGACAAAGAACTCAAAATCGGCTTTGTCGGTGTAACGAGTGGACCGGCTGCATCATGGGGTACTTCCAACGTTCGTTCGATGCAGGTACGTGCCGACTGGCTCAATGAGTCCGGTGGTGTGAAAATCGGTGACGATACTTACAAAATTAATATCGTCACATTCGATGATCAGAAAGATCCAAAACGCGCCATCGCTGGCATGGAAAAAATGGCTCAGGAAGGCGTACATTACGTTGTCGGACCTAATGTCGATGACGGCGCAGCCGCTGTTCGTCCAGTCGCCGAGTCCAAAGGGATTATTTACTTCCCTTATTCATTCCCGAAAGAACTTTACACGCCGCCAGCATCCAATGCCGTTCTTGGTATGATCGCTAACTATCAGTCAGGTCCGGCGATCTATAAATATCTCAAGGACAATAAGGGCATTAAGAGCGTTGCGTTCGTCGCCGCCAATGAATCTGATCCACTGAGCCAGCGCGATAGCGGCATTGAGGCTGCCAAAGCTCTTGGCCTTGAAGTGGTCTCTACCAGCGACGCTTATCAGAACGACACACGTGACTTCACGCCGGTTCTGACGCCAATTATCATGCAGAAGCCTGATCTTCTCGTTCTTTCTGGCGTTGCGCCCGGGAATGCGCCTCTTTTGATCCGTGCTGCACGTGAACTCGGTTACGAAGGCTTCATTTCAACAGAAACCGCACAGGATGCCAAGGTTCTTGAAGAAGGCGCGGGCGAGCTCGCGAATGGCTTCATTTCCGTAGGAGGTGCTTCTACGCCAGAAATCGCGTCTGACACCATGAAGGAATTCGTTGATCGCTACACCAAAGCCTATGGCGAGTATAATGACGAGTCCAACACCAAGGTTTATGCGCTCGATTACATTATCGAAACAATCAAAGCCAATCCGGCAGCAATCGATGATGTCAAAGAATTCATGAAGACCATGGATACCTTCTCGGCAAAGAATCCTTTCGTGAAGGGTGATGACGCGAAGCTGACTTATGTTGGCACAACGTCATTTGGTCAGAAGCGCCAGATCGGCATTCCTATGGTTGTTACAGAATACAAGGACGGCAAGTTCGAAACGCTGTTTGTGGCGCAGGTCGACTAAACGACAGCGCTTAAAACAATTGCCTGATGCGGTGTCGATATATTCCGCATCAGGCCTCCCAACCATAAAGAACTGTCACGGAGGCTTTGGCGTAGCCCTGTCTCCGCAGGGGGAGTCTGCCTTCATGGAACAAATTATAGCCAATGGGCTGTATCTTGGTGCGCAATATGCACTGATCGCGTTAGGTTTGACGCTGATCTTCGCTCTGATGAACGTCCTCAATTTCGCGCACGGCCAGATGTATGTGCTCGGCGGCTTCGTCACTTACACGATCTATGGCCAGCTTGGATTACCATTTGTCGTGGCATTGCTCGCTTCAGCAGTCACATTGATGATTGTGGGCGCGTTGATTGAGAAGCTGTTGTTCAGACCCGTTATTAAACGAAGTCTGCGAGATGAAAGTACGATGCTGCTTGCAGCGGCGGTCGCGTTCTTTCTTGATGCAATTATCCTTCTACTCTTTGGCGAAAAGCAGCGTGGCGTACCGAAAATCATAAACGGTGTCTTCGTTTCTGATTGGCTGATAATGCCTTATGACCGCATGTTGATCGGCGCGCTCGCCGTCATCTTCATCGCAGCTTTCGTTCTCTTTATGCAATTCACGAAACCCGGTCGCGCCATGCGCGCGCTCGCTCAAGACCGCGTAGCTGCGCAGTTGATGGGTGTGAATGTTGACCGTTACTCCATGATCGGCTTCGCAATGGGGGCTATGCTGGCAGGCCTGGTCGGTGGTCTGTTGGTCGCCATTACCGGTGTTAATTCAGGCATTGGTGGAGCAATTTCCATCAAGGCTTTCATGATGGTGATGATTGGTGGCGCAGGTGTCGTCAGCGGTGCAATTGCCGGTGGCTTCATCCTTGGCATGTTGGAGTCGGTCGGCCTCACCGTGCTGCGTCCTTACGGTGATATCACCTATCTCGTCATCTTTGCCGGACTGATGGTCTTCCTCAGTCTTCGCCCGAATGGGCTTATGGGCAAACCTTGGGGTTGATGGGGGCAATCATGACAAAGACAACAAAAATTCTCGGTGTCGTTGCCTTTCTCGCACTCGTGCTAATTGGCATTCCGCTGCTCATCGAAGTGACCGGACGTAGCGACCTCTATTATACCCTGACCTCGGTAGCTCTGTTATCTATCGTCAGCGGTGGTGTGTGGCTTACCTTCTACATTGGCCGCATCAATATCGGTCAGGGTGCCTATGCACTGATGGGGGGCTATGTCTCGGCCATTCTTATGGTCAAATACGGCGTTTCTTTCTGGCTGACACTACCATTGGCCGGTCTGTTCTGCGCCTTCGCCAGCATCCTTATTGGCATTCCGATCCTGCGACTGCGCGGCGTTTACTTCGCCATGGTCACTCTGGTGCTCACAGAAGTTGCGCGTCTGCTGGCGATGGCCCTACCAATCACCAATGGTGCGAAAGGCATGGTAAGCATCCCGATGCCCGGTGGCATATCAATATTCGGTCTGACCATTTTGCCAGATTTCGCAACGCTACAGAACCCGCGTGCAGCTTTCTATTATGTGTCGGTTGTATTGATGGTGCTGTGCTTTGCCGGACTTTATCGGCTTATTCATTCGCGTATTGGCGGGCTTTGCCAGTCGCTGCAACAGAATGAAGAACTCGCCTCCTCCATTGGCGTCAACATCACCTATCTGCGCGTACTGGCCTACGCCATTTCCTCTTTCCTTGGCGGTCTTGGCGGCGCTATGTTTGTGGCAATCTCGCAGTCAATCTATCCTTCAAGCTTCACCGTCACGGACTCCGTTAACTTCATGCTCAACTGCTTCCTTGGCGGCCTTGGCTATGTTTTCGGTCCCATCATCGGCACTTTTGTTCTCTATTTCGGTTGGGATTTCCTGTTCCAGACCGGAAAGTTCCAGCTCCTTATCTTCTCAAGCCTGTTGATCATTCTGATGTTGTTCCTGCCTAACGGCCTGCTCAGCCTTCGACTGACTGGCAAGAAAGGATCGAGATCATGAGTGCACTTCTAGAAATTAAAGGGCTGACGAAGCGTTTTGGTGGACTTGTGGCGGTCAACGACGTTTCCTTCTCGGTCAAGGAAAAGGAAATTCTATCGGTGATCGGACCGAACGGTGCGGGAAAGTCGACCCTTTTCAAGCTGATCGCGTCCTTTATCACACCGACGACTGGCGAAGTTCGCTTTAAAGGTGAATGTATATCGGGGCTTGCTCCGCATATTGTTGCCCGTAAAGGCGTGGTTCGCACATTTCAGGAAACAACTATCTTCAAAGGCATGACGGTGCGTGACAATGTGATTGTCGCTCATCATTTGCGCGCCAAAGCAAGTTTCCTCGGATGTTATGTCGGCACGGGGCTGGCTCGACAAGATCAGGAGGAGTTTGGCCGCTCTGCGGACGAAATTCTGGATTTTCTGGGACTTGGCAGTCAGCGCAATGAAGTTGCACAGAACCTCCCACATGGCCATCTTCGCGCACTTGGCATTGCGATCGGACTGGCAACGGAGCCTAAAATCCTGCTGCTTGATGAACCTTTTGCGGGCATGAACCACGACGAAACCGTCAAGGCGGTGGAAATGGTGCGCGCGGTGCGAGACCGTGGCGTTACCGTTCTTCTCGTTGAGCACGATATGCCAGCCGTCATGAATATCTCCGACCGGATCGTTGTCATCAATTTCGGTCAGAAGATTGCGGAAGGCACGCCCAAGGAGATTCAGGAGAACGAGAAAGTCATCGAGGCCTATCTTGGCGCAGAAGATGAAACGATTGGATACTGATCATGACAGAGCTTCTGAAAGTTACTGATGCTGAACTCTATTATGATCACGTCTATGCCCTCAAAGGCGTTTCGCTAACGGTCAACCAAGGCGAAACAGTCGCCCTCATTGGTGCGAACGGTGCTGGAAAATCCTCAATTCTGCGAGCGATTACAGGGCTGAACAAACTGCGCAAAGGCGAGATTTATTTCGAAGGACGTCGTCTTGATGGCACCCGTTCGGATACGATTGTTGAAATGGGTATCGCTATGGTTCCGGAGGGACGCCGTGTCTTTCCTTATATGAGCGTACGCGACAATCTCTTGATGGGGGCTTTTACGCGATCCGGTAAGGCGGAAATTGCCAACACGCTGGAAATGGTGATGGGCCGCTTCCCTCGTCTTAAAGAACGCTACTCGCAAGCAGCTGGCACTATGAGTGGCGGTGAACAGCAGATGCTCGTCATCGGGCGCGCGCTGATGGCAAAACCTAAGTTGTTGCTTCTTGATGAACCATCACTGGGCGTCGCACCTAAGCTGGTGCAGGACATCGCTCGTTCAATCGTGGCCATCAATCGTGATGAAAAAGTGAGTGTTCTGCTCGTAGAGCAAAACTCGCGCATGGCGCTTCGTATCTCACAGCGGGCTTATGCGCTCACCACCGGCAAGATTGTGCTCTCGGGTAATTCAGAAGAGCTTATCTCAGACGAGCGCGTGAAGAAACTCTATCTGGGGGGCGAAATCTAATTCGCGACACCAGATCAGCAGCCGTATCGTGGGGGCATGCACGGCTGCTCGAATTCGGCTTAGAGGCAATGCTGTGCCTAAAGCATTTCCGGAAATCAAGATCAAGATTTCCTTTTAAAATAACAACTTGAAGCGTGGAGCGGAATTTATAATCGCTGTGCGCTTCAAGCCATCAACAACGATAAAAAAAGATGGTTTGAGGAAATGGACATACTTGTCGTCAACCCGAATACGACCGCTTCCATGACGCGGAAGATCGGCGAAGCTGCGCGCAGCGTAGCAATGGCCGATACCAATATCATAGCCGTCAATCCCAAGGACGGCCCACCCAGCATAGAAGGTTACTTCGACGAGGTATTTGCAATTCCTGGCTTAATCGGAGAAATGCAGAAGCATTCGTCGGCTGATGCTTGCATCATAGCTTGTTTCGACGATACGGGATTAGATGCTGCACGTTGTGCCAGCACAATGCCTGTGATTGGCATTGGTGAGGCTGCGTTCCACACGGCGAGCCTGATTTCAGGCAAGTTCAGTGTAGTGACCACCCTCTCCCGCTCGGTGCCTGCAATCGAGCATAATCTGGTTCGTTATGGCTTGGCGACGCGTTGCACTCGTGTAAGAGCCAGCGATGTTGCTGTTCTGGAATTGGAAGTTCCCGGCTCTGATGCGAGAAAGCGAATTTCTGAAGAGATAGCGCGTGCAATTCGGGATGATCATGCTGAAGCAATTGTGTTGGGCTGTGCGGGCATGGCCGATCTCGCTGCGTCCTTATCGCAAGAACATGGTTTGCCGGTGATTGATGGCGTGACAGCTGCAGTCAAGCTCTGTGAAGGGCTGGTAAGCTTAGGTTTGAAGACATCCAAACGAGGCGGATACCTTCCGCCACGGACGAAGGCCTTTGAAGGAATATTTGAACCATATTCACCAGGCCGGTGAATTGCGCATAAAGACGGAGCGGTTCCAGTGACTGAGGGTTGGCGGGAGCCGCTTTGTCTAACCTATCGATCCCATGTTGTAGATCAAATTGCCGAATTTGTTGACAATTATTGAGGTGAGTTCGATATGTACGTGAGAAGCTCTACGTGTTCGTAGAGTTTCCAGCGAACTGAATAACCTGGCAACCGGACACAAATGAATTCTTTTGGCTCTAACGCACCAGACACAACTGATAACGGCAATAGCAATGGGGGCGCGCGCTGGCACTCCGTTTATCAAGGCCTGCGTGACGCAATAGTTGGCCATCAGTTACTACCCGGCACCAAACTGCCGGAAGATGAGCTGGCAACGATATATTCTGTCAGCCGTGCAGTCGTGCGATCAGCCCTACAGGCGCTCTCGCATGATCGACTTGCGCGCCTTGAACCCAATCGCGGCGCATTTGTTGCAGAACCCTCGCGGGAAGAAGCGCGAGAAGTGTTTGAGGCTCGGACACTGATTGAGCCCGAAGTCGCAGCACTTGCAGCCAAGGTGGCAACGGCAGAGGATATTGCCAAGCTTCGCAAACATCTGGATGACGAACACGCGGCGCTTCATGCTGGCCGCGACAGCGATGCAATCAGGCTTTCGGCACGCTTTCACCTTGATCTTGCAGAGATTGCGGGACATTCCATTCTGGCGGGTTTCGTTGCAGAGCTGTTGCCGCGCTCATCGCTTATCATTGCGCTTTATTGGCAGCGCCGGGAAACGACCTGTGAAAGCCATGCACATAATGCGCTTGTTGACGCTATTGAGCAGCATAAAGTTGAAGAAGCTGAATCCCTGATGAAGACGCATATTCTGGACCTACTTGCCGGCCTCAATCTTGATCGCATGGAAAAAGAGCAGAAGCGCCTCTCCGATATTCTCCGTTAAATAAAAAGGCTGACCTTTGATCAGCTTTTTTATCAGACTTAAAGCATTTGCCGCAAAATCGCGAAGCAGTTTTGCATAAGGATAATGCGTAAAAACAAATAGTTAGAGCAGATTCAACGAACAAGCTTTGCTCTAACGCGGAAAACGTTGATTTTCCTCCAGAACATTCAGATCCATATGATTGCGCATATAGCGTTCTGATGCCTTCTGTAATGGTTGATAATCCCATGGATAGTAAGCACCGTTGCGGAGTGCTGGATAAACCACATGGCGGCGCGCCTGGCTTGCCCGTACCTGGCTATCATAAAGTTCAAGGTCCCAGCGTTGCGCGGCTTGGCCCGAAAGTCGCTCTAGTGTTTCTTTATGTTCAGGCGAAGCAGCCAGATTTTTTAATTCATCCGGATCATTGACGAGGTTGAACAATTGCGGCGGGTCAAATCGGCAAAGATTCAACTTCCACTCGCCTTCCCGCAAAGAAACCATCGGCGCGATGGTGCCCTCAGCGGCATATTCCATAGGCACTGCGCCACGCGGCTGCACACCTGAAGCAACATTGATAAGCGATACACCGTCCGTCCACGGCATGATGCCTTTAAGGTCTATACCCGCGAGATCAGAAAGCGTTGGCAGCACATCAAGCGTGGAGACGGCTTCTCCTACCAATCCCGGCGTTAACTGGGGTGCGGCAATCATCAGCGGTACGCGTGCAGAGCCTTCAAAGAAGTTCATCTTGAACCACAGACCACGTTCCCCTAGCATATCGCCATGATCGGAAGTGAATACGATCAGTGTGTTCTCGCTCATACCGCACCGCTCAAGCACATCAAGCAGATTGCCAATCTTGTCATCGACATAGGAGATATTGGCAAAATATGCCTGCCGAGCGGCTCTTATCTGCTCGCTAGTAATATCATAGTCTTCGGCCTTACAGGCGCGCAGCAGACGCTCGCTATGTGGGTCGATTTCGCATTCCGGCAAAGGCCCAATTTTCGGATCAAGCTCTGGAATATTTGCATAAAGATCGTGGAAACGCTTGCGGGCGACATAGGGGTCATGCGGATGTGTGAAGCTCACGGTCAAACACCAGGGGCGTTCATCATGACCACGCGCAAGATCGTAGAGCTTGGCTTCTGCCTGATAGGCGACTTCATCGTCATACTCGAGCTGATTGGTGATTTCTGCCGTTCCAGCACCGGTGATCGAGCCAAGATTATGATACCACCAGTCAATACGTTCGCCCGGCTTGCGATAATCAGGTGTCCAGCCAAAATCGGCAGGATAAATGTCTGTCGTCAGGCGCTGTTCAAAGCCGTGCAACTGATCCGGGCCGACAAAATGCATTTTGCCTGATAGGGCCGTCTGATAACCCGCATTGCGCAAATGGTGCGCATAGGTCGGAATTTCGGACGAAAACTCCGCTGCATTGTCATAGACGCCGGTTCGGGAAGGCAGTTGTCCCGACATGAACGATGCGCGTGCCGGAGCGCATAACGGGCTTGCTGTGTAGCAATTTGCAAAACGCACCGAGCGCTCGGCTAGTTTGCGTAAGTTCGGCGTGTGCAGAAACTCCGCGGGGCCATCAGGAAAGAAGGTTCCGTTCAGCTGATCAACCATCAGAACGAGGATATTCGGCTTTTTCATTTGGCTGTGACCATAAATTAAAAGAAATCAACGCAGAGCGGCGGACGCTGAAAACGCCCGCCGAAAAAGAATGCTTAGAGCATTTTCTAGCAAAAGTGAGTGAGCCTTCTGCGTTGGATAATGCGTAAAAGCAAACCGATAGAGCGGCTTCAACAATTCAGTCTTAACTGGAACTGCTCTAGCGGATTTTACAGGCCAAGTTTTGCCTTTACCGCTGCCGCTCCTGGTTCGCCTTTGAAGGTGGTGACACCCTCGAGCCACTTATCGATATGCTCCGGATTAGCCTTCAGCCATGCGGTAGCCGCCGCTGGACCTTCGGTCCCTTCATTCAGGATCTTGTCCATCACCTCATTTTCAATATCGACAGTGAAAACGAGCTTCTTGAAAAAGTTCGCTGCATTCGGGCATTCGCCCGCCCAGCCAGTGCGCGACAGCGTATAAACTTCCGCGCCGCCATAGTTCGGGCCGAAATAATCATCACCACCAGACAGATATTCAATATTGAGCTTGGTGTTCATCGGATGCGGCGCCCAAGCCAGGAAGACCACCCATTGCTTGTCCCGGTTTCTACGATCAACCTGCGCAAGCATAGCCTGTTCGCTCGATTCTACGATCTTCCAGCCATCGAGCTTGAACTTCTTGTCTTCGATAATTTTCTGAATGTTCTGATTGGCCGGGGCGCCCGGCTCAATGCCATAAATTTCTTTACCAAATTTGTCGGCGTGAGCCGCGAGATCTGCAAAGTCCTTCACGCCGTCTTTGGCGACATAATCTGGTACAGCCAGAGTAAACTTTGCGCCTTCAAGGTTCTTGACCAGTACTTCAGCAGCCTTGGCGCTATCGAGGTCATCGCGGAACGTCTGTTGCGCTGGCATCCAGTTGCCAAGGAACACATCGGTGTTGCCAGTTTTAAGGGCCTCATAACCAATGGGCACCGACATCGTTTTCACGTCGGCCTTATAGCCCAGACCGTCGAGCAGTACGCTGGCGATGGAATTTGTTGAGGTAATATCTGTCCAACCCGGATCAGAGAGACGAATAGTTTCGCACTTTGCAGAATCTGCTGCAGAAGCCACGCCCGTAAGCCCCGTGAACGCTGCCAGTGCAAGTGTCGTCAGTTTGAGATAGCGCATTCATTTTCCCCTGTTTGGCTCTGACGAAATCCGATCCATAAAATCAAATTTCGTTATGTCTTGCATTCTGCCTTTAAGGAAAACATCTTTAAGGATAAGGGAAAAGACATTCATTTTTTATTGGAGACATAAAGGATATTTATGGTTTCTTCATCATGGGATCTTGGCAGTCTTGGCGTTTTTGAAGCGGTCGGGCGTTTGGAAAATCTGACCCTTGCGGCGCGCGAACTGGGCATGACTCAACCAGCGGTCAGCTATCAAATAAAACGAATGGAAGACCGGCTGGGCGTTTCACTATTCGCAAGACGCGCACGTGGCGTAGAAATATTGCCCGAGGGACGCATACTTTATGAGGCAGTGCGTCTTGGCCTTGATGGAATCGAAGAGGCCATTCAGCAAATCAGACGCAGACAACGGACACCGGGGCTTCGGATAGCCACGGATTATGGCTTTGCCGCCTTCTGGTTGATGCCGCGTGTCGCAAAATTCCGTCCGAAATATCCAGAGGTGGATGTTCGCATCACAGCATCATCCATGTTGCAGCCGCTTGATCACAGAGAGGCAGATATCGCCATTCTGTTTGGTTCGCGGGAGGACTTTCCAAAAGACGCGATTGCTTTTGTGGGAGAGTCCGTTGTGCCGGTCTGTTCCCCCGGCTTTCTCGATCAGCACGGGCCGTTTCCGAATGGAAAGGGGTTAAGATCAACAGCACTTTTGCATCTCGATACCTTGCAGGGTGATCGTTGGTTTACGTGGCCGACCTGGCTTGATGCGATTGATCAGGAAATTGACGACGGTAATTATGGGTTGGTGTTCAACACTTATAATCTGGTGCTAGAGGCGGCAATTGCCGAACAAGGGGTAGCCCTTGGGTGGGCCGGACTGATCGACGGAGCGATTAAACGGGGGCAGCTTGTTCCTGCTTGTGATGTGTCTCTCACGAGTAAGAAAGGCTATTGGCTGGTATTCAATCCCGATATTTCGGACGCCAGCAAGGCATTGTGCATGGAACTGCTTGAATCTGAGCCAAATCTATAAAAACTTGAATGCAAGACCTGAGATCAGCGCTTTGACATAGCGTTGCTTCTGAAAGTTACCATTGAGCGATATGCGCTTTATAGCCGTTGGCTTTAAAGCGTCTGATCGCTGCAAAACTGCTGGCTGAGTCGTAACGGCTGCCACAAAGCCAGCCTTGGCTGTCATTTCTATTTCTCGTTGGCCGACCGCCGAGCACCAACCGTAAGGGTATGAGAATGATTTGGGTCGATAGCCGACACAGTCCTCAATTGCAGCGGTTGATCCATCTATTTCGTGGGCAAGACGTTCTTCATTCACACGTCGAAGGTTAACATGCGCGATCGTGTGTCCGCCAATGTGAACGAGCGGATCGTTCGCCAACGATTTTAGCTGTGCACGGTCCATAACCAGGTTTTCGACAATTACATGCGGATCAATCTTGCATTGCGTGGTTGCAAGTTCGTCAACACGCCGAACAGCCTCATCTTCATCAAAAAAACGAACAAATGCAGCTAATCTGTCAAACACTGCATATTTTTGCGTTACCGTTTCGGTGTGTATTGTCTCCAGCCCTTTACCAAAATCGAACCTGATCTGCGGATTATTTCTCAATAGCACTTCTGTCGTTTCCCACCAGATTGTATGGGTGCGATCGACAAAGCCCATTGTCGGAAAAACAGTATAGGGAATACCAAACTTAAGGAAAATCGGGGCTGCAATCTCTGCATTGTTTCGATAACCATCGTCGAATGTGAAGGCCACAAATTTTCGATCGTCGAAGCGGTCTGCGAGGAGGCCAGGCAAATCATGCAGATGAACAGGCGTTAGGCCAGCTTCAAGCACAGTATGAATTGTCTCTGTAAGAAACTCAGGTGTAACCTTCAGAATGGAATTGGGCTGAAATCCATCAGTCTGGTTTGGGCCAACATGATGCAGTGTGAAGACCACGCCGCGTCCACTAGCAGCCGGAAAAATTTTACCCAGACCCGAAAAGGCAATTGCGTTCAAGCCGGCCCGGATAGCTCCATATCGCATGTTTAGCCTGAAAGATTGCAAACACACCATGTTCGAAAACGCTCCCCCGCGCACTGACATACGTCAAGACTACAAGAATGCAAGATCAGTGTTGGATGCTTGTGCATCTTTGAACTCTCGTTGCAGCCATTCCATAAACACGCGCACGCGTGGCGAAAGCTGACGCTCTCGTCTGTAAAGCAGCGAAACAGGCGTCGGCTTTGGAGGGAAATCCGCAAGCACTTCAATGAGTTCTCCGGATTCCATCAGCTTTGTAACATGATAGATCGGAACTTGGATCAGGCCTAACCCTAGGCGCGCGGCCGAAACATAAGTTTCGGCCGCATTGACTGATATCGGCGCAGGCAAACTGATCTCGACGACCCTACCCGCGACTGCAAACTCTAAAGGCAGCAAACCACCGGTCGATGTTGAGTGAAATCCAACCATCTGATGACCGTGTATCAAACTGTCAGGATGCCTGGGCATCCCATGGCGTTCCAGATAGGCCGGAGAAGCCAGCGTGCTCTCTTTTAGCAAGGCAACGCGGCCAACAATCATGTCGCTATCCTGCAGTATGCCGGCTCTCAACACACAATCCATGCCTTCACGGACGAGATCGACGAAACGGTCGCCTTCACTCATGTAGATCTCAATTTCGGGGTAGGTTTCGAAGAAGCGTGGCAAGGCCGGTAGAAGAAAATGGCGGGCAAGCGTGCCATGCACATCAATGCGCAATATTCCTTTCGGCTTGGTTCCTGCAAAGGCGCCTTCCGCGTCTTCCAATTCTTCGATAATAGAAATGCAGCGCCGATAATAAGCTTCACCGTCAAGTGTTGGGCTTACATGACGGGTCGTGCGCTGAAGCAGACAGACACCAAGACGCTTTTCCAGCTGCTTGATCGCATCCGTTACAGTCGATCTTGGCAGCCCCAAATCTTCCGCAGCAAGTGTAAAACTGCGTCGTTCTGTAACGCGGGTAAAAACCCGCATGGCATCAAATCGGTCCATAATATTATTCGCCATATTCGAATAGTGATGCCGAACTATGCATGATTATCCGGCATTATAGAAGCGCTATGTTTTGTCTCGAACTTGGAGCGTTCATTTCTGCCAATCGACGCTCAAACATCTATTTTCAACGCGCATCTCTCTTTGAGATGCGTTCCAAAAGGAAGTTAAGCTAATGCCTGCAAACAATAACAAGGTTGCAATCGTTACGGGTGCATCACGTGGCATAGGTGCTGCTATCGCACGCCGACTGGCAAAAGATGATTTCACTATTATCGTCAATTATGCAGGTAGCAAGAAAGCAGCCGAAGAATTGGTGGCTGAGATTATCCAGTCCGGGGGCCACGCGGTTGCACATCAGGCAGATGTTAGCGATCCGGCAGCCGTTAAGCACATGTTTGAAAGCGCTGAATCCACCTTTGGTGGCGTTGATGTGCTGGTCAACAATGCTGGAATTATGAAGCTTGCTTCTGTGAAGGATGGTGACGATTCAGTTATAGAAAGCCAGATTGCGATCAATCTCAAAGGCAGCATCTATACAATGCGGGAAGCGGCCCAGCGCCTGCGTGATGGTGGACGTATTGTCAATTTCTCGACAAGCGTGGTGGGCCTGAAGCTTGAAAATTATGGTGTCTATGCTGCAACGAAAGCTGCCGTTGAAACACTGACAGCAATTCTCGCAAAAGAACTGCGCGGTCGCGGCATCACTGTCAATGCGGTCGCTCCCGGGCCAACAGCAACAGATTTGTTCTTGAACGGCAAATCCGACGACCTTATCGAGCGATTGGCTAAAATGAACCCGTTGGAAAGGCTCGGAACTCCTGAAGATATCGCTGCAGCAGTCGCGTTTCTGGTGGGGGAAGACGGACGTTGGATTAACGGTCAGGTTCTACGTGCAAATGGCGGAATGATCTGATTTCCATTAGGTAAAGAGCGAGGATTTCCCTTGCTCTTTACTCTGGTTCAAGCTTTGCCCGTCGTGGCATTCCAAAGGGGCTCTGCAATTTTGGCCATGAAAATCACAATCAGCGAACCAAGCACAAAACCGAACACGCCATCTGCAAAGGCTGTTGCAAACCAGTTTACGGTGCTGGCGAGGCCTGTTGAAACATAGGCTGCCAGGTCGGCGGCAGTTTCCGTAATCCACGCAAAAGGCTGATGAACGCCCAATCCGTGCAACCCATGGATAAATATATTGCCCCCAACCCAGAGCATTGCTGCTGTGCCAATGATTGTAAGCACTAACAGCAGCTTAGGAACCGCGCGAACTGTAAAGCGTCCTAATGCCCGTGTAGCCGAAAGACGACCCTTTCGCGCCATTAACACGCCGAAATCATCAAGCTTTACGATAACTGCTACAACGCCATAGACCAGAACGGTAATCATGATGCCAACGACTATAAGTGTGGCAAGCTCGATCCAGATTGAGTTGGTTTCAATCATCGAAAGAGCCAGCGTCATGATTTCAGCGGAAAGAATGAGATCGGTTTTAATGGCACCTGCGACGCGCTTTTCTTCAAGCGCAGTTGGGTCTTTATCCTCTTGAGAGCCATCTTCATGGTGGTCTTCACCAGGAAACAATTTATGCCAGACCTTTTCGGCACCTTCGAAACACAAATAGGCACCGCCAATCATCAAAAGCGCGGTAATTGCTATTGGTAGAAAATAATCGAGTGCCAGAAGAACAGGAATAAGCAGAGCTTTATTTCTAAGGCTGCCCATTGCAATTTTGCCGATCATTGGCAATTCACGTGCAGCCGTTATGCCAACCACATAATTGGGTGTGACTGCAGCGTCATCAATCAATACACCGATGGTTTTGCTGCCCGCTTTTGCGGCGTTGGCGGATATATCGTCCACTGATGCCGCAGCAATTTTTGCTATCGCTGCAACATCATCCAGAAGGGCAAGAAAGCCGCTCATATAGTCTCTCCGCTTCAAGCATTTCCAGCAAAAGTGGGAAGCGGTCCCAACGATCCAGTCCTAACTTGAATCGCGGTAACGCGCCATCATCTGAGCGCAGAACCTGTCATCATGTGACAGGGATAACGCTTCCAATAAATCTACATTGCAGACTTGCATATAATTCGGCAAGTCACACACAGCGCTCATCTCAGGGTTTTCCAGTGGCTTAGCGTGTTTTAGTTTACGTACTCAAACGAAAAAAGGCGGCTAGTGCCGCCTTTCATGCTTAGAAACTCTGATTGCTGTCGGCTTTACCGTGCAGCAAGGATACCCGCGATAAGACCGGTTGCAGCAGTGACCAGCAAATACTGGTTATCTACCTTTACCCAATGCTGGCCACGGCCTGGCTTGCGAAGACCATATCGCTTGTAATCGCGAATTTCCTGATGACGACGCCAGTCACTGTAGCGTTCACCACGCGACCAACGCTTGTGCCCCTGATCCCGGCGATCATAGCGCCGGAACTCCTTACCATGTGATGGACGAGCAGGCTCTACACGATTGTAACCGGGCTTACGTGGTTGATGGTAATCCTGAGCCTGTGCAAGAGGCGCACCAACAAACGAAAGAGCAATGGCGGCGAGAACGGCTTTCTTAATCATGGAACACTCCTTTTGTGTTGATACGAATGTATCGTCGCTGGAGTGAACGCGAGATGAATAAACTAGGATCCAAACATTAAATAAAATCAATGTGATTAGAATAGAATTGGGCGACATTTAAAGCGCGTAGCTTTCAATGTCGCCCTTGGAATGCGTGGCCCATACTACTCATACCAGAAACAGAGCGAGCGGTACGAGTATAAGAAATGCAGCTGCAACGCCTGTTTCAATCTTCGAATATAGCAACATGTTAGCCTCCATCATGGTTAATGACAGATGAACAACGCAACTGTAGCGATTTGGTTCAATCAGGCGTCGAGATAAGCGATAACTTTTATGAGATGCCCCGACGGGTTGGGCTTCAGAAACACCATCGGCAAAACCCGAACGATATTCCGCCCAAAAAAGGGTTATTGTTTAATGATCATAATCATTTACGGCCTAAATATTTGATAATAATGTTCAGAGGCTCGATGTTGAGCGGGTGGGTAATAATCATGAAAAGAATAAAAATTGCGGGCGCCGCATCGGCTGCCCTGTTTATGCTTGTCGGTGTAGCGAAAGCAGATGATCTGGTCTTTGACCTAAAGAATGGTACGAATTCTGTTCTGACGCATTTTTATACTTCTCCAGTTGGCGTCAACAACTGGGAAGGCGAAGTTTTTGGACAACAGGTGCTCAATCCAGGCGAAACAATCGAAATTACAATCGCCGACGGTCGTCGCGTGTGCAAATACGACATGCGTTTTGAATTTCAGGAAAGTGACGATCTGGACACGACGACAGACACGCAGAACCTTTGCGAGCTCAGCACCTATACCATCGAGGAATAGAGCATGTCGCGCTCAAATGGATTCATCTGGCGTTCGCGAACATGCCGATAATTGAAGGAAACTAGAGCGAACGCCATTGGTGCGATTGAGCGCGACACGCTCTAGGTTTAGTTTTGGGCGAGGAATAGCGGCTGGACCTGAAAGTCCAGCCGCTTTTTTTGATCTGTTTCAGATCCCTCTCCCCAGAGCTACCACTGCGCTGCGCATGGCTTTGGAAATAGCTGCGAATTTGAGCGCCTGCCAATAGCGATAATCATTGACCAAAGTGGCCGATAGCCAGCAATCGCCACGATTGCCGGCGCGTTCCCAGCCCATAAGGCCAGCGTCGCGTGCGCGAGCGAGAATCCGTGCCGTGTTGCTTTGTGACATTCGATATCGGTTGGATATGCCGTTTGATGTCACCTGCCCTATCCATATACGGTCGCCGGAAAGCTCCCAGGGTGCACGCGAAGCGACATCGTGCAGGATATTGTTTCCAGATTCCGCGCGCGTAAAATTTGCGATGCTCGCCACAGGCCTGCACCAGTCGCTGTTGTGCAAAACTTCGCGGGTCATAAGCGGCTGAGCATATCGTAACAGTTCAGGCTTCGTCTGCATAAGTAGAGCGCGATTGCCGCCGTCCATCAAGTCCAATGCAGCAAGATGTGTCGTCAGCCACAAATGGATCAAGGCCTCCGTTTCCGGCTTCGCACGGAACAATTGCTGTCGGCGATCAGAGGTCGGAATTGCCTCGAGCAACTTATAGTGGCGAGTTTCCTGCAGAAATGCCAGCGTCGTGTTTTTGCTGGCAATAGGTGTGCCTTTAAGAAAGTTAAGCAGGTTCGTCGGCGAGATAGGTGGATTATCCGGATTGGTTACGTGTTCGAAATGGACGGCAAACGTCGCTTGGCTGAGCAACCATTTCTGCATGTCGGAAAGATAACGTACTTCGCGCGGTAATCGAGCTGTGATTGCGAGAAGTTCTTTTGCGGCAGATGTAAGACAATCACCAAAGCGCGGGGAATAGCGCAACTCGGATGCTTCGAAAGCCTGAGGCAGAAGGCTCAATTCTTGAATGGACAACGCGGCTTCCATGATTGTAACTGCATCCGAAATTTGCAGGTGGCTAAGTGCCTGATATTTTAGCTCAATCGTATACAGCTTTTGGAACCAGATTTAAGCAGGTCTTTTCGTCGCTTTGACAACTCTGCAAACCTTCAACTTGTCCAGAAAATATGCTTGCTTTGGTTCAGCATAAACAAGGTACCGCATGACAGATATTCCAACCCCTGCAATTCATACCCGCAAGAAAAAAATCATTGTATTTGACACCGAGACGACGGGGTTATTGCCATATGATCGAATTATCACGCTTGGCGCAGTGAAAATTGAAGGTGATGAGCTACTAAACCAGTCGCTCTATTTGATTTTCGACCCAAGAAAAGACAGCTCATCGCAAGCCGAAGCGGTTCATGGCTTTGACAACTGGATGACACGCTATCAGGATCTGTTTGCTGATCGCGCAAGCTCACTACACCAATGGTTCAGATGGGCAGACGAACTGGTCGCCCACAACGCTGAATTCGATATGCGTTACATTCAAAGAGAATTTCGCAAAGCGGATGTTGAGATGCTTACCCAGCCGGTTCGTTGCACAATGATGCGCGCCAGGCTCCTCTGGGGAGGCGAATCCGCCAAGCTGGACCATTGCCTTTCCAGAATTGGTTTGTCGCGCGTAGGAGCCCGCCACGGCGCTCTGGAGGATGCTTATTTGACGGCGGGGCTTTACTTGCATCAACAAGGATCAAGAACGCCGTTGCCGCCAATAAATGCTTGGCAGGAACCAGAGAATATAAAGCCCTACCCGAGTCGTCCTTCGGGTCAGCTTCCTCGCCGAGCACCAAAGCGCAGGCAGGGAGGTGTGGACCTCTCCGAATGACCACGTTCCGACACCTGCATTTAATTCGACAAGGTATGGCCGCTAAGGCTCTATGGCCCGGGGGAGAACGAGTCGTATTCCTGTAGTTGTTTTGTGCGAGCTTCGATCACGCTCGCTCTACAGCCGGGATAATGAAGCACTTGACCTTCCCTGCCCCAATCGCCATTTGCGTAGAAATTGCAGGACGATTCCTTATAGCTATTCCACAGCCGCTGCTCAGCCAGCAGGTCGGTTTTGGTTTGTCCGTCGGCCCCCCCATAAACTTTCTTCCACGCAGCATTCAGCTTATTATCAGCGCGCTTTAACCAGTCACCACCACACTGCCCCCAAGCAGTATTGGTTCCATCGGACTGCTTAATGCACTTGTCATAGACACTATCCGCAGCAACCGGCGAAACGGAAAAGGCGATAACAGCAGCAAGAATAGATCTTTTCATAGTGCCCACCCAGTTAATCTTAGTATTAATAATGTAGTTATGCATCCCCAAGTCAAGAGATAATAAAATCCCTGCCAGCTACTGAACTGACAGGGCAATATTATGGATTGAATATTTTAGATATCTCTAATTGTGAGACTCCCGTTTTTTGGGAATAAAGTAGCGATTACCGCGGTCGCGATAGTGCCTCTCAGACCTATGATGACGCTCGCCTCTCCAGTCGCGGGACGGTCGATCGCGATGCCAGCGAGGCGGTGGCGGTGGTGCATTGCGACGCACACGTACACAGCGTCCACGACGGTCCGTTACACGGCCTGGTCCACAGCGATAATCGACTTTATGCGTCAACCCGGTCTGATTGGTCGGCTCTGGCATGGAAACAGGCGCTGCATTCGCGCCAAATGAAAACATAGCCATGGCAGCGGCCAGCGAAATCACAGAAAGCTTCATATCTTTCTCCATTCATGAGACTTGGCGATGTTGGATAGGATAGTCGAACAACAGGATTCGATGTCATCACTTTGTATTTTCAACATGCCGATATCGTTGATGTTTTCGAAATTGGAACCTCATCAGCGCTTACGAAGAATAAGAAAATAAATCAGAACCACGGCGACCAATGGAACGCCAAACAGCCACATCACACCTGCGGTCAGCATATTTCTCTCCTGCTTACGTAGAGATATAACTGCGAGGATAGCAATCCGGTTCCACGCTTGATGAAACAAGCTGCGATTCTATAAAGTAAAATCTGTTTGAGATTGTTTTGTAGGCAAAGAAGCGAATCATTAGTTCGATCCATAACCATCGATCAATGATCGCGAGCGTGTCTAATGTCCACTTATATATTCGAAAACGGAACTGATATGATTTTGAGCCTTACAGAGAAACTTAGTCTCTCCAAATACTTACAAGAAGTAATTGGCTCCCCGGGCCGGATTCGAACCAGCGACCAACCGGTTAACAGCCGGTTGCTCTACCACTGAGCTACCGGGGAAGAGGTGCTCGTTGCGTCAGCGAGGTGGCGTATAGCAGGAGGATTTCTGATTTGCAAAGCCCTAATTTCGATTTTTTCCAACTTTTTGCATTCTGATCGTGAAACCCTATATTCTCTGGTACGTTTCTAGATATGAAGCGCCCCATTTTAACCTGTGAGAAATGTCGAGTGACCGAAGAATACGAACCCAAACCACGAAAACGTGCAATTGTGATTCTTGGAAAGCGAATCCCGATGCCGCAATCGGTCATGATGCGACGAACACTTGGCGGTTCACTCGTCGTCGGTGGAGCATTGGGATTCTTGCCGGTCCTCGGCTTTTGGATGTTGCCGCTCGGTTTAATCGTCTTATCTCACGACTCTCATCGCGTACGTCGCTTGCGACGCAGAAGCGAAGTTCACATCTGGCGCAAATGGCTAAAGCGTGGTTCGACGACGACGGCGGGTTAAGAGCGTCATTGCCAACGGTTAAATAACAGACGCTCTCCGTTTGTCCCTGTTCAGGGCGTGCGGTATCTTAGGTGTGAGCTCCGGCGCCTAATCTCACCAGGTGTAAGGCGTCTGTATTTCCGCAATGCTGTTGTGAGGTGGCTCTGGCTTGAGAAACTTAATCGTGCCGCGATGGTGCTGATTGGCATATCTGTTTCTCTCAGCCATCGCTCGGCCTCAGCCAGCCGCAAGCTCATGAGATACTGAGTGGGGTTTGTCCGAAGCTTTCCCGGAAACGCGTTGCAAAGTGCCCCGCTGATATACCCAGTGCCGAAGCCATATCAGGTACTGACACTGGTTCACGGAACTTATCTTTCAAATAAGCTTCTATTTGAGAGCTGCATAGCTGCTGAGGCCGGCTGACGTCACCATTGAAGATTGAACGATCATCGCATTTCGCTGCAAAAGATGGACAAGAACAGAATAAAGGGAGGCAAGATAGTTTTGCTCTCCCCCTGCGGGTTCCATCAACTGCTCTATCACAAGCTGGCATACCTGCAGACACTGCTTACTAGAGAAATTGACAATCTCGGCCACCGTGGACGCAGCATCTGTCCCGCTCTCTTTATCAATCTCGACCAAATTGCCAGCTATTGGGATAGTTAGCTGCAAATACTCCGCAGCTTCTGTCCACCAGATTTCCAGGGTTTGGTTTGCGGGAACAACGAAAGCGGTTCCAGCGGTAAAACTAGACACTCGTTCTTCACTGCATCCAGGTTTCCACTTTAGATTGTGCACAGGCTCCAGCAAAATCACTGCGCAATTTTGATCCGAGGAATAAGTATGCTAGCCGAATTCAGTCATGCCATAGGTGAAGCGACTTAGTACAATCCACCATTCCGGGGTGCAGATTTGATCCCACTCGCCCTTTTGTACCAGACACAAGTTCATGTAAATTATTAATATTATCAGTACTTGAACGCCTCCCTGTCCCCGTCTCAAAAAATCAATATGAGAATGAATTCGAGTGTATGCACGTCGTTAATCACGGAATTTACTTGTACAGTTGATATAAAAATCGTCCGAAACGTCCCTAAGCTAGACGTATCCACCATGCGCGAAGTTACACAATATTAATTTAAAATACACCTTATAGGTGCATTTCCTAACAAATATTTGTGACCAAATAAATTCGGTTCGTTTGCAAATGATTTGCAAAAGCGCTTGTGAGTCGCCATTATCTAATTTATGCAATTGCAAATTATTTGCATTAAGGAGATGGGAATGATTCGACCTTTCATGCGGGCTTTGACGGCTGGTCTTGCCGGGAGTGTGTTGTTTTGTGCAGTATCTGGAGCTGCCTTGGCAGCTGAAAAATTCAAAGCTGTAACCACATTTACAGTGATTGCGGACATTGCACGCAATGTTGCAGGTGACGCGGCAACGGTTGAATCAATTACCAAGCCAGGCGCTGAAATTCATGAATACCAGCCAACACCCGGCGATCTTATAAAAGCGCAAGATGCCAAGCTTATCCTGTGGAATGGCCTTGGGCTGGAGCTATGGTTCGAAAAATTCTTCTCACGCCTGAAAGACGTGCCGAGTGCCGTTGCGTCTGACGGGGTTGTGCCGATGGATATCAATGAAGGCCCATATAGTGGCAAACCCAATCCCCATGCGTGGATGTCCCCAACCTCGGCTCTCATCTATGTCGACAATATTCGTGATGCCTTTGTAAAATATGATCCGGAGAATGCGGAAACCTACAAGGCGAATGCTGAAAATTACAAAGCCCAGATTAAAGCTGCAATTGATCCGATCCATGCTGAGCTTGATTCAATTCCGGCAGACAAGCGCTGGCTGGTGACGAGTGAAGGCGCGTTCTCTTATCTCGCACGAGATTTCAACCTGAAGGAGCTGTACCTCTGGCCGATCAATGCTGATCAGCAAGGCACGCCGCAGCAGGTTCGCAAGGTGATTGATGCCGTGCGCGAGAACAACATTACCGCTGTGTTCTCTGAAAGCACGGTTTCCGCCGCTCCAGCAGAGCAAGTTGCGCGTGAAACTGGGGCGAAATACGGCGGTGTCCTCTATGTTGATTCTCTTTCAGAAGCCGATGGCCCCGTGCCAACATACCTTGACCTGCTGAAAGTCACCTCGAGCACAATCGCAAAAGGCCTCAAACAATGAATGTCCCGATCAGTCATCACGCTGAAAATCTCGCCGCGCTTGAACAAAGCGCGGCTAAAGGTTTGAACGTGAAAGATGCGACTGTAACCTATCGCAACGGTCACACTGCCTTGCGCAATGCGACGTTCAATATCCCGACCGGAACGATTACAGCACTTGTGGGTGTGAACGGTTCGGGCAAGTCAACTTTGTTCAAAGCAATTATGGGCTTTGTGCGCCTCGCCAAAGGTGAAATCACAATCCTTGGCGTGCCGGTTAAAGAAGCGCTCAAGAAAAACCTTGTCGCTTATGTGCCACAAAGTGAAGAAGTTGACTGGAACTTCCCTGTTCTGGTCGAAGACGTCGTCATGATGGGGCGTTATGGCCATATGGGCATGATGCGAATTCCCCGTCGCGCTGATCACGAGGCGGTCGAAACCGCCTTACGCCGTGTGAACATGCTCGAATATCGCAAGCGTCAGATCGGTGAACTCTCGGGCGGGCAAAAGAAGCGTGTGTTCCTTGCCCGCGCCCTTGCTCAGGATGGCCGCGTAATCCTACTCGATGAGCCATTCACTGGTGTGGACGTGAAGACGGAAGAAGCAATCGTCACACTTCTACGCGGACTCCGTGACGAAGGTCGCGTGATGTTGGTTTCAACACATAATCTAGGCAGTGTACCGGAATTCTGTGATCGAACGGTTCTGGTTAAAAATACCGTGCTCGCCTATGGCCCAACGGAAGAGATTTTCACGCAAGCCAATCTAGAAAAGACGTTTGGTGGCGTTCTGCGCCATCTGGTTTTAGACGAAGCAACCAAACAAAATCGCTCAGCTGTCGGCGTAATTACCGATGATGAGCGCCCTTTCGTTCTCTACGAGCAAAATGCAAAGGGACACGATTGATGGCTCTTCTGCTCGAACCGTTTCACTACGGCTACATGATAAATGCGATGTGGGTTTCTGCCCTTGTTGGTGGTGTTTGCGCGTTTCTTTCGGCCTATTTGATGCTTAAAGGCTGGTCACTCATCGGTGACGCCCTCTCCCACTCCATCGTTCCGGGCGTTGCGGGTGCCTATATGCTGGGCCTGCCCTTTTCCATCGGTGCATTCTTCTCCGGTGGGCTTGCGGCGGCGGCGATGCTGTTTCTCAATCAGCGCACCAAGCTCAAAGAAGATGCAATCATTGGGCTTATTTTCACAGCGTTTTTCGGCCTTGGTCTTTTCATGATTTCGCTCAGGCCAACCTCGATCAGCATCCAGACAATTGTGCTTGGCAATATTCTCGCCATCACCCCCGGCGACATCGTTCAATTAGCGATCATCGGCTTCGTGTCGCTCGCATTGCTTCTGTTGAAATGGAAAGACCTCATGGTGGTCTTTTTTGATGAAAGCCATGCGCGATCGATCGGCTTGAAGCCAACCGCACTCAAAATCATGTTCTTCACGCTGCTTTCGGCCTCAACGGTTGCAGCAATGCAGACGGTGGGCGCATTTCTTGTCATCTGCATGGTCGTGACACCAGGTGCGACGGCTTATCTTTTGACAGACCGTTTCTCACGGCTTTTATGGATTGCAGTCATTATCGGTGCGCTGACAAGCTTTATCGGTGCTTATGTCAGCTATTTCATGGACGGGGCCACTGGTGGGATTATCGTCGTGTTGCAGACACTCGTTTTCCTCACTGTGTTCTTTCTCGCACCAAAACATGGAATGCTGGCGGCCAGAAGACGCGCCGCAAGCGCATTGCGGGAGGCGCAGTCATGAACTGGTTTGACATGCTTTTAATGCCATTTCAGTTCGATTTTATGGTCTATGCGCTGATCGCTTCGGTGCTGATTGCAATACCAACCGCCCTGCTCTCATGCTTTCTGGTGCTTAAAGGCTGGTCACTGATGGGCGATGCTATCAGTCATGCTGTTCTGCCGGGCGTCGTTATTGCCTATATGGTGGGACTGCCCTTTGGCATCGGTGCTTTCGTCGCAGGCATGATTTGCGCTCTGGCAACCGGATTTCTCAAAGAAAACAGCCGGATCAAGCAAGACACAGTGATGGGCATTGTTTTCTCCGGTATGTTCGGGCTGGGTCTCGTGCTTTACGTATCGGTACGTGCAAATGTACACCTCGATCACATTCTGTTCGGTGATATTCTGGGCATCAACACGGGCGATCTTATCGAGACAGCTATCATCGCTGCGGTGACAGCCGGCGTTCTCATCGTCAAATGGCGCGATTTTCTGCTTCATGCATTCGATCCGGCGCAAGCGCGTGCGGTCGGATTGCCGGTAAGGCTTCTGCATTATGGGCTTCTGTGTCTGATTTCGCTGACGATTGTCGGTGTTCTAAAAGCAGTCGGCATCATTCTTGCCATCTCTTTGCTCATCGCGCCCGGCGCAATCGCTTTTCTGCTCACCCGCAGGTTCAGCAGTATGATGATTGTCGCAGTCGTTGTTGCAGTCTTTTCATCATTCATGGGTGTTTATCTGTCTTTCTTTATCGACAGCGCCCCTGCTCCTACAATCGTTCTGCTGATGACCCTAATTTTCATTGTAGCGTTTCTGTTCTCGTCTTGGCGCACCGCCCGAACAGAAGCACGACATGATGCTGAAACGGCCTGAATGAATTACCTGTAGGCTGTCTTCAAGCGCGACGCATGTCTTTATCCCAAAACTGATTTCTGCTTTTGGGAGACATGCCTAACGTATCGGAACAGCTTGCGTGCAGCGTGGACAGCTTTACAAAGCTGTCCACGTTTTGCACACCTGCGCAGCGCCAGTCATACGACTGTTATAAAACCTCGTTAGATAGCCATATCAACGGGCGGCAAATATATGCTGCTCACGATTTTCCGCTGCAATTCAATTTGTCGCTTGTCGAGGTAAATTAAAAATGCTTCAATCCAGATTGCACGGCTGTGCAGAAAAAATAATACCGGCCGTCGATCCTGGGGAGGATACGCAAATGCCTGCGTTTTTGGAGGTAGCGGATGCACGCGTCCGTTATGGCAATAATGAGATTCTTAAAGGTGTAGACCTTTCGGTCAAGAAAGGTGAATTCGTAGCGCTGCTTGGCTCGTCGGGATGTGGAAAGACAACCTTGCTGCGTGCGATTGCCGGCTTCAACACGCCGAGCGATGGAGCGATCCGCGTCGGCGGTAAGGAGGTCACTCGCCTTCCGCCAGACAAGCGCGGCATGGCTTTGGTTTTTCAATCCTATGCGCTCTGGCCACATATGACGGTGGCGCAGAATATCGGATACGGTCTGCGAATTCGTGGAACGTCAAAGGACAAAGTTCGTCAAAAAGTTCAGGAAGTAGCGCGCCTTTTGGGACTTGATGCTCTTCTCGATCGCAAGCCTGCCGCACTTTCCGGCGGTCAGCGCCAACGTGTTGCACTGGGCCGGGCATTGGCTATTGAACCTGATATTCTGCTGCTCGATGAACCGCTCTCTAATTTGGATGCGCGCATCCGCCTGTCGGTTCGTCATGAAATCAGCGCCTTGCAGCGTCGTCTGGGTATTACGGCGGTTCACGTGACCCATGACCGCGAAGAAGCAATGGTTATGGCAGATCGCATCGTGATCCTAAACAATGGCGAAGTGGCGCAAGCCGGGGCACCGGAAGAAGTCTATAATCATCCGGCTTCCGATTTTGTTGCCGCTTTCATGGGGGCTGAAAACCTCATTGAGCTGCCTGTTACAGTCAAAGCTGACCGTATCGAGATTGCTGCCGGACCACATAACAAGGCGAGTACAATTCCGGCAGGCCGCCGTAATTTGTCGGATGGGATAGCGGCAGCACGTTTTCGCAGTGAAGCAGCAAAGCTCGCAGTGCCGGGATCGCCCAACTCCGCCACAACGCCGGAACTCATTCTGTCCGGAACGGTCGACCAGACCAGCTATCCTGGTGGTCTTTGGCGGCACATGGTGAGCGCAGGCGGCAGACACCTGCTGGTCGATTCAGCGGAAAGTCACCAGCCCGGTTCACAGGTAGAAATTCGCATTCCCGAACAGGCTTTATTTTTGTTCGACAAGTGATTTGATCGACCAAACTGTAGGCTCTAGAGCATTGCACAGGTGTGCACCACTCCAAGGACTGACTCGAAAGGCGATCTTAGCAGTGTCAACTGCTCACCACAGGATTGCGGGCCGTCAATCGTCCGCAGCCGCACAAAATTCCCGATCATACCTCACCGGATATCCAATATCCAACCGTCGAAATCTTCCGCTATGCGGATCAAAAAAGCAGGAATTATTCGATGAAGACGATTCTGAAAACAGCTCTCGTCCTTGGTCTGACGGCATCACCCGCCGCAGCCGATGAACTGACCGTGCTAACCGCAGGCGACCAGAACATGGTTGACTATGTGAACGAGTATCTCGGCCCATTGTTCGAGAAGGAAAATCCCGGCACGACGGTTCGCGTTGTTGGCACCGGCCCCGGCGATGCGGGTTCACAGAAGATTCTCGAGCGCTTTGAAGCACAGTCCAAGGCTGGGGTTGAAAAGTGGGACGCGGATGTCGCCGTCGTCCATGAGAAGTTTGCTGGCCCAATGGTCGAAAAGAAATTTCTAGAAAACTACCGCAGCAAGATCGACAGCGGCAAGCTCGTAACGCGTGGCAACGCCAAAATGGCGCTTGGTACCGATGTTGATGGCTATGTCATGCCAATGTTCAACAGCCAGACTGCCCTTGCGTATAATCCTGCGCTCGTTGCCAATCCACCAAAGAGCTATGACGAGCTGGTTACATGGGCCAAGGAAAACCCGAAGCAATTCGGCTATAATGGCATCAAGGGCGGCGCTTCCGGTGTAAGCTTTGTGATGGGCTGGATTTATGCCTATGGCGGCGATGCCGACAAACTCATGAAAGGCCCGTTTGAAGAAGGCGAAGCCAAAAACTGGGACAAGGCTTTTGCCTCACTCAAGGATTTCACCACCGATGCAACGCTGACGCCCGGCAATGCAGGCACGCTCGACATGCTGAGCCGTGGGGAAATCGCTATGGGTCCAGTCTGGGTGGACATGTTCTATTCTTGGAAAGCCAATGGTCAGCTTCCACCAGAAATGAAGCTCGTTCTGCCTTCGCCTGGCATGCCTGGCCAGCCGATGCATTACGTGATCCCTGAAAAGAGCGCCAACAAGGAACTTGCTGAGAAGTTCGTGGCACTGGCAACCAGCCCGAAAGTTCAGGCTGAAGGCATTGTAAAACGTTTCAACTGGTATCCGGGCATTGATGCAGATCACGTCAAGGCGGAGCTTGATGCCGATACGTGGAACAAGCTTTTCACCGACATTTCGCCTGAAGATCTGGCCAATTACGGCAAGCCTTTCCCGATCGCCCCATACAACACTGCGATACTGGAAGCTTACGAACGTCAGGTTGGCAACTGATAAAGGCCTAGACCGGGGGCGTTAAACACGCATCCGGTCGATAATTCAAAAATTCGGGGAATATTCATGTCGCAGAGAATGACGGGTTTTCTGCTGGTCGCTCCAGCGCTGGCCATCGTGCTGTTTCTGTTCATCGTACCGCTATTTGGTTCGATAAGCGGCGCATTTCATGTTGGTGAAAACTGGGGCTTCGGCAACTTCACAAAGGCATTTGAGCTTTATTCAAGCGATATGCTGTTTACCGTTGTGATTGTCACCCTCTCCTCAGCGCTGATCGCGCTTTTTGCGATTGCTATTGGCGGATATTTGACCCTTGGATCCAATCAGCGCGCCGTAACCGTTCTGCGCTGGCTTTATCGTTGGCCACTGTTCATTCCCTTCATCGTCGTCGGCCAGATATTGCGCACATTTCTCGCCAAAAATGGTCTGATGAATAGCCTGCTGATCGAAAGCGGTGTTCTGACACCACTCCAAGCCATGAGCTTTCTCGACTGGCGCGGCATCGTGATCGCATTTGTCTGGAAGCAGACGCCATTTGTCACTTTGCTACTGGCTGGCGCAATGGCATCGATTGATCGCAGCACCATTGAATCGGCACGTAATCTTGGCGCAGGACGCCTGCGCATTCTGATCGAAATCGTGCTGCCCCAAGTGCGCCCGACACTGCTGGTGGGCTTGATCCTCAGTTTCGTCACCATGATGTCGGTGCTTTCCGTTCCGCTTATGATCAATGCCCAATCTCCAACGATGATCACCGCCAATATGGCTTTCCGCATCAATGCCTATGGCGATTATGGCGTTGCCAATGCGCTCGGCACTATCTCGCTCCTGATGACCAGTCTGGTCGCGTGGATTTATCTTAGACAAACCATGAAGGAGCACGGCTGATGAGCACTGCATTTGACTGGCGTTGGATACCACGCGGCATCGTGCTTGGCCTGCTGGCCTTCGCCATCTTCGGACCGTTGGCCAATCTGCTTCTTTGGGCTGTCGCTGAACGCTGGTATTTCCCGCATACGCTGCCTATTCAGTACGGCTTTTCCTTCTGGGCGAATGTGTTTTCGGCGCGGGGCAATGCGCTTTCATCGCTCGGGACCAGCGTGGTTATTGCAAGCCTGACAGTCGTCGTCTCGCTCGGCCTTGCTATTCCGGCTGGCTATGCGCTGGCACGATTGAAACTACCGTTTCGCGGGCTAGTGTTGCTGATCCTCTTGATCCCGCAAGCCTTTCCAAACTTGCCGATTTACGTCAACATCGCGCAGATGTTCTATTCGCTGCGTCTGAATGGAACGATTACCGGCGTTGTGCTGGTGCATGTGACGCATGGTCTGGTTTATGCCGTGTGGATCGCGACCGCTGCGTTCTCAGCGATTGATCGAGAGCTGGAAGAGGCAGCGCGCTCCATGGGCGCATCAGCCATGAAGACTTTCTTCCACATCACATTACCGATTGCAGCGCCTGGCCTGCTCGCCAGCGCAATCTTTGTGTTCCTTGAATCACTTGATGAATTCACCGGGACATATTTTGTGGGCGCACCCGACATTACAACATTACCGCTCATGCTCTATACAGCAAGCTCGGGTGGCAATTATCAGATCGCATCGATCAGCGCATTGATCCTGCTGGTGCCTTCAATTGCCTTCATGTTTGTGGTTGAGCGTTTCCTGAGAGCCGATGTGCTTTCCAAAGTGGGTCGATAGCAATGGCAGATAGTGATCGCGGTCATGATGAGCTTTCAGAAAATCTGCCCCGTTTTATCAGCGCGCATGAGGTCGCGGTAGAAGCCGGTGTATCTCGCTCTGCCGTGTCTCGAACGTTTACGCCGGGTGCCAGTGTGTCGCCTTCCACGCGTGAAAAGGTGCTGAAAGCAGCCGAAAAGCTCGGCTATCAGGTCAATGATCTTGCACGTGGCTTGTTGGCCAAGCGCAGCCGAATTGTTGGCATGATCGCTGCTGATCCAGCCAGTCCGTTCCGTTCGCGCCAGATTGCAGCGCTTTCACGCAGGTTGACCGCGCGTGGCAGCGTTCCCGTACTGATTCCAACCGGACAACATGGTGAAAATCTGTCCGCGGCGCACCAGACGCTTCTCCGCTATCGAGCTGAAGCAACTGTCGTTCTGTCCGGCATGCCGTCGTCATCGTTTGTCGAACTCGCGCAACGCAATGGACATACATTAATTGTCGTTGGTCGTAACGAGGATGGCCCCGATCATATCCGTATCAATAACCGACAGGCTGCAGAAACAGCGGTTGACGTATTTGCAGCACGTGGCATGAAACGATTGGGGCTGGTCACGTCCAATGTCCGTAGTCCCAATTTGTTGGAACGCGAAGAAGCTTACATCACACGTGCCGAAAGCATTGGTCTCAAGGTCAGTGTTCAGCGTGGCGAACTGACAGACTACGACGGTGGCTTTGCCGCAGCATCCTTGCTTTTGAGCGAGCGTGACCGGGTTGAAGCTGTGTTCTGTGTGAACGACTTGATGGCTTTCGGTCTGATTGATTGCGCCCGTGATGTCTTCAATCTCTCGATACCAGATGATCTTTCGGTGATTGGCTTCGACAATGTCACTGAAGCGCGCTGGGGTGCCTACAGGCTCACAACTTTCGACCAGAATGCCGAGCGTTTGTCAGCCGAGATTATTCGCCTGCTCGACGAACGGCAGAGTGCACCCAACGCACCGCCTCAAATGGTGATGATTGATACGCCGTTGATCCTGCGGGGAAGCGTGCGGCCACTCAAAGCTGATAATGCTGCTAACGGAAGCAAATCCTGAATGTCTGACTATTCCATATGGCTCCGCCCCGCACAGGACGATCTTAAGTTTCTTGAAGAAATTGTCCGGGATTTAAGCCAGCGTTTCAATTCAACAGTATTCGAACCACATGCAACGCTTGTCCCTGACATGAGCTATTCAGCAGAAGAGCTTCTGCCAAAAGTGATCAGCCTTGCGATCGGACGCAGGCCGCTTGAGCTGTTGATTGAAGATGTGACCGGAAGCGAAGCCTATTTTCGCTCATTCTATGCGAGGCTTGAGAAAGCACCGCCCCTGATGCGGCTTAAGCAAGACTCTCTTGAGATATCCAGTGAAGCCAGCTTGCAAAGCTTCATGCCGCATGTCTCGCTGGCCTATGGTGTTGACGATTCAACGCTCAAACAGACCGAAATGCAACGCCTCGCCAATAAGCTTTCAGGGCGAAAGCTGCGATTTGACCGTCTTGTTATTGTGAGTTCATCAAGCGACACGCCAATTGATGAGTGGCATGTAAAACACGAGATTTATCTTAAAGGTTAGGCCAGCCACCATATATGTGGCTGGCCTTCTATAATTAAAGTGGACGTGGATAGGTACGATAGACTTTTTCAATATCTACCAGAACATCGTCTGAAAGATTTACTTCGCTTGCAGCGATATCTGTCTTGAGCTGCTCCACTGATGTCGCACCAATAATGACCGAGGTCATGAAGGGGCGTCTCAGCGAAAAGGCGATTGCCATCTGCGCGATATCGAGATCGTGCTTCTTCGCAACATCAATGTAAGCGCGAATGGCAGGTTCTGAATAGGAGTTATCGCGCCAAAGGCCGCCGTCAGTAACAGAGGCACGTGAGCCTTCCGGGATCTTTCCGCCAAGATACTTTCCAGTCAGAACCCCGGCAGCGAGTGTGGAATAAGCGAGCAAACCAACGTCTTCGAATATGGAAACTTCGGCCAGGTCGAAATCAAACTGGCGCTGCAGCAAGCCATATTCATTCTGGATTGACGCCATACGCGGCAGCCCGTGTTCTTCGGCAATTTTCAGCCATTGCATCGTGCCCCAGGCTGTTTCATTGGAAAGACCGACATGTCGGATTTTGCCTGCGCGAACTGCATCTTCGAGACCGAGAAGAACATCGTGAATCTGCGCGGTTTCGGCCTTCGGGTCAACTTTGGATGGATCAAAACTCCAACCCTGACCGAAGTGGTAGTGCGGGCGGGATGGCCAGTGGATCTGGTAAAGATCGATGTAGTCCGTCTTAAGACGGGTCAGGCTGTCATTAACCGCCTCGGCAACACTTGCGCGACTTGGCTTTGCACCACCGCGAATCCATTCCTGACGTCCACCGCCTGCAATTTTGCTGGCGAGGATGACGCGGTCGCGTTTTCCTGACTTTTTGAACCAGTTGCCAATATAGGATTCAGTCTTGCCATAGCTTTCCGAGCTCATCGGAATGGCATAACCTTCGGCCGTGTCGATGAAGTTAACACCGGCATCAATGGCATAATCAAGCTGTTCGTGGGCGTCGTTTTCAGTATTCTGCACGCCCCATGTCATGGTTCCAAGGCAGATTTCAGTTACATTGAGGCCCGTGCGGCCCAAAGTTTTCATTTTCACGAGATTTTTCCGGATCGGTTTGGCCGCAGAACGCGGATTGGACGGAGGTCGAATTGATAACCCCCAGACACCGCCGCTGACAAGACCGCTCTCTAAGATTTGAAACCGCTTATAGGAAACGTTTTGCCGAATATGGCGTCGGATCCGTAAATGTCTTCTCGCCCGCCATCATTTCGGCCAACAAGCGGCCGCTGGCTGGTCCAAGCGTCAGACCATGATGGGCATGGCCGAAATCAAACCACAGCCCTTTATGGCGTGGTGCTGGCCCGATCACTGGGCGCATGTCTGGCAAACAAGGCCGCAAACCAAGCCATGGTTCCGCTTCGACAGCCTCTCCCAGTTGTGGTAAAAGTCGGCGCGCCACCTTTTCGGCTCGCTTAAGCTGGATAAAGTTGGCAGGCGTGTCGGGCGAAGCAAACTCGATACCTGTCGACAGGCGTACGCCCTGCACCATCGGCGCAAGTACATAACCCGCTTCCTCATCGACCAAGGTGTGACCGAGCCGCGCACCATCCTGCATTTCAAAATGCATATGATGACCACGCTTGATACCAAGCGGGATTGCATAACCGAACTTCTGGAAAATCAACCCCGATTGCGGGCCAAGCGCCACCACAGCATCGCGTGCAGAGATTGGACCTTGCTCGGTCGTCACTTGCCAGCCATTTCCGGTTTCAACAAGCGAGGCTGCGTCCCCATGCAAAAGAGTTCCACCGTTCTGACGGAAAAGATCGGCGTAGGCTTGCACAAGGCCGCCCGGGTTTACGATTGTCTTCGGATCAAGCCAATGAATGCCGCCAGCAACCGCGCCAAGTGTTGTTTCCCTCTGCCTCAGAGTATCAGAATCAAGGACATCATAGGCAAGATTATAGGGCTGCAATTGCGGCAGGCGCTGAACGGCTGCATTAAATGCGTGTTCATTGCGAAACACTTCGATCCAGCCCTGCGAACGAACAAGCCTTTCACAGCCAGCTTGAGCTATCAGCGTGTCATGTTCTCTAACGCTCGCTTCAATAAGCGGCAGCATCGCGTTTGTTGCAATCTTCAACCGTTCAGGTGAGGATTCACGCCAATATTGAAACAACCAACGTGCAATGCGCGGTACATAAAACGGATCATAACGCACGTCTGAACGGCGATTAAGGCCATAGCGCAAAAGCGCGCCAAAGCCCTGCGGGAATGAATAAGGAATAACGCTTGAGCGTTCGATGAGGCCGGCATTACCAAAGCTCGTGCCCTGCCCCGGTTCACCTCGATCAACCAGAACAACAGAACGGCCCCGCGCTTGTAAATGCAACGCTGCGGAAACGCCCACAATACCCGCGCCCAGAACGATGACATCTTGTTGCTGCATGGTATTCCCGCCAATCCCATAAAACGAAAGAGCGTGCTGACGATTTGCCAGCGCGCCCTTGCATACATCAAAGAGTGAAACTTTTTACAAGTAACTTATCTTGGATTGCTGCATAATTCCCTAAACATGAAGCAGGTTAAGGTAAAATTATGCAGCAAGTCTAAACTGTTAGAGCGATCTTTGCGCGCCCTATGGCCGCACGGCGCTCTAGTAAATATCGAAGTCGAAATATTTCTTCACCACAGTTGCGTAGGTGCCGTCCTCACGGATTTTCTTGATTGCTGCGTTGAACTGCTCACGCAGATCGTTGTCGTCCTTACGCACCGCAATAGCGGTGTCTGTCTGCGTACCCGGCACATCGCCAATCAATTTGCAGCACTCACCACCATCGCCCTTGATCCAATCGGAAATCGGGAACTTGTCCGAAATGACTGCATCAAGACGGCCGTTTTTAAGATCGGCATTGGCTTCGTCTGCAGTCGGGTAAAGCTTCACATCAGCACCGGCCTTGCCGTAGACGTCTTCGGCATAGGTCGCCTGCGTAGTCGATCCTTGTGCGCCGATTGATTTACCCTTGAATGCTTCTGCATCAAGCGCTGTGATCGGGCTATCTTTTGGCACTGCAACCGAAAGCGGTGTCGAATAATATTTGTCGGTGAAAGACACCTGCTTCTGGCGCTCTTCGGTTACGCTCATCGAAGCGATGACTGCATCGAACTTGTTTGCCTGTAGTCCTGGAATCATGCCGTCCCAATCATTGGCAACGATTTCACATTTGGCTTCCATTGCCGCGCAGAGCGCCTTGGCGATTTCAACATCAAGCCCTTGCAACGAGCCATCAGCCGCGACGAAATTGAACGGAGGATATGCACCTTCCGTAGCAATCTTGATTTCTTTCCACTCCTTGGCCTGCGCTGGAAGCGCAACAAGAATGGAGGCAACGCCTGCGAACAGGATGGATTTCAACATGATATTCCCCTTGACCGTTGTTATGGTTCTGTTTTGCAGGTTTCCCGCCCGCATATTTATTCGTTGAATGAAGCACCGGACGCCTCATGTTTCAAGTGAGACATTTGGAGGCGTCCGGTTATTTTGTATCAATAGATGTCGAAGTCGAAATACTTCTTGCGGATCGTTTCATAAGTGCCGTCGTCACGGATTTTTTTGATTGCCGCATTCAACTGTTCCCGCAGATCATCGTCACCCTTGCGCAAAGCTACCGCAATCTTGGTTTCTGAACCTGGAATATCCCCTAGGAACTTGCAGCAATCAGCGCCTTGTTTCTTCAACCAATCAGCTGCAAGGAACTTGTCAGCTGCAATCGCATCAAGGCGACCGCTTTCAAGGTCGGCATTGGCTTCGTCCGCCGTCGGGTAAAGCTTCACATCTGCACCAGCTTTACCGTAAACGTCATCGGCATAATTGCCCTGCGTGGTGCCAGCCTGCGCACCGACTGTCTTGCCGTCGAATGCCGACGGCTCAAGCGATGTGATGTCGGTATCCTTGGGAACAACAACGGCTAGCGGTGTGGTGTAATAGCGCTCGGAGAATGCGACTTGCTGTTCGCGCTCTGGCGTAATTGCCATGGATGCGATCACGGCATCAAACTTGTTTGCCTGCAGGCCGGGGATCATGCCGTCCCAATCATTTGCAATGATTTCGCATTTGGCTTCCATGGCTTCGCAAACAGCGTTGGCAATGTCGATATCGAAGCCAGCCAGCTTGCCGTCTGGAGACATGTAGTTGAAGGGTGGATATGCGCCTTCGCTAGCGATACGGATTTCTTTCCATTCCTTTGCCTGAACAGGCATGGCAAAAACGACAGTGGCCAGACCGGCCAGCAAAACTGATTTAAACATCGCTTCCCTATTCCAGTTATTAGTCGCGGGCTTTGTTAAGTTCTCAGTCCGGCTTGCCTGCAAAGCAGAACGAATTCAACTGCAACTTTGGTGTCATTGACTGAACGCAAAATGACCCGCTGCGTGTTTAACGCAACGGGTCACGTATGGCCTCAACGGTGCTTTCAGGCAACGAGACGCGTCGAATGATCGTCTTGTGCATAGGCTTTGCCGAAGCGGTTTGCGAGGAACGCATCAAGTGTGATGTCTTCCTGACGAACGAAACCCTTCTGTGCGATTTCGCCCTTGGCCAGCATGTCGAGCACGGCACAGATGGCCGAAGCTGTGGTGATCTGGATGCCCGAGCGGACGATCTTGCCAACCTGATTGGCATAAACCTTGTTCGCGTAGGTTTCCTGAACCAGACGGCCGTTCTTTGTACCGGAAACGGTTACGAAGATCACGATAACGTCCTGCAATGTGCTTGGCAGAGCATTTTCGAAAATGTCCTTGAGCACTTCACGGCGATGACGAAGACCGAGATCGTTGAGCAACGCCTTCATGAGTGCAACGTGGCCCGGATAACGGATCGTGCGGTAGTTGAGCGTGCGTACCTTGCCTTCAAGCGTGTCGCAAAGCGTGCCAAGGCCGCCCGACGTGTTGAAAGCTTCATAGGTCACACCGTCAAGCGAGAATTCTTCGCGTTCTTCGAGCGCTGGAACCTTTGTCAGCTTGCCATTTACGATGGCTTCGCATGGTTCGATATATTCATTGATCAGACCGTCGGTGCTCCAGGTCAGGTTGTAGTTGAGAGCATTCGATGGGAATTCTGGCAGAGCACCAACGCGCATACGCACGTTTTCAAGCGTGTCGAAGCGCTTTGCGAGGTCATAAGCAACGATCGAGATGAAGCCCGGAGCCAAACCGCACTGTGGAATGAAAGCAGTCTTGGCATCCTGTGCCAGTTCCATGACACGCTTGGTGCTGGCAACGTCTTCGGTGAGGTCGAGGTAATGAACGCCAGTCTTGGCTGCAGCTTCAGCAATCAGCGTGGTCAGCTGGAATGGAGCGGCACTTAATACCGCGAATTTGCCCGCCAGAACTGCTTCAAGTGCCTTGGCATCTGCGATGTCCAGAGCCTGCGTCTTAACTTCCGCACCAGTGTCCAGCGCATCGAGCTGTGCCTGCGAGCGGTCAACAACCGTTACAGCATAATCACCAGTCGAAGCCAGAAGATCGGCAATGGTCGCGCCAATTTTGCCCGCGCCTACAACAACGATCTCTTTCATGTATTTTCCCCTTCAACAAATAAGTTGGGTAATGCAATTACGATGGATACAGAATCTCACAAATTTCGGCGAAAAGAAGCATTTAAACCGACGATTTCACGTTGTTTGTTTGTGCAAAATGACGTATCTAATATGCATTATGACGACAAATGCAGACCTTACCCTTATCGCCCTATTGCGTGAAAACGCCCGCGCCTCCACTGCAGACCTCGCAAGGCGGCTCGGTGTGTCACGTACGACCGTGCAAAGCAGGCTGGAAAAGCTGGAAAAACGGGGTGTGATCGAGGGCTATACCGTTCGAATCGCGCCGGAATTCGAACGTGATCTGGTTCGTGCCCATGTGCTGGTAACGGCGTTGCCCAAGTTTGCACCAAAGGTTGAAACTGCGTTGCGCAGCATCATGGCAGTGCGCACGCTGCATTCTGTCAGCGGCCATTTCGATATGATTGTTGTGGTGGAAGCGCCGTCAATTCAGGAACTCGACATTGTACTCGATAAAATCGGGGCGCTCGAAGGTGTTGAGCGCACCATGTCTTCAATCATTCTTTCGACGCGGATTGATCGGTAATCAATCCTTAGAACTGCCTTCCCAGCCAGCATAAAAGACACCGTTCTGTGTCTCCATAAAATGCGCGACGGCGTCAATTTCATCTGGATCGATTGAGGTACTGACAAGCGTTGCGAGTATCTCAACAGTCTCTGCATTACGATCTGTAAGCTCTATATCGCTAACGGGATATTTCGCCTCTTCGAGTTTTTCAACCAGCAATTCACGCATTTCTTCCATAACTGAATGCGAGACTATTACGCGAACCTCATAGGTTTGTTCGAGCGCCTGCTCGCTGATGGGAATGCGGTTGATGAGCTTAACAAGCGGCCGCAGCAACGTATTGCCGAGCAAAACGTAGATTGTCAGCAAAGCTGCTTCTGCCAGCATATCTGTGCCAGCACACGCTCCAACGGCTGCCGAGCACCAGAGGGTGGCCGCCGTATTGAGGCCACGAACACTCATGCCCTCCTTCATAATGACGCCAGCACCAAGAAAACCAACACCGGAAACCACGTAGGCGATCACACGTAGCGATTCCGCGCTGCCTGCGAGACGCGCAGCCAAATCAACAAAGGCCGCAGCACCCAATGCTACGAGCGCATTGGTTCGCAGCCCTGCAGTTCGCTGACGATACTGTCGTTCAGCGCCGATCATTGTGCCAAAGATAAAGGCGGCGGTGAAACTCACCGCCGTATCAAGGAATGGATAAAGGTCAAAGGTATTCAAAAATTGCATGGTCAAAAATCCAATTTTTGCCAGTGCGTTAGCAGGTTAATTTAAACCCTTTATGACAATTTTATTAGTCCGACTAATTGCCGACGAATTCAAACTTATCGACATCGACAAGCCCGCGATCCGTGATCTTCAGATGCGGGATGACCGGCAGAGCAACAAACGCTAGCTGCAAAAATGGTTCTTCTAAAACCGAACCGAGCTCTTCAGCCGCATGTCGCAGTTCGCGAAGCTGTTCACGCACGGTTTCATAAGGCTCTATGCTCATCAGCCCAGCGATTGGTAGCGGCATTTCAGCCAATACTTTACCGTCAAGAACCACTACAAAACCGCCTTCAATTTCACCAAGTCGGTTAGCGGCAGCGGCGATATCTTCGTCCGACACACCGACCACGCAGATATTATGGCTGTCATGGCTGACAGTTGAAGCAATCGCACCTGCTTTCAAGCCAAATCCATGCACGAAACCGGTAGCGATATTGCCATTCTTTCCATGCCGTTCAACCACTGCGATTTTGACAACGTCGCGATCAAGATCTGGTTCAACGCCATGCGCTCCGACTTTCAGATCAAACTCGAGGCTTTCGGTAATGATCTTGCCCGGAATAATGCCGATTGCACGCGTCTTTCCACTGTTGGATTGTGATCTGAAGCTTGATGCACTAACAGTTGGCGCTTTCACGCTGTTGCGACCGACTTCCGCAACTGATCCACGCGTTGAGAACAGTTCTTCCGAAACCACCCTGCCCGCAGACAGAACGATTTCAGCATTGCAGCCTTCAAGAGTGTCGACGATCACGAGATCGGCGCGCTGCCCCGGCGCAACAAGTCCGCGATCAAACAGCCCGAAAGCGCGCGCTGCCGAAACACTTGCCGCGCGATAAATAGCAAGCGGTTCAACACCACCAGCAATTGCCGTGCGGATGAGATAATCAAGATGGCCCTGATCAGCGATATCGAGTGGATTGCGGTCATCCGTGCAAAGCGCCAGAAACTGCGAGTGCCTCTCTGTGATAATCGGCATCAAAGCATGCAGGTCTTTGGAAACCGAACCTTCACGCACAAGCACATGCATACCCTTGCGCATCTTTTCGAGCGCTTCCTCAGCACTTGTCGCCTCGTGTTCAGTGCGGATACCGGCTGCGATATAGCCATTCAGATCTAGCCCTCGCAGCAGTGGCGCGTGACCATCTATGTGGCGTCCCTGAAAGGCTTTGAGCTTCGCCATACATTCAGGGTCTTTCGACAAGACGCCCGGAAAGTTCATGAACTCAGCAAGCCCAATAACCTTGGGGTGGTCGGCAAAAGGCAGCAGATCGTCGATCAGAAGTTCGGCACCAGAGGTTTCCATATGGGTTGCAGGCACACAGCTTGAAAGCTGCACCCGAATATCCATGATCGTTTCCAGCGAGCTATCGAGGAAGTATTGTAGGCCTTCGACGCCCAGAACGTTGGCGATTTCGTGCGGATCGCAAATAACTGTGGTGACACCTTGTGGCAGTACGCAGCGATCAAATTCATGCGGGGTCACATTGGATGATTCAATATGCAGGTGCGTGTCGATGAAACCCGGCACGACGATGCGGCCCGAAATATCGATTTCCTGCTTGCCCCGATAGGTGCCAAAGGTGCCCACGATGCGATCACCGCTAATCGCAATATCGCTTTCAACGAGTTCGCCCGTCACGAGATCGAAGAAGCGGCCGCCTTTCAATACGATATCGGCGGGTTCGCGACCGGCACCTTGATCGATCATCTGCTCAAGCATTGGCTCACTCCATTCACATCATTTTCGGAATCAATTTTCCGAAAATAACACAATGAAGCTTGTTCAACGCTGATATTCAATCATGCGGCTGCGGTTAAGAACCAGTTCAAGACGATCTTTGTCGAGCATATGGATACAGATGCGCTTGTGCCAAGGCCCATCGCGCAATGTGAACAACGCCCGGCCATTTCCGAGGTCTTCCAATGGCATGACCTGTCGCGTTGGGCCAATTCCCATAATGATATGGCCGTTATCGATGGTGAAGGAGGCACCATAAAGTCGTGCGGCCCACTGGCCATCAAACTCTTTGCCTGCGGGGCGAGCGGTTACAGACTTCAATTCGCGCGCTACATGGCCGATTTCGCCTTGCAGCGCATCACCAGTCCAACGCAGCTTCATTGGCGATGACGGTGACAACGACGAGAACCAATCATCGCCGATATTGTAGAGACGATCTTCAGCACCAAGGTAATTGGCGACGCCTTCACGCATCTCGATCCAGAATGGCCCGGCTTCCGTTACGTATAATCCGTCTGGAATAGTGCAGCTGGTATCAGGCAGATCCAACCCGTTGAGCGCTGCCATGCAGTCACGCGCGATTTTATAAGTGTCAGCGTCTTCGCGGTTACTAACAACTATCATGCCGGTTTTCTCAGCCGGATCAAGCATAAAATAGCTTTTGTAACCCGGATGCGATCCGCCATGACCAATGAAGCGCTTTCCGTCAATTTCATTCCAGCGCAAACCGAGACCATAGCCGGTCGGTCGACCATCGTTGAGAAACCGCTCGATCGAAAGTCTCGAAAGCAATTCGTTTAACGACCCTTGGTCTTCCAGGAGAGTCTGCGCCCATTTAGTCAGCGCCATACCACTACCTGCAAGACTGCCTGACGCGGAAAGCTGAAGGCCAGCCGCACTTTCCTGCCATTTGTCTCCAGACTTCCAATAACCCGGCGCAAGTCCTTTGACAGGATCGGCCCAAACATTGGGGACATCAATGGAATCGCTGATATCGGATTTCACAAAATCCTTGAAAAATAGTCCTTTACGCTCAAAGGCTGCTTCAACAAGCCTATAACCGGTATTTGAATAGGAAATTTCGCTACCGGCGTTAAAGTTCAGCCGGTTGATTGTTGAAAGAAATTCTAGAAGGCTTTCCGCATTGGTATGCGTGTAGACAGACAGCCCCAAAAGCGTCAGGCACTCGCGCACATCCGGCAAACCCGCCGTCATATCAAGCGCCCGTCCGACAGAAACGTCAGCTAATGGGCTTTGCAGCTCCGGCAGATGATCTCCAAGCCGATCATTGAGGCTAATCACATCGGCATGGTGCAGTACCATGGCACAGAAAATATGCTTGGTTATGGATGCGTAACGAACAACCGTGTTGGCTGTAAAAGGAACGCCTGTCGCGAGACTTTCCAAGCCACCGGCATATGCAAACTTCACGCCCTGCGGATCAAACCCGATAATAACGCCGCCAGGTTCGTTCTTGCCCCATGTTCTGGAATAAAGCTTTGCAGACAATGAAGCTGCATTCCAGTCAGTGCGAATGGGCATAAAAACTCCGTCATGCGGTTTCCGGAACAGAAAACTGCTCCATATATGCGAATACTCTAGTTCCTGGTTGTAAGGGTTGACTATATATTGAGCGCCACCAACAGCAATCCTCACAGGTTGGGAGCCACATAATTGAGATTCTTGCACTCACGCAAGCCCCTGAGTTTACTGAATTTTATATAGCGCTCTTGATGGGAGCAGGAAGGTCGTTTCAATTCTGCAGAGTGAAGAATGGACGAGGGCACAGTTTGTGAGTTGGCTAAAGGGCCAAGAGCTGTTGTTGTTATGCTAAAGCGATATCTTGAAAAGCTATCCACATCTTCTCCCCAATATTATCGATTCTTTTTCGTTTTTTTTCCTTTTAACCATTAACATTTTCGGTTTTATTCTATTAAAGCGATCTAGAAGTTGATCCAGTGAAATTGCAGTCATATAAGTGTAATAACAATAATGCAGGTTCCGGCACCCTGAGCGGTGGATTCCACTCTCGATGTTCACGCAACCTCATTTCCGAGGAGGAAATATGCTTACCCGTCTGATCACGACTTCGGCGCTGACTGGCGCCCTTGCCCTCACCATTGGTTCGCAGGCTTTCGCACAGACGGAGCTTAGCTGGTGGCACGGCATGACCGGTGCCAACAACGAAATGGTCAATGAACTTTCCAAAGAGTTCAATGAAAGCCAGAGCGAATACAAAATCGTTCCGGTCTATAAGGGCAGCTATCCTGAAACGTTGAACGCAGGCATCGCCGCATTCCGTTCAAAGCAGCCACCAGCAATCATTCAAGTTTTCGATGCCGGTAGCGGCGTCATGATGGCCGCCGAAGGCGCGATGGTTCCAGCAGCTGAAGTGCTCGAAAAGGGCGGCTTCAAGTTCGACAAGTCGCAGTACCTGCCGGGTATCGTTGCCTATTATTCGAAGCCAGACGGCACAATGCTGTCCTTCCCATACAATTCGTCTTCGCCGATCCTTTATTACAACAAGGACGCTTTCAAAAAAGCTGGCCTTGACGAAAACAACCCACCAAAGACCTGGCCGGAAGTTTTTGAAGCAGCCAAGAAGATCAAGTCGAGCGGTGCATCTGCCTGCGGCTTCACTTCGACCTGGCTCACCTGGATTCAGACTGAAAACTTTGCTGCCTGGAACAATGTTTCCTACGGCACCAATGAAAACGGCCTCGGCGGCACCAACGTCGAACTCAAGATCAACGAACCGCTTTTCGTTGAGCATTTCCAAGCCATCGCTGATCTGGCCAAAGACGGCACTTTCCGTTATGGCGGGCGCGTTTCTGAAGCCAAACAGCTCTTCACCTCGGGCGAATGCGCAATGCTGACGGAATCTTCGGGCGGCCTCGGTGATGTCATCAAGTCAGGCATGAACTACGGCATTGGCCAGCTTCCTTACTATGAAGGCCATGGCCCGCAGAACACTATCCCGGGTGGTGCCAGCCTCTGGGTCTTTGCTGGCCTCAGCGATGAGCAGTACAAGGGCATTGCTCAGTTCTTCAACTTCCTTTCGCAGACCAAAATTCAGCAGAAGCTGCATGAAAAGTCGGGCTACTTGCCAGTGACGATGGCTGCTTATGAAGCAACGAAGAACTCGGATTTCTATGAAAAGAATCCGGGCCGTGAAACACCCATCCTCCAGATGATGGGCAAAGCACCAACGGAAAACTCCAAGGGTGTGCGTCTCATCAACCTGCCGCAGGTTCGCGATATCCTCAATGAGGAATTCGAAGCCATGCTAGGCGGTAAGCAGGATGCAAAGACTGCGCTTGATAACGCCGTAAAACGCGCAAACGAAGCGATTGCAGCAGCACAATAATCTGATGAACTAGAGCGTGCCGCCTGCCCTTAAAAGGGTTTGGCGGCATTGCTATCCGCAAGGAAACTTCCCGTGCAGAAAGTCACGTTTCCAAACAAGATCTTACCCTACTTCCTGCTGGCTCCGCAGATCATATTGACTGTGATCTTCTTTTTTTGGCCAGCAAGTCAGGCGATTTATCAGTCATTCATGCGCGAAGACGCATTTGGACTGAAATCTACATTCGTTGGGCTCGCCAACTTCACCACCGTTCTGGCTGATCCCAATTATCTGCATTCCTTCAAGGTAACGATTGTCTTTAATCTTTTGACCGCATTTGTAGCCATGGGCGCAGCATTGTTGCTTGCAACGGCCGCTGACCGTGTCATTCGCGGCAAGACATTTTATCGTACATTGTTGATCTGGCCTTACGCTGTGGCACCCGCTGTTGCTGGTATGCTTTGGCTTTTCATGTTCAATCCTGCCATGGGTACGCTTGCGTATCTGCTGCGCAGCTACGGAGTTGCATGGGACCCACTGCTTAATGGTAATCAGGCGATGGCCATGATTGTGGGTGCTGCGGCATGGAAACAGATTTCCTACAACTTCCTGTTTTTTGTTGCAGGCCTTCAGGCAATTCCGAAATCACTCATTGAAGCGGCGGCTATTGACGGCGCGCGCGGTGCACGACGGTTCTGGTCAATTGTGTTCCCGCTTCTGGCACCAACCACATTCTTTCTGTTGGTGGTCAACACGGTTTATGCCTTCTTCGACACATTCGGCATTATTCATGCCGTCACCGGTGGCGGCCCTGCCAAAGCTACTGAAACCCTGGTCTACAAGGTTTATAACGACGGCTTCGTCAATCTTAACCTCGGCTCCTCATCGGCGCAGTCGGTTATTCTGATGATTATCGTGATCGCCCTGACCGCATTCCAGTTCCGCTTCATCGAGAAGCGCGTGCATTATTCGTGAGTGAGGCGACCATGATTGAAAAACGCCCAGTCTCCAATCTGTTAGGCCATCTGATCCTGATCATTGGGATCATCGTTGTAGCCTTTCCGATCTATTACACCTTTGTCGCTTCGACGCTGACCTCTGGCGATATCATTCGCCCGCCAATCCAGCTTGTGCCCGGTGGACACATGATGGAGAACTATGGCGATGCCATTTTCGGTGGCGTTGAGCGGGTCGTTGGTGTCAGTCTCGAGCGACTTCTGTGGAATTCGTTCGTGGTGGCAATGCTGATCGCAGTCGGTAAGATCATCATTTCTTTCATGTCGGCATTTGCGATCGTGTTCTTTCGCTTTCCGTTCCGCATGTTCTTCTTTTGGATGATTTTTGTCACGCTGATGCTGCCTGTCGAAGTGCGTATCCTGCCGACCTATAAGGTCATCGTTGACCTCGGCATGATCGACACCTATGCGGGCCTCACGCTACCGCTTATGGCATCGGCGACGGCGACGTTCCTGTTCCGACAGTTCTTTCTCACCATTCCAGGTGAGCTGGTTGAAGCTGCACGCATTGACAATGCAGGTCCGTTTCGCTTCATGCGTGACATTCTGCTGCCGCTGTCGAAGACGAATATCGCTGCC